>CAYPTW010000070.1:0-12900 GCA_964413755.1 uncultured Thioalkalivibrio sp. | reverse complement strand
GGCGTGCCGCCGAGGCGCACGCTCAGGCCTTCGAATGTGATGGTGTCGCCGTCGGCGTAGCTGCCGCTCGCCACGACGTTGTTGGCTGCGTCCACCGCCTCCCAGGCATCGGGCGCGGTGAAGCGCAGTGTGCGTGGCGTGCCGTCCCAGGCGCCCGGCGAGCTCACCGTGGTCTCGCGCACGGAGCCGGTACCGGTGTTGGCGGCGCCTTCGGTGGCGATGAACTGGCCATTGCCTTCCGGAATACCCATGAACACGGCGTCGCCCGGGTCGCCCAGGTCGATGCGCCGCGTGTCGCTGATCGCCACCTGGCGCGCCTCGGCGCCGCCTGTGTAAACGGCCCCGGCGGGCGTTTCCACGAAGGGACGGTCCAGCGAGGAGAAGCCGGCGAAAATGTACTCGCCGTTGGCATCGCGGGTGTTGGCCAGCTCGTACAACTGGTCGAGCTGCTGGCGGATCTCGGACGCTATGGCGCGCCGCGTCTCCGGCGTCTGGCTCGCGTTGTTGCCCTGGATGGCGAGCTCGCGCACACGCTGCAGTCCATCCAGCGCCTGGCCGAGCACGACCTCTTCCTGCCCGAGGCGCGCGGTGGCGAGGCCGCCGTTACGGGCGTACTGCTCGAGCCTGGCCATGGAGTCGCGGAACTGCAGCGACTGCACCGCGCCGCCCGGGTCGTCGGACGGCGACAGGATGCGCTTGCCGCTCGCCAGCTGCTGCTGGATGCGGTTCATCTCCGCCTGCTGGCGCTGGATCGAGTCCAGGCCAGAATTGTAGATCTGGGATGTCGAGATGCGCATGGCTTACCTCCGCACCGCCATCAGCAGGGTGTCGAACAGGGTGCCGGCAGTGGCGATGACCTGGGCCGCGGCGGCATAGGCCTGCTGGTAGCGCAGCAAATTGGCCGCTTCCTCGTCGAGGTTGACGCCGGAAACCGACTCGCGCTGGGCTTGTGATGCCTCGAGCATGCGGCCCTGGGCGGCCGCCGAGAGCTCGGCCTGGCGCGTCTTCACGCCCACGCCGGCCACCAGCTCGTTGTAAGAGGCCGAAATACTGGTGGTGCCGTTGGCCAGCACCCGCTCGGTGCCTAGGCCGGCCAACGCCAGGGCGTTGCGGTTGTCTCCGACCACGCTGGCGCCGGGGGTGTCAGGCGGCAGCGCCGCGGCGAAAGCACGTGGGTCTGTGATGGCGAGGCCGAGCTCGGCCGCCGCGGTGCGCGTGGGCCGCACGTCGAAGCTGTCGCCGGCGGCCGCGCCGGCAACGCCCGACAGGTCGAGCTCGAAGCCGTCGGCGGCCAGCGTCCCGCCGGGGGCGGCGGTGGCCAGCGGCGTCGTCGAACCGGCGCGGGTAAGGCGCCATTCCACGCCGTCGAAGCTGGCGCGATAGTCCGCCGTGGTCAGGGCCGCGGCATCCGTGTAGGTGAGCGCCGGGGTGCCGGTGGCGCTGTTGCCACGTCCCACCAGCACTTCGCCGTCCGGCAGGCGGAAGAAATCGCCGCCGGCGACACCGTCAAGGTCCACGCCCTGGCTGTGCAGCTCGTTGAAGGACAGCGCCAGGCCGACCGCAGTGCGGCCGAGGGCATTCTGCGCCGGATCGAGGATTTCGCGGCGCACGTCGAGCAGGGCGCCAAGCTCCCCGCCGGAAATAATGTCGGTCACGGGCACGACTGAGCCCGGGTTGAGCAACGCGATCTCGGTGCGCGACGGGTCGGCGCCGAGCGGCTGCGCAGAGAGCGCGGTCGCGGTGCTGCCCATCACCAGGTTCTGGCCGTTGCCGATCAGCACGTTCACGGTACCGTCGCCCTGCGGCAGGGTCTGCACCGAGACCAGGCCCGAGAGCTGCTCGATCATGGCGTCGCGCTGGTCCAGCAGGTCGTTCGGCGCCGCGCCGCCCGCCTGGCCGATACCCTCGGCGATCTGCCGGTTCAGGTCGGCGATGCTGCGGGCGAGGCCGTTGACCTCCTCGACTGCGGCGCCGATCTGGCCTTCCACCACCTGGCGCTGGTCGTCCAGCCGCCGCTGCAGGAAAGCGAAACGGTCGGACAGCGCCTCGCCCTGGCTCAGCAGCACCTGCCGCGCGGCGGTCGAGGTCGGGTCGTTGGCCACGTCCTGCACCGCAGAGAAGAACTGCTGCAATACCGGCGCCAGCCCGGCCTCCGGGTCGGCCAGCAGGCTGTCGGCGCGCTGGGCGTACTGGTAATAGACCTGCTGGCGGGCGGAACCGGCCGTGTTGTCCAGCACCTGGCGCTGCACGAACTGGTCGGTCATGCGGTTCACGCCGGTCACGTCCACGCCCTGGCCGTACCAGCCGGCGCCGGAGAACTGGGGATTGCGGGTCGCCAGGTCGATGCGCTGGCGACTGTAGTCCTCGTTCCCCACGTTGGCGATGTTCTGGCCGGTCACCGCGATGGCCCGCTGGTAAGCCAGCAGGGCCGAGGTGCCAATGCCGAATACTCCGGACATCAGGTGGTCTCCTTAGCCGCCGGGTGCGACTGCAGGCGGGCGACTCCAGAGCCGCCCGTTTGGGTAGTAGTCGGCCGCGCGGACGAAATATTGAGGCCGGCGGCATCCGTCCGACCGTCGGACGACCCTGGCAGGCCCGGCAGGCCGCGCTGCAGGATGGAAAGAATCTTGTCGGCGTACTCGGGATCCGTGGCGTAGCCGGCCTTCTGCAGGCCGCGCAGGTAGCCTTCCGGGCTGTCGGCGTTGGCCACGGCCTGGCGGTAGCGCGGGTTGTCCCCGATCAGCCGCACGTAGTCGGCGAAGCTGGCAGCCTCGTCCGAATAGCCGCGGAAGGCCGCGGTCTCGCGTCGCGCCACGCCGTCGCGGTACTCCAGGGTCGAGACGCGCACCTTGTCGCCGCTCCAGCCGCCGGTAGCCTTGATGCCGAACAGGTTGTTGCTCGGCTGGCCCCCGGCATCGCGCATCATGTAGCGGCCCCAGCCGGTCTCCAGCGCCGACTGGGCGATGAGGACCTCCGGCGCGACGCCGAGCATCTTCGCCGCGCGGCGGGCATGCGGCAGCAACCGCTTGACGAAAGCCTCCGGGCTCGGCGGCGCCTGGGGCGACGACTGGGCTGCCGCCTGGGCCGGCGTCGCCGCAGGCCCGCTGGCCGGAGAGACCGCCGCTGCCGCGGGCTGCGCCATGCTCTCCGCCCGGGCCTGGGTCTCCAGCCGCACCAGCGGCTCGACCCGCGCCGGCAGGCGGTGGGTGGGGAAATGCAGTTCCCGCGGCGCGTCGCCCGGGGGCGGACCGGCCGGCAGCAACTGCCGCTCGATGGATGCGGCCAGGCCGATGCCGCCGCGCTGGGACATGGCGAGCGAGAGCTGCTGGTCGTGCATGCTCTCGTAGAGCTTCATGCCCTCGCCGCCGAACATGCCGCCGGAAGTGGGCATGGCCTGGCGCATCTGCTTGATCATCATGTTGACGAACAAGGCTTCGAACTGTTTCGCGGCCTCGCGCGCCGCCTCGGCGTCCCCGGCGCGCGCCGAACGCCGCAGGTCGGCGAGACTCGCCGTGCCCGTGGTGTCGGTGATCGCGTGGAGACTCATGCGCCGGCCCCGCTCAGATGATGATCAGTTCGGCGCGCAGGGCGCCCGAGGTATGCAGGGCCTCGAGGATGGCCACCAGGTCGCCCGGCGCCGCCCCGACCTGGTTCACGGCGCGCACGATCTCTTCGAGCGTGGTGCCGGGACCGAAGGGGAACATGCGCCCGTCGCCTTCGCGGATCTCGATCTCGCTCTCGGGGACGACGACGGTCTCGCCGCCGCGCGAGAACGGCTCAGGCTGGGACACGGCGAAGCTCTCGGAGATGGTCACGGAGAGGCCGCCATGCGCCACGGCCGCGGCCAGCACCTTGACGTTGCCGCCCATGACGATAGTGCCGGTGCGCGAGTTGACGATGACGCGCGCCGGCGGGTCGCCGGGCGCCACGGTGATGTTTTCCAGCCAGGACATGAAGCCGACGCGCTGGCCCGGGTCCAGCGGCGCGCGCACGCGCACCGAGGTGGCGTCCAGCGGCGCCGCCAGCTCGTCGCCGATGGCCTTGTTCACGGCTTCGGCGAGACGGAAGGCAGTGGTGAAGTCCGGGCTGCGCAGGTTGAGCGTGATGCTGTCGGTGGCGTTGAAGCCGGACGGCACGATGCGTTCCACCGTGGCGCCGCCGGGGATGCGGCCGACGCTCGGCACGTTGACGGAAATGCTGGAGCCGTCCCTGCCCTCGGCGCCGAAGCCACCCACCACCAGGTTGCCCTGGGCGATGGCATAGACCTGGCCGTCGGCGCCCTTCAGTGGCGCCATCAGCAGGCTGCCGCCACGCAGGCTCTTGGCGTTGCCGATGGAAGAGACAGTGATGTCGATGGTCTGGCCGAGCTTGGCGAAAGGCGGCAGCTCGGCGTGGATCGCCACCGCCGCGACGTTGTTCAGCTGCAGGTTCACGTTGCCGGGAATGGTCACGCCCAGCTGGCCGAGCATGTTGCGCAGGCTCTGCGCGGTGAACGGCGCCTGCGTGGTCTGGTCGCCGGTGCCGCTCAGGCCCACCACCAGGCCGTAGCCGACCAGCTGGTTGCTGCGCACGCCGGATACCACGGCGAGGTCCTTGATGCGTTCCTCGGCCTGCGCCGGCTGCGCCGCCAGGATCACCAGCAGCGCTGCGCAAAGGATTTTCATGAAGCTCTTCATGCTCGGCACTCCGCTAAGCTCAGAACGGCCAGATGGGGCTGTTGAAGAATCGTGTCAGCCAGCCCGGCGAGTTGGCCTGTGCCACCGTGCCGGTCCCGCCGTAGGCGACCTGGGCGTCGCCCACCTGGGTGGAAAGCACGGAGTTGTCCGGGCGGATGTCCACCGTGCGCACGATGCCGCGCAGCCGGATGTATTCCTTGCCCTGGTTGATCTGTACCCACTTCTCGCCCTGGATGACCAGGTTGCCGTTGGGCAGCACCTCCGCCACCGTGACGGTGATGGAGCCCTCGAGCTGGTTGCTCTGCGCGGCATCGCCGCTGCCGTCGAAGGAGCGCTGCATCTCGACCTCGGTGTTCAGGATCGGCGTCCCGCCGCTGGTGATCGGGCGGCCGCCGAGGATCGGGTCGGTGAGGCTGACGCTGCTGTCCTTTGCGGTGTTGGTATTGGCCGACTTGCGCGCATTCGTGCGCTCGGACAGCACCACCGTGAGGATGTCGCCGACGCGCCGCGCCTTGAAGTCTTCGAACAAGGTAGTCGCGTTCGCGGCCTGGAAGATGGCGCCGTGGTTCGCTTCCGGCGGCAACGGCTGCGGCGCCACGACGGTGCGAAAGTCCGGGTGGTCGCCGCGCGTGACCGGCGGAAAGCGCGAGGCGCAGCCGGCCAGCATGACCATCGCGAGCAGGGCGACGAAAGCGGCTTTAGGGGACGAGAAAGTAGGCATGGCTATCGTCCAAGCTGGTTGTTGGCGAACTGCAGCATCGCGTCGGCCGTGGAGATCGCCTTGGAATTGATCTCGTAGGCGCGCTGCGTCTCGATCATGTTCACGAGCTCCTCGACGGTGTTCACGTTGGAACCCTCGAGGGCGCCCTGGATGAGGTTGCCGAGACCGTTCAGGCCGGGGTTGCCGACCTGCGGCGGGCCGCTGGCTGCGGTCTCCATGTACAGGTTCTCGCCGGCCGGCTGCAGGCCCGCCGGGTTGATGAAATCAGCCAGCTGCAGCGTACCGACCTGTACCGGCGCCACGGTGCCGGGGATGGTGGCAGTGACGATGCCGTCGCGGCTGATGGTCACGCTCTGCGTGTTCTGCGGCAGCACGATGCCGGGCTGCATTTCATAGCCGCTGGCGGTGACGAAGCGGCCCTCGCTGTCGATCTTCAGCGAGCCGTCGCGCGTGTAGCCCACGCTGCCGTCCGGCATCAGGATCTGCAGGAAGCCGCGGCCCTCGATGGCGACGTCGAGCGCATTGTCGGTCTGCACCACGTTGCCCTGGGTGAAGGACTTCTCCGTGGCTACCGTGCGCACGCCGGTACCGAGCATCAGGCCGGAGGGCAGCTGCGTGTCCTGCGAGGACTGCGCGCCTGCCTGGCGTACGTTCTGGTAGATGAGGTCCTCGAACACGGCGCGGCCTTTCTTGAAGCCGGTGGTGTTGACGTTGGCGAGGTTGTTGGAAATCACCGACATGCGCGTCTGCTGCGCGTCGAGTCCGGTCTTGGCGATCCACAGGGCCTGGTTCATTTCATATCTCCTTCAGTGTCCGGCGGAGCGTCAGCTCATCCGCAGCAATTGGGCCGAGGCCTGGTCGGCCTCCTCGGCGGCGTTCATCATCTTCACCTGCACCTCGAACTGGCGCGCCAGCTGGATCATGTCCACCAGCGCCGCCACCGTGTTCACGTTGCTGTTCTCCAGCGCGCCGGTGCGCAGCCTGACGCCCGCCTCCGCCGGCGGCGATGCCATGCCCGGCTGGACGCGGATCAGGCCGTCCTCGCCGCGCTGCAGCGTTGCCGGGTCGGGGTTCACCAGGCGGATGCGCTCCACCTGTGCCAACGCATTGGCCGGCTGGCCGATGGGCTGGATGGTCACGGTGCCGTCGGCGCCGATCTCGAGCTGTTCGAAAGGCGGCAGCGCGATCGGGCCGCCCTCGCCCATCACCGGGTGACCGGCGCCGTTGGTGAGGCGGCCGAGCGAGTCGACACGCAGGTCGCCGGCACGGGTGTAAGCCTCGCCGCCGTCCGGCGCCTGGACCGCGATCCACCCCTCGCCCTCGACAGCCACGTCCAGCGCCCGGCCGGTGGTCTGCAACGCGCCCGGCGTGAGGTCGGCAAGGCGGTCCAGGCCCATGGCGTAGGCGCGGGCGGGCTGGCCCGGGCCCTCGACATCGAGGGTCTGCACATGTGCCAGGCTGGCCTTGAAGCCGGTCGTGCTGGCGTTGGCGAGGTTATGGCTGACGCCGGCCTGCGCGAGCATGGTCTCGCGCGCGCCGGTCATTGCCAGGTAGATCATCCGGTCCATTTATCTGTCCCTGCCTAGCGGAGGTTGATGATGGTCTGGGTGATGGTGTCGGCGGTGCTGATCACCTGCGCGTTCGCCTGGAAGTTGCGCTGCGCCGTGATCAGGTTCACCAGCTGCGCCGAGAGGTCCACGTTGGAGGCCTCGAGGCCGCCCGACTGGATGGCGCCGAAGTTGCCGCTGCCGGCTGCGCCGAGCACCACCTCACCGGCGCCGAAGGTATCGGCCCAGGCGTTGTTGCCCAGCTGCTGCAGGCCCTGCGGGTTGGGGAAGTTCGCCAGCGCCACCTGGCCGAGCGCACGCGACTGGCCGTTGGTGAAGCGCGCCAGCACGATGCCGTTCGGGTCGATGTCGATGCTCGACAGGCGCCCGGTGGAGAAGCCGTCCTGGCGCAGTGCGCTGACGCTGTTGGTGCTGCCGAACTGGGTCGCTTCGCTGAAGTCGATCTCGACGTCCATCAAGTCGGCGCCCGTGCCCGGATCGTAGGCGCCGAAGCTCACCGCCGACAGCGGCGAGGACAGCGTGCCGTCCGAGTTGAAGGTCAACGGCTGGGCACCACCGACCACGTTGCCGTCGATGGCGAAGTGGGCTTCCCACTGCAGTGCGCCCACGTTGCGGAAGTACATGGTCCCGGTGTGCGCCTGGCCGAGCGAATCGAAGGTCGTCAGCGAAGTGGTGTAGGTAAAGGTGTTCGGGTCGGTCGGGTCGAAGGGCAGCGCGGAAAGGTCTTCCGCCTCGGAGCTCAGGTTGAGCGTGGCGCCGACCAGCGAAGTGGCCTGCGGCGGTGCCTCGGAGGCGTCCAGGCGCAGGTCGCCCAGCATGCCGGTGCTGAAGGCAGTGCCTTCCGGGTTCGACGGCGGGTAGGACTGCAGGCGCTGGCCGGAAGAGTTCACCACGAAGCCGTCGCGATCGACCTGGAAGGCGCCCGCGCGGCTGTACACCTGGCTGCCGGCGTCGCTGAGCACGAAGAAGCCCTGGCCGTTCAGCGCCAGGTCGAGGTTGTTGCCGGTGAAGTCGACGTTACCCTGGTTGAACTGCTGGGTGACGGCGGAAATGCGCACGCCGGCGCCGACGGCGTTCTGCGAAATGCCGCTGTAGGACAGCGCGAACACGTCCGCGAACTCGGCGCGGGACTGCTTGAAGCCCACGGTCGCGGCATTCGCCACGTTGTTGCCCGTGATGCGAAGGTCTGAAGAGGCGGCGTTCAAGCCGCTCAAGGCGGTTCTAAAAGGCATATTCCTGTTCTCCTGTTGGCGGCCTGCTAGCCGATCTGGCGGACCTTGTCGAGGTCCACTACGCCCAGCCCGGTCACGGTCAGCGACAAGGCCCCTGAATATCGATCAATGCTGACGCTCTCGACCTCGCCGCGGACGAGGGCATCGAGCGCCACGGACTCGCCGGACATCTGCCCGACGGCGCGGATTTCGTAGAAGCCCGGCGGCACCTGCTCACCGGCGAGGTTGGTGCCGTCCCAGCTGAACGCGGCGCGATCGCCCTGTCCCTCGGCGGGCACCGTGGCCACGAGGCGGCCGGCGAAGTCGTAGATGCCGACCGTGACGTCTGCGGCACGGTCCGGGTTCTGCACGGCGCCCGAGACGGAACCCTCGGGCGGCAGCCAGGCTTCCTGCGCCGGCACGTACACCGAGCGCCCCACCAGGCCGGCGGCCTGCAGCGCCTGGTTCGACTGCATGGAACCGGACAGCCCCTGGAAGGAGGTCTGCAGGTCCTGGATGCCGGACACCGTGCCGAACTGCGCCAGCTGGCCGAGAAACTCGCCGCTTTCCAGCGGCTTGAAGGGGTCCTGGTTGCTCAGCTGCGTGATCATCAGCTTGAGGAACTCCTCCTGGCCGAGCGCGTCGTTGGCGCGCGACTCGGTGCTCGGCTTGCGCGCCAGGCCGGCCTGCTCAAGGGTGGTTGCGTCTATTCCTGCCATGTTCAGCCCCGACCGAGCTGCAGCGTGCGCAGCATCAGTTCCTTCGTGGTTGAGAGAACCTCGACGCTGCTGGAATAGCTGCGCGAGGCGGAAATCATGTCGGCCATCTGCTCCACGGTGTTGATCGCGGGGAGGTAGATGTAGCCCTGCTCGTCGGCCAGCGGATGGCCCGGCTCGTAACGCGCGATCGGCGGCGCCTGGCTCTCCACGATGCCGGCGACGCGTACGCCGGCGCCCGGCTGGTTCTGCCCGCCCCCGGCGGATGCGGCCTGCTCCAGCACCGTGGCGAACACCGGATGGCGCGCGCGATACACGCTTTCGGGGTCGCTCGTGGCGGCGTCAGCGTTGGCGAGATTGCTCGCGATGGTGTTGAGGCGCGTGGATTGCGCGCTCAGCGCCGAGCCGGAGATCTCGAAGATCTTGCTCAGGTCCATGGTTTACTCTCCCTTGAGTGCCTTGCGCAGCCCGCTCAGCCGGCTGTTGATGAAATCGAGCGACGCCTGGTAGCGCACCGCGTTCTCGGCGAAGGCCGCGTGCTCCATCTGGCTGTCGACGGTGTTGCCGTCCAGCGCGGCGTGGTTCGGTACGCGGTATTGCGCCTCCACCATGCTGCCGGCGCCGGAAGCCAGGGGAATGTGGCCGGGCTTGGTGACCGCGAGCCGGGCCGCGCCCTGCTCCTCGGCCGCCTGGCTGAGTGCAGCGCGGAAATCGATGTCACGGGCCTTGTAGTTCGGCGTATCCGCGTTGGCGATATTCGACGCCAACAGCTCGAGGCGCCGCGAGGCCACCTCGAGTGCCTGCGGATGGATGCCGAGTGCACGGTCTGTGATTGAACTCATGCTCGCTGTCCTCACTCCCTGCCCGCCGACGGACGGGCTCGCAGGGACAGTTGCAAACGGCGTGCCAACCGGCGAAAAAGTGAGCAATCACGGGCATCGGGCCGTCAGAACCGGCAACACCGACGGTTTTTTGACGCCGGATGCGTGGCGCCGGCGGCCGTGCGCCCGGCCGCCGCTTGCCGCAAAACCGGCAAACCCTTGCCGCACGGGCCCCGCCGGCGCCGCGCATGCCGCCGGTCAAGGATTGGTACAGACCTTGCATTGGTCTCCGCATGGACGCGCGAGCGTCGGCACGGACGTAGAGACGATGCGGATACACATCTTTATAGGGGCACTCATAGCAGCACTGCTCCTCTCGACCTGGGCGATCGCCCCGGCCGCGGCGGCCACACAGGCGGTGCAGTCGCTGGAGTCCATCGCCGCGGCCGCCACCGAGCGGTTGCGCGCAGAGGCAGAGGCAGCCTGGGGCGGCGACGAACAGGCCTCGGTGCGGATCACCACCGGGCGGCTGGACGGACGCCTGCGCCTGCCGGCATGTTCGCTGCCGCTGGAGACGGAACTGCCGCCGGGCGCACGGGCTCTCGGCGCCGTCGCCGTCGGCGTGCGTTGCGCCGCACCGGCCTGGTCGCTGTTCGTGCCCGCGCGCATCGCGGTGCACCGGCCGGTCGTCGTCATGGCGGTGGCGCGCCCCCGCGGCGCGACGCTGTCCGACTCGGACCTGGCGCTGGAGCCGCGCGACCTGGCCACGCTGCCCGGCGGCTACCTGACGGACCCGGCGGAACTGGTCGGCCAGTCGCTGCGACGCGCAGTGCAGGCCCGCGCGGTGCTGCTGCCGAGCCATGCCGAGGCCCCGGCGCTGGTGCGCCGCGGCGAGCGGGTCACGCTGCAGGCAAGCGCCGGCACGATCTCGGTACAGGTGGAAGGCGAAGCCCTGGCGGCCGGAGCGCTTGGGGAACGGGTACGGGTGCGCAACCTGGCCACGCGCCGCGTGGTCGAGGGCACCGTGGGCGGCGAGGGCGTCGTCCTCCTGGGCGCGGCCGCGCGGCGGGTTACAGATTGATGAAATTCGGCGCTAAAGTTCGCGGCGAGGCCGCCGATAACCGGATCGTGGAGGCGTTTCCAACGATTTCGGGACCATAGCAATGAGTAACGGGATAAAAAGCTTGCTGCCGATGGAGCCGCGCCCGAAGGGGCCGGTCCAGGGCAATGCACCCGCGCAGAAGCCGGCCGGATCGGCCCAGGGCGAGGGCGGTAGCGCCCGCGCATCCGTGGAGGAGAAAGTGACCCTGACGGAGGCCGGACGCAAGATCGCCAACCTGTCGGCGGAGGCGTCCAAGGGCGCGCCCGTGGACGAGGCCAAGGTTCGCCAGGTGCGGGATGCCATCGAGTCCGGCCGTTACCAGGCGGACGCGGCGGCCATCGCCAAGGCACTGATGCGCTTCGAACAGGACAGCTAGCAAGCGCAGCAGCACGGAGACAGCCATGACTGAGACTCTCAGACTCGTCGGTGACGCAGCGCGCGGCGCCCCTCCCCTGGAGCGCTGCGCCGAGGTGTTTGACGCCCTCGAGTCGACGCTGCTGGAGGAACAGCAGGCGCTGCTCGACCGCGATCCCGAGGTGCTGCTCGCCGTCGCCGAGCGCAAGCGCGGGCACTTGCTCGAACTGCAGCAGATTGCCGCGGCACTCACTGAGCTGCCTTCCGCCGCGCCGGCGCTGCGCGAGCGGCTCGAGGCGACCTTCGCCCGCTGTCGCCAGCTCAACCAGATCAACGGCGGTGTCGTGGCAGCCAGCCGCGGCGCCACGGAAAAGGCCCTGGCGCTGCTGCGCGGGGACGATGTCAGCCTCTCGCTCTACGACGCCCACGGCGATACCCGCGCGACGGGAGGGTCCCGGTCCCTCGCGCAGGCCTGAACGCGGGTTCGCCCGCCATGGCCTCCACCGAACAACTGCTGCACCCTCCGCCGCAAGGCGCGCATGCCGCGAGCGCCGAAACCGTGCTCGAGCCGGCCCGCATCTTCGGGATCCTCAGCGCCATCACTTTCCCGCCGCTGCTCGTCAACGTCGCCCTGCCGGGCGTGCGCGGGCTGTTCACCAGCGCCCTGCTGCGCGTAGATTCCACCGCCGGAGAAATCCTGCTGGATGCGCTCAACCCGGACGAAGGCCACGCCATGGTCGGGCCGGGCAGCGTCATGCACGTGCACGGCAAGCTGAAAGGCGTGCAGGTCGACTTCCCCACCCGGGTAATAGAGATCCAGTCGCGCGAGCACCTGCCGGCGTACCTCGCGCGCCTCCCGGCCTCGGTGCGCTATCACCAGCGGCGGCGCCATTTCCGGCTGCGCGCCGGTCATCTGCGTGATTATTCCGTCGTCACCCTCGGCCCGGAAGCCGGCGGCCTGCGCGGCCGCCTCCTGGACGTGTCCGCCGGCGGACTGAAAGGCATTTTCCCGCGCGACCCCGGGCTCACGCCGGGTCGCATTGTCGACGGCTGCAGCGTGAGCGTGCTGGGAGAACACCAGCTCGAGTGCAGCATCGAACTGGCGCACGCGCGAGTCTCGCCCCTCACCGGAGAGATCGAGGCCGGCGCCCGCTTCCTCGGCACCGACGCGCGCACCCGCGAGCGCCTGCAGCGCCTGCTCACCAAGCTGCAGCGGCAGCAGCTGCGCCACCGCATCCCGGAGTAGCCGAGCCGGTATGATCTAGGGCCATTCGCCAGTGCCGCCGCGAGCCCGATGCCCGAGACCACTCCCGCCGACCCCGTAGGCCAGACCCTCGCCACGGTCTTCGGCTTCGCCTCCTTCCGCCCCCAGCAACGCGAAATCGTTTCCGGACTGGTGGCCGGGCGCGACGCCTTCGTCCTCATGCCGACGGGCGGCGGCAAGTCGCTGTGCTACCAGGTGCCGGCCCTGCACCGGCCCGGCACCGCCATCGTGGTCTCGCCGCTGATCTCGCTGATGAAGGACCAGGTCGACGCCCTGCTGGCGAACGGCGTGGCGGCGGACTACTACAACTCCTCGCTGGAAGCCGCCGCGGCGCGCCGGGTGCTTGCCCGGCTGCATGCGGGCGAGCTCGACCTGCTCTACGTCGCGCCCGAGACGCTGATGAGCGACAGCTTCCTCGCGCGGCTGGACGGCATCGAGATCGCCCTGTTCGCCGTGGACGAGGCGCA
>CAYPTW010000069.1:0-13485 GCA_964413755.1 uncultured Thioalkalivibrio sp. | reverse complement strand
ATTCGCAGGCCAACCGCGTCATCAACTCGCTCAAGGAACTGGGCTGCAAGTTCGCCCTGGACGACTTCGGCACCGGCCTGTCCTCCTTCGGCTACCTGAAGCACTTCCCGGTGGACTTCCTCAAGATCGACGGCAGCTTCGTGAAAGAGATCCTGCACGATCCGATCGATCGCGAGATGGTGCGCTCGATCAACGAGATCGGGCACCTCACGGGCAAGAAGACCATCGCCGAGTTCGTCGAGAACAAGGAACTCATCACCATGCTCCGCGGCATGGGCGTGGACTACGCCCAGGGCTACGGGGTGGGCGAGCCGCGTCGCATCATGGACCCCGAGTACGCCGTGCGTAACGCCCGCTGACGCGGGGCGGCTGCTAAACTCGCGGCCTGTTTTCCGGCGGAGTCCGCGTCATGACGTTGCTCATCATCGGCCTGTTGCTGTTCCTCGGCGGCCACCTCATCCGCGTCGTCGCGCCCGGCATGCGCGAGAACATGATCGCCCGGCTCGGGCCGTGGGGATGGAAGGCCGTCTATTCCCTGCCGGCGCTGGCGGGCTTCGTGCTCATCGTGCTCGGCTACGACGCCGCGCGCTGGACCAGCCCCGTGCTGTGGCAGTCGCCGCCGTGGACGCGCATGGTGGCGACGCTGGCCATGGCGCCGGTGCTGGTGGTCTTCGTCGCGGCCTACCTGCCGGGCAAGATCCGCGACGGCCTGCGCCATCCCATGCTGCTGGCGACCATTCTGTGGGCCGTGGTGCACCTGATGGCGAACGGGCGCGTCGCCGACCTGGTGCTGTTCGGCAGCATTCTCGCCTGGGCGCTGGTGGTGACGATCGCGGCGTGGCGCCGCCCGTGGCAACCGTCGGCCGGCCCCAACGGACCGGTGTTCGACCTGGTGGCGGTGCTGATCGGCGTGGCCGCCTGGATGATCCTCATCCGCGGCGGCCACGTGTGGCTGGTGGGCATGCCGGTCAGCTAGACCGGCACGCCTGCCCCGGCATTCCCGTCCCGGCGGCCGTCAGGCCGCCTGCTGCCCGGCCTTGCGGCTGCGCCCCGGGAAGTCGTCGACGGCGATGGCCTCGGTGGTGATGGCCATGGCCTCGCGCACCGTCTCGGCCTCGAGCTCGTTGATCACGCCGTCCGCCAGCCCCTTGGCCAGCACCTTCTCCATGTTGCTGGTGTTCACCACCGTGCCGAGCTTGCGCTCGATGGGTTCGAAGGCGATGACCTTCTCCAGCGCCAGCTCCATCAGGCCCACCGGGTCGTCCTCGCTGCGCTCGAAGAACATGCCGGCGGTGAGCCGGTCGCGGGTCTCCGAGGGGCTGAGCATGAGCTTCGCCACCTCGTGCCCGAGCCGGTCGGAGGCCGGGCGGCAGCGCCGCCCCAGCGGCAGGACGAAGGGCCGCAGGAAGCCGCCGACGCCCTTCACCGGGAAGTTGCGCAGGATGCCGTCGAGGCGCTCCTCGATGATGGCCAGCGAATCGTCCAGCGCCCAGCGCACGATCGGCAGGTCGGCGGCCGGGCGGCCGTCGTCCTCGAAGCGCTTCAGCACGGCCGAGGCCATGTACAGGTGGCTGAGGATGTCGGCGAAGCGGCCGGACAGCTTCTCGCGCCGCTTCAGGTCGCCGCCCAGGGTGAGCATGGCGACGTCGGCGAGGAGCGCGAAAGAAGCGCTCATGCGGGTCAGCTTGCGCGCGTACATCGCGGTGGGGCCGAGGTCCGGCGCCTTGACGAAGCGCGCGCCGGTGATCGCCAGCACGAAGGAGCGCACCAGGTTGCTGATGGTGAACCCGGCGTGGCCGAAGAAGGCCTCGTCGAAGGCCTGCAGGCCGGCGCTCTCGTCCGGGTCGGCGGCCGCCAGCATCTCCTTCAGCACGTAGGGATGGCAGCGGATGGCGCCCTGGCCGAAGATGATCATGCTGCGCGTCAGGATGTTGGCCCCTTCCACGGTGATCGCTACCGGCACCGTCTGGTAGGTCTGGGCGAGATAGTTCTTCGGGCCCAGGCACACCGCGCGGCCGGCATGCACGTCCATGGCGTCATTGATCGCCTGGCGCATGCCCTCGGTGTTGTTGTACTTGAGGATGGCCGAGAGGACCGAAGGCTTGCCGCCGAGGGCGAGGGCGGTGGCCGTGAGGACGCGCGCGGCGTCCATGCGGTAGGTGACGCCGGCGATGCGCGCCAGCGGCTCCTCGATGCCCTCGAAGCGGCCGATCGGGATCTTGAACTGGCGCCGCACCCGCGCGTAGGCGCCGGTCATGCGCGCCGCCATCTTGCTGCCGGCCGTGCCGAGCGCCGGGAGCGAGATGGCGCGGCCCACGGAGAGGCAGTCCATGAGCATCTTCCAGCCGTTGCCCACCTGGGCCTGCCCGCCGATGACCCATTCCATCGGCACGAACACGTCCGTGCCGTAGTTCGGCCCGTTCTGGAACGCGCCGGCCGGGTTGTGGCGCCGGCCGATCTCCACCCCGGGGGTGTCGGTCGGGATCAGGGCGCAGGTGATGCCGAGCTCCTTCTTGCCGCCAAGCAGGCCGTCCGGGTCACGGGCCTTGAAGGCCAGGCCGAGAATAGTGGCGATGGGGCCGAGCGTGATGTAGCGCTTCGACCAGTTGACGCGGAAGCCGAGCACTTCCTTGCCCTTGTACTCGCCCTTGCACAGGATGCCGTCGTCCGGCATCGAGCCGGCGTCGGAGCCGGCCCAGGGGCCGGTGAGCGCGAAGGCCGGAATCTCCAGGCCCTTGGCCAGGCGCGGGAGGAAGTGCTGCTTCTGCTCGGGCGTGCCGTAATGCATCAGCAGCTCGCCGGGGCCGAGCGAGTTCGGCACCATCACCGTGACGGCGGCGGCGACGCTGCGGCTGGCGATCTTCATCACGATCTCGGACTGGGCCCGCGCGGAGAAATCGAGCCCGCCGAATTCCTTCGGGATGATCATGGCGAAGAAGCGGTGCTTGCCGAGGAAGTCCCACACCTCGGGCGGCAGGTCATCCAGCTCGCGGTTGATCTTCCAGTCGTCGAGCATGCGGCACAGCTCTTCCACCGGCCCGTCCAGGTAGGCCTGTTCCTCTTCGCTCAGCTCGGGACGCGGCGTGCGCAACAGCGAGGTCCAGTTCGGGCGGCCGGTGAAGAGCTCGGCATCCCACCACACGGTGCCGGCGTCGATGGCGTCCTTCTCCGTCTGCGACATCGGCGGCAGCACGGACTTGAACCACTTCAGCAGCGGGCGGCTCAGCACGGTGCGGCGCAGCGGCTTGAGGTTAAGCAGCCCCGCGACCAGCGCGAACACGACCCACGGGACCGGCGAGAGGCCTGCGCCGGCCAGCTGTACCGCCAGCAACAGGACGGCGAGCGCGCCGGTCCACACGGGCAGGCTGCTGCGCCGGTAGGCGAGCACGCCAATGACGACGAGAGTGAGCAGAATGGTGGTGAGTACGGTCATGGTGTCCTCCGCCCTGTTCGGGGTTGCGCGCAGCGCGCTGTCGCGCCGTATTTGCCGCGCCGCATCATCCGCTTATAACCCACGGAAATACGGCCCTGCAAGCAACTACGTCTTCGCTTCAAACACTCGTTGGGATTCCCGTTTTGCGCTGCAAAAAGCAGTCCTGGCAGCCGTTGACGCGCTGCACGAGGCCTTGCCTCGTAATGGCTGGGTGCTATGCGGCCGGACCTCGCCTGCAGGCGTGCTTATTGCACTGCAACAGGCGCGCAGGGCGAGTGTTCAGCGACGCAGGCTGAAGCGCATCGAAAGGTCGGTGGCGCGCACGTTTTTCGTCAGTTCCCCGGCCGAGACGAAATCGACGCCCGTGGCCGCAATGGCCCCCACGGTGTCCAGGGAGACGTTGCCGGAAGCCTCGAGCCGGGTGGCGCAATCCGGGCGCGCACGCACGCTGGCCACGGCCGCGCGCAGGGCCTCCAGGTCGAAGTTGTCCAGCAGCACGATGTCCGGGGCGCCGGCGAGCGCCTGTTCCAGCTCGGCGAGGGACTCCACCTCGATCTCGATCACCAGCCCGGGGTGGGTGGTGCGCGCCGCCTGCAGGGCCGCGAGCAGCCCGCCGGCCGCGATGATGTGGTTTTCCTTGATCAGCACGGCGTCGTACAGGCCGCGACGGTGGTTGCTGGCGCCGCCGCAGGCCACGGCATACTTCTGCGCCGCGCGCAGCCCGGGCAGGGTCTTGCGCGTATCCAGCACGCGGCAGCCGGTGCCGGCCACCGCCTCGGCATAGCGCCGCGCCAGCGTGGCGGTGCCGGACAGCGTCTGCAGGAAATTGAGCGCCGTGCGTTCGCCGCTGAGCAACGCGCGCGCCGGGCCGGAGAGGCGGCACAGCTCGCTCCCGGCGGTCACGAAATCGCCGTCCGCTGCCTGCCACTGAACCGAAACCGCCGCATCGAGCTGCGCGAACACTTCGTCGAACCAGGCGCTGCCGCAAAGCACGGCGTCCTCGCGGGTGACCACGGTGGCGTCCGCCACCGTCGCGGCCGGCACCAGGTCGGCCGTGACGTCGCCGGGGCCGAGGTCCTCGGCAACGGCGCGGCGGACGACATCGGGCAGGTCCTGGGGCAGCGGGGCGGGCGACATGCGTGATCCTCCGTAGCGGCAGCGCGAGTATACCGGCCCCGTCCGGTGCAGGCTGCGGCGCGGCGGGCCGGCGGGAGCGTCTGATATACTTCGGCTTATACCTATGGGGGTCGAACCCCTTCATTCATACAGCGACGACAGTTTCGAGGAGTACGCAATGGCGCACACCCTGCCCGACCTTCCCTATGCGAAGAACGCCCTGGAGCCCCACATCTCCCGGGAGACGCTCGAGTACCACTACGGCAAGCACCACAACACCTACGTGGAGAAGCTCAACGGCCTCATCAAGGACACCGAGTGGGCCGACGCCTCGCTGGAAGACATCGTGCGCGGCAGCTCCGGCGGCGTGTTCAATAACGCCGCGCAGGTGTGGAACCACACCTTCTACTGGCACTGCCTGTCGCCGAACGGCGGCGGCGCGCCCAGCGGCAAGCTCGCCAAGGCGATCGACGACGCGTTCGGTTCCTTCGACAAGTTCAAGGAGCAGTTCTCCGACAAGGCCGTGACCCTGTTCGGTTCCGGCTGGGCCTGGCTGGTGAAGAAGCCCGACGGGTCGCTGGCCATCGTGCAGACCGGCAATGCCGAGACGCCGCTCACGGGCGACAGCAAGCCGCTCATGACCTGCGACGTCTGGGAGCACGCCTACTACATCGATTACCGCAACGCGCGGCCGAAGTACCTGGAGGCCTTCTGGAACCTGGTCAACTGGGACTTCGTCGCGTCGAACCTGGACTGAACACAAAGAATCAACCGAGGAGACTCCTGTCGATGGAAGCCATCAACGAGCGGATCAAGCAGACTCTTGAGTCGCACCCGGTGCTGCTGTTCATGAAGGGCAGCCCCGACTTTCCCCAGTGCGGTTTCTCGGCCCAGGCCGTGGCCGCGCTGCGTGCCTGCGGCACGGACTTCAGCCACTTCAACATCTTCGAGGACCCGGAGGTGCGCGAGGGGCTGAAGGCCTATTCCAACTGGCCGACCTATCCCCAGCTCTACGTCAACGGCGAGCTGATCGGCGGCTGCGACATCGTGGTGGAGATGTACCACTCCGGCGAGCTGAAGAAGCTGCTGGACGAGGCCGCCGCGAAGGCCTGAGCCGGATCGGCGCAAGACCGGCGCAAACACAAGGGGACGTCGCAGTACGCGGCGTCCCCTTTTTCATTGGCACGTGTTTACTGGCGCGCTTCGTAGATCGACTGGAACTGGTTGACGATGCGGCAGAACACCTCGGCGGTGATGCGCGCGTCGTAGCCGGCGGAGTGCGCCGCGCTGCTGTCCCATTTCAGGCCGGCGGCCTCGACGATGCGCGACAGCACCGTCTGGCCGTAGGCGACGCCGCCCAGGGTGGCGGTGTCGAAGCTGGAGAAGGGATGGAAAGGGTTGCGCTTGATGCCGCAGCGCTCGACCGCGGCGTTGAGGAAGTTGAGGTCGAAGAAGGCGTTGTGCCCGACCAGGATGGCGCGCGTGCAGTCGTGGCGGCGCACCGCGGCGCGCACTTCCCGGAACACGCGCTGCAGGGCGTCGCGCTCGGGCAGGGCCGGGCGCAGCGGGTGCCAGGGATCGATGCCGTTGACTTCCAGCGAAGCGGCTTCCATGTTCGCGCCCTCGAAGGGCTGGACGTGGTAGCGCCAGCTCTCGCCCGGGGCGAAGCTGCCTTCGGCGTCCGGCTCGATCAATACTGCGGCGATTTCCAGCAGGGCGTCGGTGCGCGGGTTGAACCCGCCGGTCTCGACGTCGACCACCACCGGCAGGAAGCCGCGGAAGCGGCGCGCCATGAGGCCGCTGACATTGCTCTCGGTGCCCGGCGGCGTGGCGCTCACGCGGCCACCAGCTGCCAGCGCACGGTCTCGCCGGCGCGGAAGGGCACCAGGGTGTCCGCGCCCACGGCGTACTCTGCGGGCGGCGTCCACTCGCAGCGCTCCAGCGTGATCCTGGTGTCGTTCAACGGCAGGCCGTAGAAGCGCGCGCCGTGCTCGCTGGCGAAGGCCTCGAGCCGGTCCAGCGCGCCCGCCTGGTCGAAAGCCTCGGCATAGATCTCGATGCCGACCGGGGCGGAGTAGATGCCGGCGCAGCCGCAGGAAGATTCCTTGCTGCCGCGCGTATGCGGCGCGCTGTCGGTGCCGAGGAAGAAGCGCGCGCTGCCGCTGGTCGCCGCCGCGCACACGGCCTCGCGGTGGCGCTCGGCCTTGAGCACCGGCAGGCAGTAATTGTGCGGCCGCAAGCCGCCGGCGAACAGCGCGTTGCGGTTGAGCAGCATGTGCTGCGGCGTCACGGTGGCGGCGACACCCTCGCGCGCACCGCGCACGAACTCGACCGCGTCGGCCGTGGTGACGTGCTCGAACACCACCTTGAGCCCGGGGAAGCGCTCCACCGCCGGCGCCAGCACGCGCTCGATGAACACGCGCTCGCGATCGAACACGTCGATGCCGGGCTCGGTGACCTCGCCGTGCACCTGCAACACCATGCCCACCTCTTCCATTGCGGCCAGGGCGGCATCGCAGTGCCGCAAATCGGTCACGCCTGAATCGGAGTTGGTGGTCGCCCCGGCCGGGTACAGCTTCACCCCGAACACGGCGCCGCTGGCGGCGGCGCGGCGGATTTCCTCCGCCGGCGTGTTGTCGGTCAGATACAACGTCATGAGCGGCGTGAAGTCGCTGCCCGCAGGCAGGGCCGCGAGGATCCGCTCGCGGTAGGCGAGCGCGGCGGCCGTGGTGGTCACCGGCGGCGCCAGGTTCGGCATCACGATGGCGCGGGCGAAGCGGGCCGCAGTATGCGGCAGTACGGCGGCGAGCATCTCGCCGTCGCGCAGGTGCAGGTGCCAGTCGTCGGGACGGCGCAGCGTCAGTTTCATGCGTTCTGGTCTCCGGCCGCGGCCACCAGTCCGTGGTCGAGCAGCATGGCGAGCGTCAGGCGCACGCCGAAGCCCGTTTGCGGCGTCGGCACGTGGGCCAGGCCGCCCTTGCTGTGACCGGCGGCCAGGTCGACGTGCAGCCACGGCAGGTCGTCCGGGATGAAGCGCTGCAGGAAGCGCGACGCCAGGATATGGTCGCCGTCGTTGTCCAGCGAGCACTGCAGCACGTCCGCCACGCGGCTCTCCAGCGGCTCGTCGAAATCCTCGTCCAGCGGGAAGGACCAGACGCGCTCGCCGCAGGCGCGCCCGGCCGTCACGGCCTGCTCGAGCACCGCAGGGCGGTTGCCGAATACGCCGCTGTAGCGATGCGTGAGGGCGGCAACGCAGGCGCCGGTGAGGGTGGCGTAATCGATGAGCAACGCGGGCTTCTCGCGCGCCGCCAGCGCGAGCGTGTCGGCGAGGACCATGCGGCCCTCGGCGTCGGTGTGGATCACTTCGATGGTGACGCCGTTGGCCGCGGTCACCACGTCGCGCGAGGTGTAGGCCGTGGGGCCGATGCGGTTCTCGGTGATGGCCAGCCAGCAGTCCACCGGCTGTGCGTAGCCGACGCGGCTGAGCGCGAGCAGCGTGCCCAGCGCCACGGAGCTGCCCTGCATGTCTTCCTGCATGTCGAGCATGCTGCGGAACGGCTTCAGGTTGGTGCCGCCGGTGTCGAAGCAGATGCCCTTGCCGACCAGCGCCAGGGGTTGAGTGGCGTCGGACTTGCTGCGCGGCCGGTAGCGCAGGCGCACGATGCCGGCGTCGCGATGCGCATTGCCCTGCGCCACCGCGAGGAAGGCGCCGGCGCCGAGCTTCGCCAGGTCCTTTTCGCCGAGGAAACTCATCTCCCAGCCCTCGGCATCGGCGAGCTCCTCGAGCAGGCCCCGGTAGGCGCCGGCGTGCAGCATGTTGGGCGGCAGCGCGGCCAGCCAGCGCGCCAGGTGGTTGCCCTCCGCCTCGGCGCGGATGCGGCCGAAGTCGAGCCCGGGCGCCTCATCGAGCACGGTGATGCTGGACAGGCGCGACGCGGCCGGCTCGTCCTTGCTGCGGAAGCGCGGCATTTCGCCGGCGGCCGCGAGCAGGGCGGAAAGCCCCGCCTCCAGCCAGGCCACGGCGACGGCCGCGTCGGCGCCGGCCGTGCAGATGCCGGCCTTGGCGGGACGGTGCTTGTGGATTTCGGCGGCCGCCTTGCGTGCCAGCGTCAGCCAGCCGAACGCAGTGCCCTTCGGGTCGGCCATCGCCACGGTGACCGGGCAGGGCGTGTCGAGGTGCAGGGTGAAGACCGAGCCGGCCTTGGTCTGCTTGCGGCGCCGCGCCGCCGCGGCGAGTGCTTCGCCGCCGGGCACCGCGTCCCAGGTGCTGCGCGAGGGGGCAGCCGGCAACACGACCAGCAGGTGATCCAGGTGCGGCAGCGTGCGCGGGTCACGCCGCTTGACGATGCGTGGCAGGGCGCCTTCCGGCAACAGGCTCGACATGGGTGATCCTTGACCTCATCGGGGCGACACAGGAAGATACCGAAACGACAAAAAAACGACGGTCTCGACGCGTCCCGGCCCTGTTTTTTGCGGGGCGTCATCGTAGCAGCAAGACCGCGATTATTCACCCGAGCGACCCTTGGAGGCACCGGTCGCTCCCGCCTTGAGGGAGCCCGCGAACATGTCCCACGATCCCAACTTCCAGGACCGGGACCCGGACGAGACCCGGGAATGGCTGGATTCCATCGACTCCGTGCTGCGGGTCCACGGCGGCGAGCGCGCCCACTGGCTGGTGGAGCGCATGATCGACCACGTGCGTCGCGCCGGGCACTACCTGCCGTTCAGCCCGAACACGGCGTACCTGAACACCATCTCGCCGGGGCGGGAGCCGTCCTACCCGGGCGACCGCGCCATCGAGCAACGCATCGAGGCGTGGCTGCGCTGGAACGCCATGGCCATGGTGGTGCACGCCAATCGCGAATCTTCTGAATACGGCGGCCATATCGCCAGCTATGCCTCTTCGCTGACCCTGTACGAGGTCGGCTTCCAGCACTTCTGGCGCGGCGCCACGGAAGAGAACCGTGGCGACATGATTTTCATCCAGGGCCACTCGGCGCCCGGCATCTATGCGCGTTCCTTCCTCGAGGGGCGCCTGGAGAAAGACGACCTGTTGAAATTCCGCCAGGAAGTCAGCGGCGGGCTGTCGTCCTATCCGCATCCCTGGCTGATGCCGGACTACTGGCAGTTCCCCACGGTGTCCATGGGCCTCGGCCCGATGCAGGCCATCTTCCAGGCCAAGTTCATCAAGTACCTCGAGCACCGCGGCCTGGTGGAGCCCTCCGACCGCAAGGTGTGGGCCTTCCTCGGCGACGGCGAGATGGACGAGCCCGAATCCATGGGCGAGATCGGCCTGCCGGTGCGCGAAGGCCTCGACAACCTGGTGTTCGTCATCAACTGCAACCTGCAGCGCCTCGACGGCCCGGTGCGCGGCAACGGCAAGATCATCCAGGAGCTGGAGGCGACCTTCCAGGGCGCCGGCTGGAAGGTGATCAAGGTCATCTGGGGCCACGGCTGGGACGCGCTGCTGGCGCGCGACGACAAGGGCCTGCTGCGCAAGCGCATGGAAGAGTGCGTCGACGGCGACTACCAGAACTTCAAGTCCAAGGACGGCGCCTACGTGCGCGAGCACTTCTTCGGCAAGTACCCCGAGCTGAAGGCCATGGTCGCCAACATGTCGGACGCCGAGATCTGGGGCCTGAACCGCGGCGGTCACAGCCGCGGCAAGGTCTACGCCGCCTACAAGGAAGCGGTGGAGACCGAGGGCCGCCCGGTGGTGATCCTGGCCAAGACGGTGAAGGGCTACGGCATGGGCGCGGCCGGCGAAGGCAAGATGATCGCGCACCAGCAGAAGAAGCTCGGGCTGGACGACCTCAAGGCCTTCCGTGACCGCTTCGACATCCCGATCTCGGACGCGGAGATCGACGAGGTGCCGTTCCGCCGGCCGGACGAGGGCAGCCCGGAGATCGAGTACCTGAAGGCGCGACGCGAGGCGCTCGGCGGCTACCTGCCGCGGCGCATCGCCAAGGCGCCGCCGCTGGAAATCCCGCCCTGTGATGACATCTTCAAGGGCCAGCTGGAAGGCACCGGCGAGCGCGAGATTTCCACGACCATGGCCATGGTGCGCATGCTCACGGCCCTTTGCCGCGACAAGAAGATCGGCAAGCACATCGTCCCCATCGTGCCGGACGAGGCGCGCACCTTCGGCATGGAAGGCATGTTCCGCCAGTTCGGCATCTGGTCGCGCGAGGGCCAGCTGTACACGCCGCAGGATGCCGACACGCTGAGCTACTACAAGGAAGACAAGAGCGGCCAGATCCTGCAGCTGGGCATCAACGAGGCCGGCTCGCTGTGCGCCTGGACCGCGGCCGGCACCGCCTACGCCAACCACGGCGTGAACATGGTGCCCTTCTACCTGTTCTACTCGATGTTCGGCTTCCAGCGCGTGGGCGACTTCATCTGGGCGGCCGGCGACTCGCAGGCGCGCGGCTTCCTCATCGGCGGCACCGCCGGGCGCACCACGCTGGCGGGCGAGGGCCTGCAGCACCAGGACGGCCACAGCCACCTGTTGTCCTCCACCGTGCCGAACTGTCGCTCCTACGACCCCGCCTTCGCCTACGAGCTGGCGGTGATCGTGCACGACGGGCTGGAGCGCATGTTCCAGCGCAACGAGCGGGTGTTCTATTACATCACCTGCATGAACGAGAACTACGCCCACCCGGCGCTGCCGAAGGATGCGCAGCAAGGCATCCTGAAGGGCATGTACGAGCTGCACAGCGCGGGCAAGGCAGGCAAGGGCGACAAGCGCCCGCGGGTGCAGCTGATGGGCTCCGGCACCATCCTGCGCGAAGTGCTGGCGGCGGCCGACATGCTGCGTGAGGAGCACGGCGTGGAGGCGGACGTGTGGAGTGTCACCAGCTTCAACGAGCTGCGCCGCGAGGCGTTGTCGGTGACGCGGCGCAATCGCCTCAACCCGACGAAGAAGCCGGAGCAGGCTTTCGTCGAGCAGTGCTTCGACGGCCGCAAGGGGCCGTTCATCGCCGCTACCGACTACATGACCGCAGTCCCCGACCAGGTGCGTGAATGGGTGCCGGGCCGCTACGTGACGCTGGGCACCGACGGCTACGGTCGCAGCGATGCGCGCGCGCCGCTGCGCAATCACTTCGAGGTCGACCGGCGCTACATCACCGCGGCTGCGCTCGCGGCGCTGGCGGCGGACGGGGCGATCGACGCCAAGGCAGCGCAGAAAGCCATCAAGGCGTACGACATCGATCCCGACAAGCCCGACCCGGTGGAGCTCTGAGCATGGCCGGCCGCAACGAGGTACGCGTCCCCGACATCGGCGATTTCGAAGGCGTCGAAATCATCGAGGTGCACGTGCAGCAGGGCGCCACGGTCGCCGCCGAGGACCCGCTCATCACGCTGGAGACCGACAAGGCGTCCATGGACGTGCCGGCGCCTGCCGCGGGCAAGGTCGCCGAGGTGAAAGTCGCCAAGGGCGACCGCGTGTCGGAAGGCGACGTGATCGTGGTGCTGGAGGGCGCGGAAGCTTCGGGCGGCGACGACAAGAAGAGCGAAGAGTCCGACAAGTCCGAGAAGTCGGAGAAGTCCGGGCAAGACGCAAAGGCAGCCAAGGACGAGCAGGCCGACAAGCCGGAGCAGGCCGCTAAGACCGAGGCGCCTGCCAGGGCCGAGCAGCCTGAGCGCAGCGGGCAGTCCGGCCGCACTGCCTACGCGCCGCCCAAGCTGGGCCCGCAGGCCGGCAGCGACGTGCATGCCGGTCCGTCGGTGCGCAAGTTCGCGCGCGAAATGGGCGTGGACCTGTCGCGGGTCAAGGGCAGCGGGGTCAAGGGCCGCATCACCCACGACGACGTCAAGGCCTGGGTCAAAAATGCTTTGCAGAGCGGCGCCGGCGCGGGCGGCGGCGCGGGGCTGCCCGCCGTGCCCGAAGTCGATTTCTCCAAGTTCGGCCCGACCGAGCTGAAGCCGCTGTCGCGCGTGCAGCGCATCTCTGGGCCGCGGCTGCATGCCTCGTGGGTCAACCTGCCGCACGTCACGCAGTTCGACGAGGCGGACATCACCGAGACCGAGCGCGCGCGCAAGGAACTCAAGGCCGACGCCGAGAAGGAAGGCGCCAAGCTGACGCCGCTGGCCTTCATCCTGCGCGCCTGCGTGAAGGCGCTCAGGGAGTTCCCGCAGTTCAACGCCTCGCTGCATGCCGACGGCCAGCAGCTGGTGATGAAGCAGTACTACAACGTCGGCTTCGCGGTGGACACGCCGGGCGGGCTGGTGGTGCCGGTGATCAAGGAGCTGGAGAAGAAGAGCCTGTTCCAGGTGGCGCGCGAGCTCGGCGAGCTGTCCGAGAAGGCGCGCGACGGCAAGCTCGCCGCGGCCGACATGCAGGGCGGCAACTTCACCGTCTCCAGCCTCGGCAGCATCGGCGGCACCTTCTTCACGCCCATCATCAACGCGCCCGAGGTGGCGATCCTCGGCGTGTCGCGCCACAAGATGCAGCCGGTATGGCAGGACGGCGAGTTCGTGCCGAAACTGATGCTGCCGCTGTCGCTGTCCTACGACCACCGCGTCATCGACGGCGCCGCCGCGGTGCGCTTCACGCGCTACCTGGCCGAGCTGATGGCCGACACCGACCGGCTGCTGGCCTGAGCACGAGTGATGAGCAGCAACAAGGAAATCCGCGTCCCTGACATCGGCGACTTCAAGGACGTCGAGATCATCGAGGTGCTGGTGGGCGAGGGCGACAGCGTCGCCGTCGACGAAGGCCTGGTCACGCTCGAGACCGACAAGGCCTCGATGGATGTGCCGGCGACGCATGCCGGCAAGATCGTCGAGCTGAAGGTCGGCAAGGGCGATCGCGTGTCCGAGGGCGACCTCATCGCGGTGGTCGCGGTCGAGGCGGAAGACAAAGAAGACGGCGCAGACGCGGGCGAAGAGCCCGAGGGGAAGAGCGAAAAGGCCGGCGACGCAGGCGCGAAGGA
>CAYPTW010000068.1:0-13558 GCA_964413755.1 uncultured Thioalkalivibrio sp. | reverse complement strand
CCCTGCCCGAGGAGGCGCTGGAGGCTGTCACGCACGAGCTGCGCAGCTACCTGGTAGAGACCATGGCGCGCACGGGCGGGCATTTCGCCGCCAACCTCGGTACCGTCGAGCTGGCCACGGTGCTGCACTACGTCTTCGACACGCCGCACGACCGCGTGGTGTGGGACGTCGGGCACCAGGCCTATCCGCACAAGATCCTCACCGGCCGTCGCGACCGCCTGGCCTCCATCCGCCAGCTCGGCGGCCTGGCGCCCTTCCCGACCCGCTTCGAGAGCGAGTACGACACCTTCGGCGTCGGCCACTCGAGCACTTCGGTAAGCGCCGCGCTCGGCATGGCTATAGCCGCCAAGCAGAAGGGCGAGCGTCGCCGCGTGGTGGCCGTGATCGGCGACGGCGCGCTCACCGCGGGAATGGCCTATGAGGCGCTGTGCCATGCCGGCAGCCTCGACGTGGACCTGCTCGTAATCCTCAACGACAACGACATGTCGATCTCCGAGAACGTCGGCGCCATGTCGCATTACCTGGCGCGCGTGCTCTCCGGCAAGCTGTATTCGCAGATCCGCGAGGGCAGCAAGAAGCTGATCCGCCGCATGCCTACCGTGTGGGAGCTGGCACGCCGCTCCGAGGAACACGTCAAGGGCATGGTGCTGCCCGGGACGCTGTTCGAGGAGCTGGGCCTGAATTACATCGGCCCGGTCGACGGGCACGATACCGACGTGCTGCTGAAGACGCTGCGCAACGTGCGCGACCTCCCGGGACCCCAGTTCCTGCACGTCGTCACGCGCAAGGGCAAGGGCTACGCGCCGGCGGAGGCCGACCCGATCCTGTGGCACGGCCCGGGACCCTTCGACCCGGAGAAAGGCGAGATCCATAAGTCGCCGTCCAAGGGCAAGACCTATTCGGCGATCTTCGGCGACTGGCTGTGCGACATGGCCGAGGCCGACTCCAGGGTGGTCGGCATCACCCCCGCCATGCGCGAGGGTTCCGGCATGGTGGAATACTCGCGCCGCTTCCCGGAGCGCTATTTCGACGTCGGCATCTGCGAGCAGCACGCGGTCACGCTCGGCGCCGGCCTGGCCTGCGAGGGCATGCGGCCGGTGGTGGCCATCTACTCCAGCTTCCTGCAGCGGGGTTACGACCAGTTGATCCACGACGTGGCGCTGCAGAACCTGCCGGTCGTATTCGCGCTCGATCGCGGCGGCCTGGTGGGCAACGACGGCCCCACGCACCATGGCGCCTACGACCTCTCCTTCCTGCGCTGTATCCCCAACATGACGGTGATGGCGCCGGCGGACGAGAACGAGTGCCGCCAGATGCTGTACACGGGCGTGACCCTCGACGGCCCGAGCGCCGTGCGCTATCCGCGCGGCACCGGCCCGGGCGCGCCGATCGAGACCGAGATGAAGGCGCTGCCGCTGGGCAAGGCCGAAGTGCGCCGGCGCGGCAAAGGCATCGCTTTGCTGGCCTTCGGCGCCATGGTGCCGGTGGCCGAGCAGGTAGCCGAGAAACTGGACGCCACGGTGGTGAACATGCGCTTCGTCAAGCCGCTGGATGAGGACCTGGTCCTGTCCATGGCGAAAACCCACTCCGGCCTCGTCACACTCGAGGACAACGCCGTGATGGGTGGAGCGGGGAGCGCCGTGGGCGAGTGCCTGGCCGCGCATCGCGTGCTGGTGCCGCTGCTCAACCTCGGCGTGCCCGACCATTTCATCGAGCACGGCTCCAGGGGCGAGTGCCTGGCAGCCGCGGGCCTGGATGCGGCCTCGGTGCTCGAGGCGCTGCGCAGCTGGCGGCGCGAACCGGAACTCCGTACCGTGGGAGAATCCTGAAACCGTCGCGGGTGAATCCTGCGGCCGGGATGTAACGAAAACCCGGGCAAGCCGCCCGATCGGAACTGTTGCAGCGGCGCGACGCCGCCCGCGGGGCGGTTCCGGAACACCAGCCCAACCGGGGACGACCAGACATGAAAGACGTGAGCGAGGCCGGAGCCATTAACATCGATCCCATAGCCGACGTGCAGGGCAGTGCCGATCTGCGCAAGATCCCGATCAACAAGGTCGGCATCAAGGACATCTATCACCCGGTGCGCATCAAGGAGCGCGCAGGCGGCGAGCAGCACACGGTCGCCAACTTCAACATGTACGTGGACCTGCCGCACAACTTCAAGGGCACGCACATGTCCCGCTTCGTGGAGATCCTCAACAACCACGAGCGCGAGATCTCCGTGAAGTCCTTCCGCGACATGATGTCCGAACTCACCGAGCGCCTCGACGCCCGCTCCGGCCACATCGAGATGAACTTCCCCTACTTCATCAACAAGGCGGCCCCGGTGTCGGGCGTGCAGAGCCTGCTCGACTACAAGGCGAGCCTGATCGGTGAGCGCAAGGGCGACGAGAGCATCATCTGGGTGAAGGTCGTGGTGCCGGTCACCAGCCTGTGCCCCTGCTCGAAGAAGATCTCCGACTACGGCGCGCACAACCAGCGCTCCCACGTCACCATTTGCGCCAAGGTGGACGGCCTGGTGTGGCTGGAGGAGCTGATCGAGCTGGCCGAGCAGGAGGCTTCCTGCGAGCTCTACGGCATCCTCAAGCGCCCGGACGAGAAGTACGTCACCGAGCGCGCCTACGACAACCCCAAGTTCGTCGAGGACCTGGTGCGGGACATCGCCGTTCGCCTGAATGCCGATGAGCGCATCCGCGCCTACACGGTGGAGTCGGAGAACTTCGAGTCCATCCACAACCACTCGGCGTACGCGCTGATCCAGCGGGACAAGGACAAGGACGGGCCGCTGCCGGTCTGACCGGCGGCGCTACGGGGCTGCGGACGACCGCGCGCTGCGCGGCGTGACCCACATGTCGATGTCGGCCGCGGCGACTTCGACTTCCTGCGCGTCTTTCAGGGTGACCCTGATCACGAGGTCATAGCCCGTGGCCGACGAGGCCGGTACCGTGACCGGCCGCGCGGTGGCGCGGATACGCCCCCTCGCCTTCGCCAGGTAGCGCACCGTCATGCCCTTGGGGATCCAGCGCATGTCGGCGGGGATGCTGACGTCGGTGACCAGGCCCGCGCACAACTCGGCAAGGTTGCACAGCGCAATCGCGTGCACCGTGCCGATGTGGTTCTGCACCTTGCGCCGCTGCGTCAGCTCCGCCACGCACAATCCGGGCTCGAGCGCCTGGATGCGCGGCGAGACGGAGCCGAAATACGGCGCCTTCAGGCACACCACGCGAGAGAACAGCCAGCGGCCCGGCGTGCTGCCGCCCAGGCGCCGCCACAGCCTCATCGCCAGCACATTATTCGCCACTGCCCGCTCCTTTCGCTCCGCGCGGGGAGCGACTTCAGCCCGTCACGCGCCCCTGCAGGCGTTCGATCAGCGTCTTCAGGAACATGCGGTTGAAGCGCAGCTGGCAGGCCATCGTGAGGGTCTCGAGCATGGTCGAGCTGACCTGCAGCACCGTGACCGGCCCGCCCGAGCGGATGGTCGCCTGGCGCCGGGCGTTCGGCACCACGCTGCTCTCGCCGAAGCAGTCTCCCGCGGCGAGGCGCCCGACCTGCTCGCCGTTGCTCTCCACCGCCACCTCGCCGCTGACGATGATGTAGAAACGGTCATCCATGTCGCCCTGGCGCACGATGTCCTGGCCTTCGCTGTACTCGCGCCACTCGGCAGCCTTGATGAGATCGCGGATCTCGTTGTGGGAGAAGTCGCGAAAGAAGTTCAGCCCGCGCAACATGCCCACGCGCTCGCGCTCGTCGATCACGTTGCGGGCGCTGCGCAGCGACTGGTGCACCTGCGTCAGGGCCGCGGCGAACTCGAGCCCGCTGGCGAAGCGGTCGGCGGGTTTCTTGCGCATGGCGCGCCAGACGATCTCCTCGAGCTCCTCGGGGATATTCGCGCGCAGCTTGTGAATGGGCAACGGCGTCGCGAACACGATCTGGTGCAGCAACTTGGCGAGGTTGGAGGCCTTGAACGGCCGCCGGCCGGTAATCAGCTCGTACATCACGGCACCGAGCGCATACAGGTCTGAGCGCGGCGTGACCTCCTCCGCCTTGACCTGCTCCGGCGACATGTAACTGGGGGAACCCGCCACGCCGCGAATGGCCGAGACCTCGCCGTCCTGCCACATGGCGATGCCGAAGTCGATCACCCGCACCTCGTTGTCCATGGTGAGCATGATGTTGCTCGGCTTGATGTCGCGGTGGACGATGCCGCGGCTGTGCGCGTAGTGCATGGCCCGCACTGCGCTGAAGATGATGCGCACCACTTCCTCGATGGGCAGCAGGTTGTCGGCGCGACAATAGGCGGACAGCGTGCGCGCGCCGTGCACGTGCTCCATCACCGTGTAATAGCGCCCGCCTTCTTCGCCGGCGTCGTAAATGGGCAGGATGTTGGGGTGCTGCAGGCGCCCGATCATCTGCGCCTCGTTGAAGAACATCTTGCGCGCCGCTTCCTGCTCGCGCACGTCCTCGCCGCTGAGTTCCCGGTACTGCTTGATGGCCACGTCGCGGCCGTAGAACGGGTCATGCGACAGGTAGACCGTGCCGGAACTGCCACGACCGACTTCCCGGATGATGTTGTACTTGCCGATCTTCTTCGGCATCCCGGGCTTCTTTTCCTGCGTCATGGCCATGCCAGTGCTCATCTCCACTCAGAACCGACCCGCGACATACATGGCGGCCGCAATCACCAGCGCGCCCCAGACGGCCGCCACCAGGTCGTCGAGCATAATGCCCAGCCCGCCGCCGACGGCGTGATCCAGTTGGCGAATCGGCCAGGGCTTCCAGATGTCGAATAGCCGGAAGACGGCAAAGCCGACCAGCGCCCAGGCCCAGCCGGCCGGGAGCAGCAGCATGAGGGCGAGGTAGCCGACGATCTCGTCCCACACGATGGCCGGGTGGTCGTGCGCACCCAGCCGGCGGGCGCTGGCGCCGCAGATCCAGATCCCGGCCACGGCCATCAGCGCCACGATGAGCATGCGCAGCTCCAGCCCCAGCGGCCGCAACAGGGGATCGAGCAGCACGCCGACCAGCGTGCCGGCGGTGCCGGGCGCGACCGGGAACAGTCCCGCACCGAAACCGAGCGCGAGAAAATGCACCGGGTCGCGCAGCAGGCGCGGGGAGAGTTGCGTCATGCCTTCGGCTCCCGAAAATGGTCCCAGCCGCCACCGCTCAATGTCACGGCGTGCCCGTCGCGCCGCAGCTCCAGGCCGCCGCCGGTGCAGACCCGGCCGATACGCACGGCCGGCGCAGGCCAGCCGGCCATCCGCGCAAGCAGGGCCTCGCGGCGCGCCGGCGGCAGGGTGAAGCACAGCTGGTAGTCGTCACCACCGTGCAGCGCCATGCCGAGCCCTGCGTCGCCGGCGAGGCCCGGGTACAGGGGCAGGTCTTCCAGTTCGAGCACGGCGCCGACGCCACTGGCCGCCAGGACGTGGCCGAGATCCTGCACCAGGCCGTCGGAGACATCGATGGCTGCCGTAGCCAGGCCGCGCAGGTCCCGCCCCTGGGCCAGGCAGGGCTGCGGCCGCCGGTAGGCGCCTGCCTCGGCATGGGCACCGCGTTGCCAGGCGGCAAGTCCCGCCGCGCCGCCGCCCAGCGGGCCGGTCACCCAGATCTCGTCGCCTGCGCGCGCACCGTCGCGACGCAGGGCCTGCGACTCCGGCACGAAACCCGTCAGCGCAAAGCTCACGGCGAGCGGGCCGCGCACCATGTCGCCCCCGACCAGGTCCATGCCGCTGTCGGTGGCAAGCGCGCCGAGACCGCGCGCGAAATCATCCAGCCAGGCCTCGTCGGCATGCGGCAACGCCAGCGACAGCAGGCCCCAGGCCGGCTCCGCGCCCATGGCGGCGAGATCGGAGAGGTTGACCGCGAGACTGCGCCAGCCGACGTCCGCGGCGTCCATGCCGGCAGGGAAATGCACGCCCTCGAGGCAGGTGTCGATGGTCTGCACCAGCGCCATGCCGGGCGGCGGTCGCAGCACGGCGGCATCGTCGCCGGGTCCGAGCACGACATCGTTGCGGCGACACGGCAGGGCCCGGGTGAGCCGCGCGATGAGGTCGAACTCGCCGCCGCTCACTGTTCGCCGCGATACCAGCGCGGTGCGATCTCGCGCACGATCGGGCCGTCGGTGGCCAGCGCGTGGCAACCGTCCAGGTGCGGCGGTTTCTTCTCCATGCCCTCGGTCACCGCCTCGTCCCGGCTCTTCAGCGGCATGATGGTCTGCAGCGCGACCACGGCCAGCTCCTGCACCAGGCGGGTCAGGTGCGTGCAGCCTGCGACCCCGCCGAGCCGTTGCATCACCAGCCTGGTCCAGCCCGGGCGCAGGCGCGTGCCGACCAGCGTCTCGTAGGCCGGCTCGATGCCGCCGCAATTGGGGAAAGGATGGGCGTCGGAGGCCGCCTCGATCGCCTTGATCTCCAGCTGGTCGTCCAGCGTGATGCGCATCCACATGTCGTGCACCGGTGTGCCGGACTCGACGCGCCCGCGGTAGCGGCTGTCGAAGCCGTATTCCTTGGTGTCCCTCATGCGCCCTTCGATGTCCCACAGCCCGTCGCTGCGGCGGAAGCCGCGGCACTCGATCGCGCGCAGGTGGATCGCTTCACGCTCGGCCGGTGTGGACAACGGCATGACAGTCCTCCTAGGCCCCGGCCGCCCCGGCGGCGCCGGTCTCCAGCGCGCGGTGCCGCCGCGCGGCACGGTCGAGCAACGCATTGACGAAGCGATGGCCGTCGGTGGCGCCGTAGCGCCGACACAGGTCGACGGCCTCGTTGATCACCACGCGCCAGGGAATCTCCGGCTTGTGCATCAGTTCGTACATCCCGATAAGCAGGATCGCGTGCTCCACGGGATCGAGCTGGGATACCGGCCGGTCGGAGAACTCCCCGAGCTCGGCGTTGAGCTCGGCGGCACGCTCGGTCGCCTGCAGCACCAGCTCTTTGAAGAATTCCTCGTCGGCGCCCGGTGGCATACGCTCGGCGAGGAACTCGAGCAATACGTCCTTGCCCAGCTGGCCGCCGAGCTGCCACTGGTAAAGCGCCTGCAGCGCCAGCTCGCGCGAAGCGCTGCGTCCGCGCCGACGGCGATTGCCGGGCTCGGCCACCTCAGCCCTCCAGGCGCGCGGTGAGGCGCGCCATCTCCACCGCGGACATGGCGGCGTCGGCGCCCTTGTTGCCGGCCTTGGTGCCGGCGCGCTCCAGCGCCTGCTCGATGGTGTCGGTGGTGAGCACGCCGAAGGCCACCGGGGTGTCCGTGGCGAGGCCGGCCTGGGCGACGCCCTTGGCGCATTCCCCGGCGACGTAATCGAAGTGCGGCGTAGCGCCGCGGATCACGGCGCCGAGCGCGATGATGGCATCGTAACGGCGGCTGGCGGCCATCTTCTTCACCGCCCATGGCATCTCCCATGCGCCCGGCACGCGCACCAGCGTGATGTCCTTCTCGCTGGCGCCCAGACGCAGCAGCGCGTCCACCGCGCCGCGCACCAGGCTGTCGACGATGAACTCGTTGAAGCGCGCCGCGACGATCCCGATGCGCAGGTCGCGTGCCGACAGCTCGCCCTCGATTCTTTTCAGCTTGTCCATGTCCCGTCCCTCGAGCGATCGCTGTTCACTGGTTCACGTAATCGACGACTTCGAGGCCGAAGCCCGAGAGGCCGTACATCTGTTTCGGCGCCGACAACACCCGCATGCGGCGCACGCCGAGCGCGCGCAGGATCTGCGCGCCGATGCCGTAGGTCCGCAGCACGCGCGACTCCTGGCCGTCGCGGTGGTCGCCGGGCGCCACGGGACGCCCGGACAGCAGCGACACCGAGTCGACCAGTTCGCGCGGCAGCTCGTGGCGGCGCAGCAGCACGACGATACCCTGCTCTTCCCGGGCAATGCGCTGCATGGCGTCGCGCAGCGGCCAGCCGAGCTGGGTCGCGCGCACGCCGACCAGGTCGCGCAGCGTGTCGGTGAGCTGCACGCGCACCAGCGGCACGGCACCGGGCCCGATGTCGCCGCGCACCAGGGCCAGGTGGACGTCCTGGTGCACGTGGTCCTCGAAACACACCATGCGGAAAGGACCGAACTCGGTCTCGATGCGGTCCTCGGAAATCTGCTCCACCGACTCTTCCTTCTCCAGCCGGTAGCGGATGAGCTGGGCGATGGTGCACATCTTCAGCCCGTGGCTGCGGGCGAAGGACACCAGGTCGGGCCGGCGCGCCATGGTGCCGTCCTCGTTGAGGATCTCGACGATGACGGCGGCGGGCTCCAGGCCTGCCAGGCGCGCCAGGTCGCAGCCCGCCTCGGTATGGCCGGCGCGGGTCAGCACGCCGCCCGGCTGTCCCATGAGCGGAAAGATATGCCCGGGCTGGCGCAAGTCCTCGGGACGCGCTGCCGAGGCCACCGCGGTCTGGATGGTGTGCGCGCGGTCGTGCGCGGAAATCCCCGTGGTGACGCCCTCCGCGGCCTCGATGGAGAGCGTGAAATTGGTGCTGCGCGCGCGGTCGGTACCACTCACCATCAACGGCAGGCGCAACTGCTCACAACGCGCCGGCGTGAGCGTCAGGCAGATCAGGCCGCGGCCGTAGCGCGCCATGAAATTGATGTCCTCGGCCCGCACCTTGGAGGCGGCCATCACGAGGTCGCCCTCGTTCTCGCGGTCCTCGTCGTCCATCACGATGACCATGCGTCCGGCGCGCAGGTCGGCCAGGACGTCGTCGATGGGGTCGAGGCGCAGGCCCTCGTCCTTCAGTTCAGTGACCTTTGACAAAACCATATTCCTCCAGCCGCGCTGCGCTCAGCCCGCCCGCCTCGCCGACCAGCCGTTCCAGGTAACGCGCCACGATATCCACCTCGAGATTGACCCGGCTGCCGGCACGATAGCTGCCGAAAACCGTGGCCTCGAGGGTGTGCGGCACGATGTTCACGCCGAATGCCGCGCCGTCCACCTCGTTCACCGTGAGGCTGACGCCGTCGACACAAATCGAGCCCTTGCGCGCCAGGTAGCGCGAGAGTTCCGCGGGCACGCGGATACGAAAGCGCACCGAGCGAGCGTCATCCGCGCGGCTCTCCACCTGGCCGATGCCGTCCACGTGGCCGGTGACCAGGTGGCCGCCCAGCGGCTTGGCGAGCGTCAGCGCCCGCTCCAGGTTGACGCGGCTGCCGCGCTCGAGATTGCCGAGGGTGGTGAGACCCAGGCTCTCGCGCGAGACGTCGGCGGCAAAGCCGCCCGCGGAGAGTTCCACCGCAGTCAGGCAGCAACCGTTCACCGCGATGCTGTCGCCGATGGCTGCGGCCGACAGGTCCAGCCCACCGGTGTCCACGCGCAGGCGCAGGTCGCCCCCGCGCGGCTCAAGGGCGCTGATGCTGCCGACGGCCTCGATGATGCCGGTGAACATGCGCGGCGTGCTCTCCTGTTGCGCGACGGGCGTCAGGCCGGCTCGGCGGTGATGCGGAGGTCCGCGCCCACCGGCGTGACGTCGGTAAAGCGCCATTGTAACCGCTCCGACAGGTGCTTCAGCCCGGGCAGGGCGAACATGCCCTGCGCCTCGCTGCCCAGCAGCGACGGCGCCAGGTAGACCACCAGCCGGTCAACGAGGCCGCCGGCCAGGAAGGCGCCGGCCAGGCGCGCGCCGGTTTCCACCAGCACCTCGTTGCATTCCCGCTCCGCGAGCAACTGCAGCAGCGCTTCCAGGTCGAGGCCCTTGGGCCCGCGCGGCAGCTGCACGATCTCGGCGCCGGCTGCCTCCAGCGCCGCCACACCGGGCGCCGCGACGTCCGGCACACATACCAGGGCCTGCCCGGGCGGCGCCAGGATGCGCGCTGCAGGCCGCGTTTGCATCCGGCCGTCGATCACCACGCGCAACGGCTGCCGCCCCCGTGTCAGGTCCGGGTCCAGGCGCACGTCCAGGCGCGGGTCGTCCATGCGCACCGTGCCGCTCCCGGTGACGATCGCGCAGCTCTCGCCGCGCAGTCGCTGCACGTCGGCGCGCGCCTCGGGCCCCGTGATCCACTGGCTCTCGCCCGAGGCCATGCCCGTGCGCCCGTCCAGGCTCGCGCCCATTTTCACGGTGACGCGGGGCCGCCCAGCGGTCATGCGCTTGACGAACCCTGCGTTCAATGCAGCCGCCTCCGCTGCCATCAATCCGCTTTGCGTCTCGATGCCGGCGGCGCGGAGCATGGCGAAGCCCTGCCCCGCCACATGCGGATTCGGGTCTTCCATGGCCGCCACGACACGGGCGACGCCGGCCGCGACGAGGGCCTCGGCGCATGGCGGGGTGCGGCCGTGATGACTGCAGGGCTCCAGATTCAGGTACGCGGTCGCGCCCCGCGCAGCCTCACCCGCCGCGGCCAATGCCTCGACCTCCGCATGCGGGCCGCCGGTGCGGGCGTGGAAGCCCTCGCCGAGAAGCTTGTCGCCGCGCGCTATGACGCAACCGACGCGCGGGTTCGGCGCTGCGCTGTACAGGCCCTCGCGGGCCAGCTCCAGTGCGCGCGCCATCCAGCGGCGGTCGGCCGCGGCGAACTCTGCCGGCACTGTGGCGGGCCCGTTCACTTGCTCTCGCGCGGCAGCAGGGACATCTGTTCCTTGCCCACGGGCGCGGCATCGCGCAGGCGCTCGATTTCCTGGCGGAACTCCTCCACGTCCTGGAAGCTGCGGTACACGGAAGCAAAGCGGACGTAGGCCACCTCGTCGAGGCCGCGCAGTTCGTCCATCACCAGCTGGCCGACGAAGTTCGACGGCAGCTCCCGTTCGCCGGTGGTCATGAGCCGTTGCAAAATGCGGGAAATCGCCTCTTCCACGTCCTCGGCGGCCACCGGGCGCTTCTCCAGCGCGCGCATCACGCCGGCGCGCAGCTTGGACTCGTCGAAGGGCTCACGCCGGTCATCGCGCTTCACCAGCCGCGGCAACACCAGCTCGGCGGTCTCGAAAGTGGTGAAGCGCTCTTCGCACGCCAGGCACTGGCGCCTGCGGCGCACCTGCAACCCGTTGCCCGCCAGTCGCGAGTCGATGACCTTGGTCTCCTCGTGGCGACAGAAGGGACAGTACATGAGGGCTCCAGGCGGCGCTCAGCCCGGGGGCCGGCTCAGCCGTAGACCGGGAAGCGCCCGCACAGCTCGAGGACCTGGCCGCGCACGCGCCGGATCGTTGCCTCGTTGTCGATGTCGTCCAGCACGTCCGCGATCCAGCCGGCCAGCGTGCGGCACTCCGCCTCGCCGAAGCCCCGCGTGGTGATGGCGGGCGTACCCATGCGGATGCCGCTGGTGACGAAGGGCGAGCGCGGGTCGTTCGGCACGGAATTCTTGTTCACCGTGATGTTGGCGCGGCCCAGCGCGGCGTCTGCGTCCTTGCCGGTGATGTTCTTGTCGATCAGGTCGAGCAGGAACAGGTGGTTGTCGGTGCCGCCGGAGACGATGCGGTAGCCGCGCTCGATCAGCGTGGACGCCATGGTGCGCGCATTGTCGACCACCTGCTGCTGGTAGGTCTTGAACTCAGGCAGCAGCGCCTCCTTGAATGCCACCGCCTTGGCGGCGATCACATGCATCAGCGGCCCCCCCTGCGTGCCGGGGAACACCAGCGAGTTCAGTTTCTTCTCCAGCTCCTCGTTGCGCTTCGCCAGGATGATGCCGCCGCGCGGACCGCGCAGGGTCTTGTGCGTCGTCGAGGTCACGACGTCGGCGTAGGGCACCGGGCTCGGGTACACGCCTGCCGCCACCAGCCCGGCGATGTGCGCCATGTCGGCCATGAGATACGCGCCGACAGAGTCGGCGATCGCGCGGAAACGCGCCCAGTCCACTACGCGCGAGTAGGCGGAGAAACCGGCGATGATGAGCTTCGGCCGATGCTCCTTGGCCAGACTGGCCACCTGCTCGTAATCGATCTCGCTGCCGCTGTCGTCCAGGCCGTACTGCACGGCCTTGTAGATGCGGCCGGAGAAGTTGACCTTGGCGCCGTGCGTGAGGTGGCCGCCGTGCGCCAGGCTCATGCCGAGGATGGTGTCGCCCGGCTCGAGCATGGCCATGAAGGCCGCCACGTTGGCCTGCGAGCCGGAATGCGGCTGCACATTGGCGTAATCGGCGCCGAACAGTTCCTTGGCGCGCTCGACCGCCAGCTCCTCGGCCAGGTCGACGTACTCGCAGCCGCCGTAGTAGCGCTTGCCCGGGTAGCCCTCGGCGTACTTGTTGGTGAGGACCGAGCCCTGCGCCTCCAGCACGCGCGGGCTGGCGTAGTTCTCCGAGGCGATCAGCTCGACATGCTCTTCCTGGCGGCGGCGCTCTGCCTGCAGCGCGGCGAACAGTTCGTCGTCGAAACCAGCGATTTTCATGTCGGGGCTGAACATGGGAGTCTCCGGGGCGGGGTCAAAGCGCCATTTTACCTCAGACGCTGTCGGCGAACTCTTTCACCACCCGGCTCCAGGCACTGGCGACGTTGCGGCGGTTGTAACCCCCGCCGCCCAGGCCGAGCACGCGCCCTTGCGCATAGCGGTCGGCCAGCCGGCACACGGCCTTGGCCGCCGCGCCGTGGGCGTCCTCGCTGAACTGCAGGTGGGTGAGCGGGTCGCCGGCGATGCTGTCCGCGCCCGCCACGAGGATGAAGAACTCCGGCTTCGCGTCCTCGAGGAAGGCTTCCATCTCGCGCCAGGCAACGACGAACTCCTCGTCGTCGGCGCCGGGGTGCAGCGGGATGTTGAGCTTGGCGCCCACGCCGGGACCGATACCCGTCTCGGTGCGATCGCCGGTGCCGGGGAACAGGAAGCGGCCGTCTTCGTGCATGTCGGTGAAAATGACGTCCGGATCCGAGGCGAAACCGTAGTAGACGCCGTCGCCGTGGTGCGCGTCGATGTCGACGTAAGCGATGCGCCGGATGCCGTGCTGCTTGCGCAGGTACTCGATGAGGACACCGATGTCGTTGAAAACGCAGAAGCCGGAGGTCTTGTCGCGCGCCGCATGATGCAGCCCCGCGATCGGCACGAAGACGCGCTTGGCCTCGCCGGTGGCCAGCAGTTCACCAGCCTGCAGCGTGGCGCCGACCACGTTGGCGGCGGTGTGGTAGACGCCGGGAAAAGCCGGGGTGTCGCCCTCGTCGAGGAAGCCGATGCCCTCCACCGACATGCGCTCGATGAAGCTGACATGCCGCGGCGTATGGAACAGTTCGAGCTCGGCGCGGCTGGCGGGACGCTCCGGATCCTCGATCCAGACCCGCGTCTCCAGCTCGTGCTCGCGCAGGCCGCGCAGGAACACCTCGTGGCGGTCCTGGCCGAAAGGGTGCCCGTCGCCGAAACCATAGTCGGCAATCGACTCCCCGGCGAGCACGCGTACCTCGCCCTTCTTCTTGCGCTTGAGAAACACCCGGCACTCCGTTCAGGGACCGTTTTCACCGAGCATAAACCACCGCCCGGCAAAGTGACACGCTTGGCGTCGGTGGCGCATAATGCCGCCCCTCTCCCAGCAACACCCCCAAGTTCAAGCCATGGCGCAGTACATCTACACGATGAACCGCGTCGCCAAGATGGTGCCGCCCAAGCGGTACATCCTGCGCGACATCTCCCTGTCCTTCTTCCCCGGCGCCAAGATCGGCGTGCTCG
>CAYPTW010000067.1:0-13894 GCA_964413755.1 uncultured Thioalkalivibrio sp. | reverse complement strand
AGGGCGACGAAGGCGATCACCGTGCCGTAGCCGGTGCCGATGCCGGTGGCGAGCAATGCCGCCAGCAGGAAGGTCACGGCAGGGAAGACGGCGGGCCCGAGCCCGAGTGCGTCGGCCAGCCAGCCGAGTCCGTCGACGAAGCCCCCGACCTGCAGCGTGGCGGCAAACATGCCCGCCCACAGCCAGGCCACGATCGCGGTGACCGCGACTTTCTGCGCCATGCCCTCGACCACGGCCTCGGCGTACGCCGCCCAGTCACCCTTCACCAGCAGCATGCCGAGCACCAGGCCCACCAGCATGCCGACGACCAGGCCCGCGGTATCGCCGATCCCCAGCAGGCCGGATTGCACGATGGCCCAGGCGATGAAGAACAGGACCGGTAATGCGCTTACCGCCTTGCCGCCACGAAAACGGATGGGTGGCGGCAGTGCTGCGCCGGGACTGGGGCCTGTGCCCTGCTTCATGTGGTTTCCTTTTCGCCGCTGATGAACACCCAGAAGGGCGTGTTGCGCTCGCGCCAGCCCTGCGTCGCATCAGCGAAGACTTCCGCGGCGGTCGCATAGTCCTGCGGCGCGGCGCGCTGCAGTTCGCCAGGGTTCTCGAGCAGGAGCACGTAACCCTCGGCCGGCAGCCACTCGAGATCGCCGAGGCAATCGGCCAATGCGTCCCAATTCTGGCCGAACCACCAGGGGAACTCCAGCGCATCCGCGATGCGTGCGAGCAGGTCGGCCTTACCCTGGCAGCCGGCAAGATCGATCCGCACGCAGCACAAGCCGGCTGCGGCAGCGGCGTCGAGCACGGCGTCGGTGTCCTCCGGCGCGATCCGGACCAGTGCCGAGGCCGCGGCATCCCGCAGCAGTTGCGGCGTGACGGACGGGTTCAAGGTGCGACCTCCAGCCGCCGGAAGCTGCGGTAGTGGTCCTCGGTGTAGTAGTACACCTCGGGCGGGTTGCCGCCGGTGACGATACGGCGCGCGCCGCGATGGGACAGGCCCGGCGTGCGCACCGTGTACTCGCGGTAGTAGCCCCGCGGGCGCTGCGGCAGCAGGCCCTCGCGATTCTGGAACACGGTGCCGTCCTGGCGGTGCGGGAAGGGCCCGCCCCGCTGGATCAGCTGCAGTGTGTCGACGGCCTCGGGCGGGAGGCCTGGCTGGCTCGCCGTGGCTGGAGCGCCTGGCGCGTCGGGCGCCTTTCCGGGCGCCTGCCCGGGCGGCTCCCAGGTGCTGACCAGCGCTGCGACCGCGAGCAGGAGCAACAGCAGCGGCAGGCGCAGGCGCACCGGTCTAGCCGCTCTTCCTGCGCCGGCGCGGCCTGGCCGGCGCCGCCGCCGCCAGGATCGGGCCGAGGAACTGGCCGGTGAAGGAGGCCTTGTTGGCGGCCACCTGCTCCGGCGTGCCCGCGGCCACGAGGGTGCCGCCCCCGGCGCCGCCTTCGGGTCCCAGGTCGATGATCCAGTCCGCGGTCTTGATGACGTCGAGGTTGTGCTCGATCACCACCACCGTGTTGCCGTGGTCGCGCAGGCGGCCGAGCACGCCGAGCAACTGGGCTATGTCGTGGAAATGCAGGCCGGTGGTCGGCTCGTCGAGGATGTACAGCGTCTTGCCGGTATCCCGCTTGGACAGTTCCTTGGCCAGTTTCACGCGCTGCGCCTCGCCGCCGGACAGGGTGGTCGCGTTCTGGCCCAGGCGGACATAGGACAGGCCCACGTCCATCAGCGTCTGCAGCTTGCGCTTCACCACCGGCACGTTGGCGAAGAAGGCCAGCGCATCCTCGATGGTCATCTCGAGGATCTCGTGGATGTTCTTGCCCTTGTAGCGGATCTCCAGCGTCTCGCGGTTGTAACGCTGGCCGTGGCAGGCGTCGCAGGCGACGTAGATGTCGGGCAGGAAATGCATTTCGACCTTCAGCACCCCGTCGCCCTGGCAGGCCTCGCAGCGCCCGCCCTTGACGTTGAAGCTGAAGCGGCCCGCCTTGTAGCCGCGCGAGCGCGACTCCGGCGTGCCGGCGAACAGCTCGCGGATGGGCGTGAACAGCCCGCTGTAGGTCGCGGGGTTGGAGCGCGGCGTGCGGCCGATGGGGCTCTGGCTGATGTCGATGACCTTGTCGATGTGCTCGAGGCCGTCGATGCGCTCATGCGGGGAGGGCGTCACCGCCGCGCCGTTGAGCCTCTGCGCCGCCGCCAGGTAAAGCGTGTCGTTGATCAGGGTCGACTTGCCCGAGCCGGACACGCCGGTGACGCAGGTCAGCAGGCCGATGGGGACGGCGACGTCGATGCCCGCCAGGTTGTTGCCGCGCGCGCCGCGCACCACGATGTCCTGCCCCTTCCGGCGCGGCGTCCGTGCCGCCGGCACCGCGATGGACTTGCGCCCGGACAGGTAGTCCCCGGTGAGCGACCCGGTGGCGGCCATGATGTCCGCCGGCTTGCCCTGCGCCACGATGCGACCGCCGTGCACGCCTGCGCCGGGGCCGATATCGACGATGTGGTCGGCGGTGGCGATGGCTTCCTCGTCATGCTCGACCACGATCACGGTATTGCCGAGGTCGCGCAGGTGCAGGAGCGTGTTGAGCAGGCGGCGGTTGTCGCGCTGGTGCAGGCCGATGGAGGGCTCGTCGAGGATGTACATCACCCCCACCAGTCCGGAGCCGATCTGGCTCGCCAGGCGGATGCGCTGCGCCTCGCCCCCGGACAGGGTCTCGGCGCTGCGGTCCAGCGTGAGGTAGTCCAGCCCGACGTCGACCAGGAAACGCAACCGGTCGTTGATCTCCTTGATGATCTTGCGCGCCACTTCGCCGCGCCAGCCCGGCAGCTCGAGGGTCTCGAAAAAGCGCAGCGCTTCGCCCACGGCGTCCGCGGTGACCTCGGCCAGGCCGCGTTCCGCGACGAACACGTGGCGCGCGGCCTCGTTCAGGCGCGTGCCCTTGCAGCTCGGGCAGGGATGGGTGCCCAGGTACTTCGACAACTCGTCGCGCACCGCGCCGGATTCGGTCTCGCGGTAGCGCCGCTCCATGTTGGGAATGACGCCTTCGAAGCGGTGCTTGCGCTTCGTCACCCCGCCGCGGCCGTTGAAGTAGGAGAACTCGATCTCCTCCTCGCCGGAACCGAACAGGATGGTCTTGCGGGTGCGCGCCGGCAGCTTCTCGAACGGGGTCTCGACGTCGAAGTCATAGTGCCCGGCGAGGTTGCGGATGAGCTGGAAGTAGTAGGCGTTGCGCCGGTCCCAGCCGCGCACCGCGCCGCCGGCCAGCGACAGGTGCGGATGGGCCACGACGCGCGCGGGGTCGAAGAACTGCTGCACGCCGAGGCCGTCGCAGGTGGCGCAGGCGCCGGCGGGGTTGTTGAAGGAAAACAGCCGCGGCTCGAGCTGCGGGATGCTGTAACCGCACACCGGGCAGGCAAAGCGGTCGGAGAACACCATCGGCTCGCGTTCCGGCTCGTCCATGAAGGCCACGGTGGCGCTGCCGTCGGCCAGCTTGAGCGCGGTCTCGAAGGATTCGGCGAGGCGCAAGCGCAGGTCGCCACGGACCCGGAAGCGGTCGATCACGGCTTCGATGGTGTGCTTGCGATGCAGGTCCAGGTCGGGCGGGTCGTCGAGCTCGCAGACCTCGCCGTCGATACGGGCGCGGATGAAACCGCGGCTGCGCAGTTCCGCGATCAGCTGGGCGTGTTCGCCCTTGCGGTCGCGCACCACCGGGGCCAGCAACATCAGGCGGGTGCCCTCCGGCAGCGCCAGCACCTGGTCGACCATCTGGGTGACCGTCTGCGCCTCCAGTTTCTCCGCATGGCGCGGGCAGCGCGGGGTGCCGGCGCGCGCGTAGAGCAGGCGCAGGTAGTCGTAGATCTCGGTGACCGTGCCCACGGTCGAGCGGGGGTTGTGCGAGGTGGACTTCTGCTCGATGGAGATGGCCGGGGACAGTCCCTCGATGGACTCCACGTCGGGCTTTTCCATCATCGACAGGAACTGGCGCGCATACGCCGAGAGCGACTCCACGTAGCGCCGCTGCCCCTCGGCGTAGATGGTGTCGAAGGCGAGGGAGGACTTCCCGGAGCCCGACAGGCCGGTGATCACGATGAGGCGGTCGCGCGGCAGCTCGAGGTCCACCGACTTGAGGTTGTGGGTGCGGGCGCCGCGGATGCGGATGGTGTCCATGGGTACCGTTGGGCTGGGCCGAACTCATTACTATACGCAGAATTGCGGGCGCGGCGCTCACCACGCTCCAGTCCCCGGGTTCGGCGCCGGTCAAGGGTCGGTTTCCGGCCGTCGAGCGTGAGATTAGGGGCTGTTCAGGCTAGACTAGAGGGCTATTCTTCGAGTCCGGGCAAGCGGTCCGGCAACACGACGAGCGAGGGACGCACATGGCGCGCGGCATCAACAAGGTCATCCTGGTGGGCAACCTGGGCGCGGATCCGGAGTCACGGACCACCCCCGGCGGGCTGACCGTCACCAATTTCAACGTGGCGACGAGCGACCGCCGCAGGGACAAGCAGAGCGGCGACTGGGTCGAGGAGACCGAGTGGCACCGCATCGTGATGTTCGACAAGCTGGCCGAGACGGCGCGCGAATACCTGCGCAAGGGCTCCCAGGTGTACGTCGAGGGCAAGATCCAGACGCGCAAGTGGCAGGACAAGGAAGGCAACGACCGTTACACCACCGAGATCATCGCGCGCGACATGCAGATGCTGGGCGGCCGTCCCGGCGGCGGCGCCCCGGCGAGCCGGGATGACGACTACCGCTCCTCCGCGGGCAGTTCCTCCGCGGGCAGCCGCAAGGAAGAGCCCTTCGAGGACGACATTCCTTTCTGACCCGGGACAGATGAACGCTAACAAGCCGGGCGGCAAGCTCTTCATCCGCACCTTCGGGTGCCAGATGAACGAGTACGACTCGTCGAAGATGGCGGACGTCCTGCGCGTGTCGCACGGGCTCGAGCCCGCGGCGACCCCCGAGGAAGCCGACGTCCTGTTGCTGAACACCTGCTCCATTCGCGAGAAAGCCCAGGAGAAGGTGTTCTCGCTGCTGGGCCGGTGGCGCGAACTGAAGGCGGCGCGGCCCGGGGTGGTGATCGGAGTCGGTGGCTGCGTGGCGAGCCAGGAAGGCGAGGCCATCCTCGAGCGCGCGCCTTTCGTCGACGTCGTGTTCGGCCCGCAGACACTGCACCGCCTGCCGGCGATGCTCGATGACGTGCGCAGCAGCCGCAAGCCGGCGGTGGACATCTCCTTCCCCGAGATCGAGAAGTTCGATCGCCTGCCGGAACCGCGCGCCGAGGGACCGACCGCGTTCGTCTCCGTGATGGAGGGCTGCAGCAAGTACTGCAGCTTCTGCGTCGTGCCGTACACGCGTGGCGAGGAAGTCAGCCGGCCCTTCGACGATGTCATCGTCGAGGTAGCGCAGCTCGCGGCGCAGGGCGTGCGCGAAATCAACCTGCTCGGCCAGAACGTGAATGCCTACCGCGGCCGCATGCACGACGGCACCACGGCGGACCTTGCCGCCCTGATCCGTTTCGTCGCCGCGGTGGACGGTATCGACCGGATCCGCTTCACCACCTCGCACCCCGTCGAGTTCACCGACAGCCTGGTGGAGGCGTATGCGGAGGTGCCGGAACTGGCGCCTTACCTGCATCTCCCGGTGCAGAGCGGCTCGGACCGCGTGCTGGCGATGATGAAACGCGGCCACACGGCGCTGGAGTACCGCCAGAAGATTCGCCGCGTGCGCGAGGCACGCCCCGGCATCAGCATCAGCTCGGATTTCATCATCGGCTTCCCGGGCGAAACCGCGCAGGACTTCGACCAGACCATGAAGCTGATCGAGGACGTCGGCTTCGACCAGTCCTTCAGCTTCATCTACAGCCGCCGTCCGGGCACCCCGGCAGCTTCGTTGCCGGACGACGTCAGCACCGCCGAGAAGCAGCGTCGCCTCGCGCTGCTGCAGCACCGCATCAACCAGCAGGCTGCTGCCATCGGCGCCGCCATGGTCGGCAGCGTGGAGCGCGTGCTGGTGGAGCGCCCGTCGCGCAAGAGCCCGCGCCAGCTCGCGGGGCGCACCGGCAACATGCGCTGGGTGAACTTCGACGGTGAGCCCGGCCTGATCGGCCGCTTCGTCGACGTGCTGGTCACCGAGGCACTGCCCAATTCCTTGCGCGGCCGCGTGGTCGGCGTCGAGGACGTCCTGCTCCGTTCAGCCTGAGGCCCGCAGCGAACTTGAACGCCAACCTCGTCAGGGACCTGGTACTCGAACCGGCCGACAACCAGCGCCTCGCCAACCTGTGCGGCCAGTTCGACGAGCACCTGAAGCAGATCGAGCGCCGCCTCGGCGTGCAGGTGCGCCCGCGCGGGAACCTGTTCCAGCTCGAGGGCCCGACGCCCGCGGTGGAGGCGGCCGAGCGTCTCCTCGTGTCGCTGTTCGAGCAGGCGGCGGAGGAGAGCATCAGCCCGCAGCTGGTGCACACGGCCATGCAGGAGTCCGGCCTGTACGCGGCACCTGACGAACATGCGCCGGGCGAGATCCGCACACGCCGCGGCGTCATCCGCGGCCGCGGCCCGAACCAGGGCCGGTACCTGGAGTCCATGCGCAAGCACGACTTGTGCTTCGGCATCGGGCCGGCGGGCACCGGCAAGACCTACCTCGCCGTGGCGCGCGCGGTGGAAGCGCTGGAAAGCGACGAGGTGCGGCGCATCGTGCTGGTGCGCCCGGCCGTCGAGGCCGGCGAGCGGCTCGGTTTCCTGCCCGGCGACATGTCGCAGAAGGTCGACCCGTACCTGCGGCCCATGTACGACGCCCTGTACGAGATGCTGGGTTTCGAGCGTGTCGCCAAGCTCATGGAGCGCCACGTCATCGAGGTCGCGCCGCTGGCCTTCATGCGCGGCCGCACCCTGAACGAGGCTTTCGTGATCCTCGACGAGGCGCAGAACACCACGGTGGAACAGATGAAGATGTTCCTCACGCGCATCGGCTTCGGCTCGCGTGCGGTGGTGACGGGCGACGTGACCCAGACCGACCTGCCGGCCAACAAGGTCTCGGGCCTGCGCCACGCCTCGCGCGTGCTGCAGGGCGTGGAAGGCGTCGGTTTCACCTGGTTCACCGCCCGCGACGTGGTGCGCCACCCGCTGGTGCAACGGATCGTCGAGGCCTACCAGCGGCACCAGGAGGACGAGGCATGAGCGTGCGCATCGACGTGCAGGTGGGCGGCACGCGCACCGGCCTGCCCGCGGTCGCCAAGTTGCGGCACTGGGCCCGTTCCGCTCTCGCCGGGCGCCGTAACGCCGCGGAGTTGAGCATCCGCATCGTGGATGCCGCCGAGAGCCAGGCCCTGAACCGCCAGTTTCGCGCCAAGGACAAGCCCACCAACGTGCTGGCTTTCCCCGCCGATATCCCGCCCGAGCTGGGGCTGCCCCTGCTCGGCGACGTGGTCATCTGCCGCGAGGTGGTGGCGGCCGAGGCCGCTGCGCAGGGCAAGGTCCCGGAAGCGCATTGGGCGCACATGGTGATTCACGGTACCCTGCACCTGATCGGCTTCGACCACCAGGACCCGGCGCAGGCGGAAGAGATGGAAACGCTCGAGACAGAGCTCCTCGCCGAGCTGGGCTGGCCCGACCCCTACCAGGAGACCGACGCGCACGATGGCTGACGACCAACCTCCGAGTACCGACGGGCGCCGCACGGGCCTGATGGCCCGCCTTGCCGGCGCCTTGCGCACTGCGCCCCGCGACCGCGCCGAGCTGCTGGAGATACTGCAGCAGGCCCGGGGCCAGCAGATTCTCGATGCCGACGAACACCAGATGCTCGAAGGCGTGCTCGAGGTCTCCACCATGCAGGTGCGCGACATCATGATCCCCCGCGGCCAGATGGTCGTGCTGGAGCGTGACGCCACCCCGCAGGAAATGCTGGAACTCATCATCGAGTCCGGACACTCCCGTTTCCCCGTCATCGCGGACGATCGCGACGAGGTCACCGGCATCCTGCTTGCCAAGGACCTGCTGCGTTTCTTCGCCGAGGGCGACCGCACGCGATTCCGCATCAAGGAATGCCTGCGCCCCGCCGTGTTCATTCCCGAGAGCAAGCGGCTCAACGTGTTGCTGAAGGAGTTCCGCCACAGCCACAACCACATGGCCATCGTGGTGGACGAGTACGGCGGCGTGTCCGGCCTGCTCACCATCGAGGACGTGCTGGAGCAGATCGTCGGCGAGATCGACGACGAGCACGACCCGGACGAGGAAGTCCTGATCGTGCCGGAGCGGGAGGACAGCTGGCGCGTCGACGCCCTGGCGCGCATCGAGGACCTGAACGAGGAGCTGGGCACCCAGTTCAGCGACGAGCACTACGACACTGTCGGCGGCCTGGTGATGCACGAGCTCGGCCGGCTGCCGCGCAAGGGCGAGTCGCTGTCCTTCGGCGGCATGCGTTTCACTGTCTTGCGCGCCGACCGGCGCCGCATCCACTCGGTGCGACTGCGCCGCCTCACCGACTGAGCTGATGTCGCAGCGCGGCCAACCGCCGGCCTGGTATTTGCCGCGCCTGGTCGATCTTGGCGTCGTCGCGTCGGGCCTGCTCCTGGTGCTGGCCTTCGAACCCCGCGGCTGGTGGCCCTTGGCGTTGTTGTCTCCCGCCGTGCTGTTCGTCAGCTGGCGCGGTGCGAGCCCGGGGCGGGCGGCCTGGCGCGGTTTCCTGTACGGCTTCGCCGCCTTCCTTGCCGGCACCTGGTGGACCTTCGTCTCGGTACACGAGTTCGGCCAGGCCCCCGCCGTGCTGGCGGTTTTCCTCACCCTCGCGCTGGCGGCGCTGATGGCGGCCTACTATGCGCTGCTCGGCTGGGCGGCCGTGCGCTGGCTGCCCGCCGCAGGCACCACGCGCTGGCTGGTGGGACTGCCCGCTGCCTGGGTGCTGCTGGAATGGGTGCGGGGCTGGTTCCTGAGCGGCTTCCCCTGGCTCAGCCTCGGCTACAGCCAGACCGACTCGGTGCTGGGGGCGCTGGCCCCGCTCGGCGGCGTGTACGGCCTCGGCTGGGCCTGTGCGCTGGCCGCGGGCGCCCTGGTGACGCTGCTGCTGGAGAACATGCGCCGCCGCGCCGCCGCGATCGGCGTGCTGTTCGCGTTGTTTGCCGTCGCCGGCGTGGCCGCGCGGCAGGCGTGGACGCAGCCGGCCGGCCCGCCGCTGCAGGTGGCCATGGTGCAGGGCGCGGTGGGCCAGGACGAGAAATGGCTGGAGACCCGGCTCGAACCCACGCGTGAACTTTATCTTGGCCTGACCGAGCCCTACTGGGGCACCGACCTGCTGATCTGGCCGGAAGCCGCGCTGCCGTCGCTGCTGCACCAGGAGATCGATTTCCTGGAACGCCTCGACGCCGAGGCCCGGGCGGCGGGCAGCGAGCTCCTCATGGGTATCCTCGAGCGGGACCGGCGCGACGGGCGCTACTACAACACCCTGGTATCCCTCGGCGCCGAGCCGGAGATTTACCGCAAGCGCCAGCTGGTGCCCTTCGGCGAGTATTTCCCGGTGCCTGGCTTCGTGCGCGAAGTGATGCGCATGATGAGCCTGCCGTACAGCGATATCGCCCCGGGACCGCCCGACCCGGGACCGATGACCCTCGCCGGCGTCCCCGTGGCGCCGACGATCTGCTACGAGGATGCTTTCGGCGCGCAGCAGCGCGTGTTCTTTCCGGCTGCCCGGCTCCTGGTCAACGTCAGCAATGACGCCTGGTTCGGCGACACCATCGCACCCCACCAGCACCTGCAGATCGCCCGCATGCGGGCCATGGAGACGGGCCGCTGGATGCTGCGCGCCACGAATAACGGGATCACGGCCGTGATCGACCCCGACGGCAAGGTGGTGCTGCGTTCGCGCCAGTTCGAGCCCGAGGTGGTAGTGGGGGAGGTGGTCCCCATGCAGGGCATGACGCCATGGCTGCGCATGGGCGACGGCCCCCTGGCCGGCGCGGCGGCATTGCTGTTCCTGCTGTCGGCTTTGCGCCGCAACAGCGCGGGGCGGTAATCTTGGCAGCTTGATTCGAGCGAAGCCGCCATGGACCCAATTTACAAGCCGGAAGTCATCGAGCCCGAGGCCCAGCGTCACTGGGACGACACGGGGTGTTTCGAGGCGCATGAAGACGCCGCGAAAGAGAAGTTCTATTGCCTGTGCATGTTCCCCTATCCCAGCGGGCGGCTGCACATGGGCCACGTGCGCAACTACACCATCGGCGACGTGGTCAGCCGCTACCAGCGCATGCAGGGCAAGAACGTCCTGCAGCCCATGGGCTGGGACGCCTTCGGCCTCCCGGCCGAGAACGCCGCCATCAAGAACCAGGTGCCACCGGCGCAGTGGACGCGCGACAACATCGCGCACATGCGCGCGCAGCTGCGCCGCCTGGGTTTCGCCTATGACTGGCGGCGCGAGCTGGCGACCTGCGACCCCGACTACTATCGCTGGGAACAGTGGTTTTTCCTGCGCCTGTACGAAAAAGGCCTGGTCTACAAGTCTTCCTCCACCGTCAACTGGGACCCCGTGGACCAGACCGTGCTGGCGAACGAGCAGGTCATCGACGGCCGCGGCTGGCGCTCCGGTGCGCTGGTGGAACGGCGTGAAATCCCGCAGTGGTTCCTCAGGATCACGGCGTACGCGGACGAACTGCTGGAGTGCCTGGACACGCTGCCCGGCTGGCCGGAGCAGGTGCGCGCCATGCAGGCGAACTGGATCGGCCGCTCCGAAGGCCTGGAACTGGACTTCGCCCTGGCGGGCGGCCCGGTGGCCGGCTACGAGGCGCTCACCGTTTACACCACCCGGCCGGACACGCTGCACGGCGTGACCTACATGGCCGTCGCCGCCGAGCACCCGCTGGCGGTGCATGCCGCCGAGGGCCGCCCCGAGCTCGGCGCGTTCCTGGCCGAATGCCGTCGCGCACATACCACCGAGGCGGCGCTGGAGACCATGGAGAAGCGCGGCATGCCGCTCGGCGTGAGCGTGATCCATCCGCTCACCGGGCAGGAAGTGCCGGTCTGGGTCGCCAACTTCGTGCTCATGGGCTACGGCACCGGCGCGGTGATGGCCGTGCCCGGCCACGACAAGCGCGACTGGGAGTTTGCCACCAAGTACCGGCTGCCGATCCGCCAGGTCATCGCGCCGGCCGACGGCGGCGCCGTCGACCTGTCGCAAGGCGCCTACGTGGAGTACGGCGTGCTGGTGAACTCCGGCGAGCTGGACGGCAAGAGCTCGGCCGAGGCCTTCGAGGCGCTGGCGGAGAAACTCGCTGCGGAGGGTCGCGGCCGCCGCCGCGTGAACTACCGCCTGCGTGACTGGAGCGTGTCACGGCAGCGTTTCTGGGGCTGCCCGGTGCCGATGATCGAGTGCCCGTCCTGCGGCTCGGTGCCCGTGCCGGACGACCAGCTGCCGGTGCGGCTGCCCGAGGACGTGACGCTGTCGGGCGCCGGCTCGCCGCTCAAGCACATGGACGAATTCGTCAAGGTCGAGTGTCCGAAGTGCGGCGGGGCGGCCAGGCGCGAGACGGACACCTTCGACACCTTCTTCGAGTCGTCCTGGTACTACGCGCGTTACTGTTGCGCCGACCAGGACCAGGCCATGCTGGACGACCGCGCGCGCTACTGGCTGCCCGTGGACCAGTACATCGGCGGCATCGAGCATGCCATCCTGCACCTGCTGTACTCGCGTTTCTTCCACAAGCTGATGCGCGACGAGGGGCTGGTCGACAGCGACGAGCCCTTTACCAACCTGCTGACCCAGGGGATGGTGCTGGCGGATTCCTTCTACCGCGAAGACGAGAAGGGCGGACGCACCTGGTACAACCCGGCCGAGGTCGAGGTGCAGCGCGACGAGAAGGGGCGGGTGATCGCCGCGACCCTGGCCGCCGACGGCGCCCCGGTGCAGCTCGGCGGCATGGGCACCATGTCCAAGTCGAAGAACAACGGGGTCGACCCGCAGGCGCTGATCGAGCGTTACGGCGCCGACACCGTGCGCCTGTTCACCATGTTTGCCGCGCCGCCGGAGCAGAGCCTGGAGTGGTCCGACACCGGTGTGGAAGGCGCGCACCGCTTCATGAAGCGCCTCTGGCGCCTGGTGCACGAGCATGTCAGCGCGGGCCCGGCCCCGGCGCTGGACACGGGCGCGCTGGACGATGCCCAGCGCGAGTTGCGTCGCCTGCTGCACGCCACCATCGCCAAGGTCAGCGACGATGTCGGGCGGCGCTACACCTTCAACACCGCGATCGCGGCGGTGATGGAGCTGCTCAACGCGGTCAGTCGCCACGAGGGTGACGGCCCGCAGGACCGCGCCTTGCGCCAGGAGATCTGTGAAGCCGTGGTGCTGCTGCTCTCGCCCATCGTGCCGCATGCCTGCCATGCCCTGTGGGCGGCGCTGGGCAAGAGCGGCTCGGTGGTCGATCAGCCCTGGCCGGCGCACGATCCCGCTGCCCTGGTGCAGGACGAGGTCGAACTGGTGGTGCAGGTGCAGGGCAAGCTGCGCGGCCGCATTCGCATGGCGCGCGACGCGTCCGAGGAGTCGATCCGCGCCGCCGCCCTGGCGGAGGACAACGTGGCGCGCTTCGTCGACGGCCGGCCGGTGCGCAAGGTGATCATCGTTCCCGGCCGCCTCGTCAACATCGTGGTCTGACGCATGCGCCGCATCATCACGCTGCCGCTGGCCTGTCTCGCCCTCGCTGTCTCGGCCTGCGGTTTCCAGCTGCAGGGCGTCAGCAGCTTTCCGCCGGAGCTTGCCAGCGTCTACCTGGCCGTGCCGGATCCGAACTCCGACCTGGCGGTGCAGTTGCGCCGTTCGCTCACGGCGGCGGGCGTGGTGACGACGCCGGATGCGACTGCCGGGACCGCCGCGCTGAAGATCATCGACGAGCGCTACGGCCGCCGGGTGAAGTCGGTGTCGGCACAGAACCGGCCGACCGAGTACGAGGTGTACTACGAGGCGCAGTACGAGGTCGAAGGTGCAGGCGAGCAACTGCTGGCGCCGCAGCGCGTCAGCCGCAGCCGCGTGTTCCCCTACAGCGAGCGGGACATCCTCGGCAAGCAGCAGGAGGAGGAACTGCTGCGCGAGGCGCTCGCGCGCGACATCGCGGGCTTGATCACGCGCCAGCTGGCGGGCCTCGATCCTTGAGTGAGCCCGAGGTCGTCGCGCTCGGCGACGGTTTCGAGCCGGCCATGACCGCGTTGCTGGGACGCTACGGGATGGCCCTGGTGCAGGTGCCGGCCGGGGCCGAGATTCCCGGCTCCTGGTGGGGCGAGCGCGAGGCCGGGCTGCGCGGCCGCACCCTCTACGCTCGTGCCGACACGCCGCTGCACTCCGTGCTGCACGAAGCCTGCCACTATGTGTGCATGTCGCCCGGGCGCCGCGCGGCGCTGGATACGGATGCGGGTGGCGGCTACGACGAGGAGAACGGTGTCTGCTACCTGCAGGTCCTGCTTGCGGACGCGCTGCCCGGCTTCAGCCGGGCGCGCATGTTTGCCGACATGGACGCCTGGGGGTATTCCTTCAGGCTCGGCTCGGCGCGCGCCTGGTTCGAGCAGGATGCGAGCGATGCGCTGCAGTGGCTGCAGGGGCACGGGCTGGTGGATGCCGACGGACACCCGACCTGGCGGCTGCGCGCCCGCTGAGGGCGGCCGGCGCTTACTGTTCCAGCGTGCCGCTGCGATCGAAGGGGATGCTGCGCAGGAACATCCCGCCCAGGTGCAGCCGGCCGCGCAAGCGATATTCCAGCGCATCGTCCTGGCTGCTCAGCTGCACCGCCTGGCGCAGCACGTCCAGCAGGGAGGTGGTGACCACCACCGTGGTCTCTGCTTCACCGAGCCGCGGCAGCAGGAAGCTGCGATCGCTCACGCCGCGCGCGAGGCGGCGGCCGTTCAGGTCGAGGCTGAAGTCCAGGCCCTCGATGTCGATGTCGCGGTTGTT
>CAYPTW010000066.1:0-14294 GCA_964413755.1 uncultured Thioalkalivibrio sp. | reverse complement strand
GGGTGCCAGGTAACGCCTGGGCGGCGCGAGCCGACGGAAAGTGCCACAGAAAACATACCGCCTAAGCGCTTCGGCGCCGGCAAGGGTGAAAAGGTGCGGTAAGAGCGCACCGCGCGTCCGGCAACGGTTCGCGGCACGGTAAACCCCACCTGGAGCAAGACCAAATAGGGAAGCATGCGGCTCAGGCCGCGACGCGCGGCCCGCGCGCGCTTCCGGGTAGGTCGCTCGAGACGCACGGCGACGTGCGCCCCAGATGAATGACTGTCCCCGACAGAACCCGGCTTACAGGCCGGCTCCTGCGCACCTCTTGAGCCGGCCAGGCCGGCCAGAATCTAATCTACTGTCGCAAGAACATCCCATAACTGGTTGATTTTTAGCCATACGCGTGGCAGTTTTTCCACCTGCACAAAGCTCGCTAAGTATCGGTACCTAAAGAAATTTTTTTGCAATAAGCGGTTGACTGGGGGGGCACCGGTTCATATAGTGGCGCCAAGTGGGGATAAGTGGGAAGAAATGGGAGCCCGTTCCTCGGGAACACCATCATGTTTCGCGGCGCCAACCGAATTTCACTCGATGCGAAGGGTCGCCTGGCGATCCCCACGCGCTATCGCGCGCGTATCGAGGAGCGCTGTGACAACCAGCTGATCGTCACCGTCGACCGCGACTACTGCCTGCTCGTCTACCCGCTGCCCGAGTGGGAAGAGATCGAGCGCCGCATCTCCCGCCTGCCCACGCTGAACCGCCAGGCCCGCCGCCTGCAGCGCCTCATGGTCGGCCATGCCACCGAGGTCGAGCTCGACGGCCAGGGCCGCATCCTGCTGCCGCGCGAGCTGCGCGACTTCGCCGCCATCGACCGGCAGGTGATGTTCATCGGGCAGGGCAACAAGTTCGAGATCTGGGACGAGCAGCGCTGGAACGAGCGGCGCGACCAGTGGTTGACGGAGGAGTCCGCCGAGGCAGGCGGGCTCGCGGCCGAACTCGAATCGTTCAACTTCTAGTGGAGCAGGGCGCGACGGGACATGCGCCGGTGCTCCTCGGAGAGGTGCTGGAAGCCCTCGCCGTGCGCCGGGACGGTTGCTACCTGGATGCCACGCTGGGACGTGGCGGGCATGCGGCGGCCATCCTCGAGCGGCTGGGTGAAGAAGGAAAACTGCTGGCCGTGGACCGCGACCCGGAAGCCATCCGGGCGGGTGAGCGGCGCTTCGTCGGGGACCGGAGAGTGTCGATCGTCAGGGGGAATTTCGCCGCGCTTGGACGCATTGCCCGGGAGGCCGGCTTCGGCGCCGGCTTCGACGGTGCGCTGGTCGACCTCGGCGTCTCTTCGCCCCAGCTTGATGACGCGGCGCGCGGTTTCAGCTTTCTGCGCGACGGTCCGCTCGACATGCGCATGGACCCGGACTCGGGCGAAAGCGCCGCCGCCTGGCTGGCGCATGCGAGCGAGGCCGACATCACCCGCGTGCTGCGTGACTACGGCGAGGAGCGCCACGCGCGGCGCATCGCCCGCGCCATCGTCCGCGCGCGCGCCGACCACCCCATCGACACCACCGGTCGCCTGGCTGCAGTCATCGCGGCCGCCATGCCGGGTCGTCCCGAGCCGGGCAAGCACCCTGCCACGCGCAGCTTCCAGGCCATCCGCATCCATGTGAACCAGGAGCTGGCGGCGCTGGACGCGGTGCTGGAGCAGCTCCTCGAGCTGCTGCGCCCGGGCGGGCGGCTGTGCGTGATCAGTTTTCATTCCCTGGAGGACCGCCGGGTGAAGCGCTTCATCCGGCGCCACTCCGAGGTCGCCGAGCCCTGGCGCGGGCTGCCCGAGATCCCGGTGCATGCCCGCCCGCGCCTGCATCGCCTGGGCAAGGCCATCCGCGCCGGCGAGGCGGAGGTGGCCGGCAACCCGCGCGCGCGCAGCGCCGTGCTGCGCGTGGCAGAGAAGGTGGCGGCATGAAGTCCCTGCTGCGCCCGGCGACGCTGGTGGCCCTGCTGGCGGGCACCGTGGTGGTCTCTGCAGTGGCGGTGGTGGATGCCCGCCACAGCGCGCGGCAGCAGTTCATCCAGCTGCAGGCGCTGCACCGTGATCGCGACGCACTGAACATCGAATGGCGCCAGCTGCAGATCGAGCGCAGCACGTGGGCGGCGCATGCCCGTGTCGAGCAGCTGGCGCGCGACCGGCTGTCCATGCGCATTCCCGCGCCCACCGAAATCGAGATCGTGAAGCCGTGAAGCGCAAGAACGACCAAGACCTGTTCCAGCGCCGCTTCCGCCGGCGCATGGGCTTCGTGGCCGTGACCTTCGTGCTCATGGGCGTTGCGCTGGGCGCCCGGGCCGTAAAGCTGCAGTTCGTCGACCAGGACTTCTTCCAGCGCCAGGGCGACGCCCGCCAGATGCGCGTGGTGGACGTCGCCGCCCACCGCGGCACCATCACGGACCGGCGCGGCGAGCCGCTGGCGGTGAGCAGCCCCGTCGACAGCGTGTGGGTGAACCCGCGCGAGCTGCGCAATGCCCCGGGCGAGATCCCGCAGCTGGCGAAGCTGGTGGGTCGCGATCCGGACTGGGTGCTGCGCGCCGTCAGCTCACAGCCCGAGCGGGAATTCCTCTACCTGCGTCGCCACCTGCCGCCGGAGCAGGCCGCCGCGGTGATGGCGCTGGGCATCCCCGGCGTGCACCTGCAGCGCGAGTACCGCCGTTTCTATCCCGCCGGCGAGGTGGCCGGCCACGTGCTCGGCTTCACCAACATCGACGACGTCGGGCAGGAAGGGCTGGAGCTGGCTTACGACCACTGGCTGGCCGGCGAGCCGGGGAAAAAGCGCGTGCGCCGCGACCGCCTCGGCAACGTGATCGAGGACGTGGAGAGCATTCACGAGGCGCGTCCGGGCCGCGACCTGCGCCTGAGTATCGACCTGCGCATCCAGTACCTCGCTTACCGCGAGCTGAAACGCGCCGTACAGGCGCACCAGGCCAAGTCCGGCTCCATGGTGGTGCTGGACGTGCGCACCGGCGAAGTGCTGGCGATGGTGAACCAGCCCAGCTTCAACCCCAACGACCGCAGCCAGTTTTCCGCGGAGCGCTACCGCAACCGCGCCACCAACGACATCTTCGAGCCGGGCAGCAGCATCAAGCCGCTGATCGTCGCGGCGGCGCTCAGCAGCGGCCGTTTCCAGGCCGACTCCGAGATCGACACCTCGCCCGGCTGGCTCACCGTCGGCACCAAGACCATCGAGGACCGCGACAACCTCGGACGGATCGATTTCCCCACCTTGCTGCTGCGTTCCAGCAACGTCGGCGCGTCCAAGGTGGCGCTGGCGCTGGACGGGCGCCAGCTGTGGGGCGAGCTGCGTCGCTTCGGTCTCGGCGAGGTCTCCGCCACCGGTTTTCCCGGCGAGTCGGCCGGCGTCCTGATGGAGCCCGAACTGTGGCGGCCGATCGGCCAGGCCACGCTGGCGTATGGCTACGGACTCTCGGTGACGCCGTTGCAGCTGGCGCATGCCTACGCGGTCCTCGGTGCCGACGGCCGCGCCGCGCCCGTCTCGCTGCTGGCCCTCAACCGCCCGGCCCAGTTGCGCCAGGTCATCGAGCCCGAGGTGGCGCGCGCCGTGGTGGCCATGATGGAGCCGGTGGTGAGCGCCGAGGGTACGGCCTCGCGCGCCGCGATCCCCGGCTACCGCGTGGCCGGCAAGACCGGCACCGCGCGCAAGTTCACGGCCGGGGGGTATCACGAAGACCGCTACCTGGCCGTGTTCGGCGGCGTGGCGCCGGTATCCGACCCGCAGTTGGCGGCGGTGGTGCTGATCGACGAGCCTTCCGCCGGCGTTTACTACGGCGGCGAGGTGGCCGCGCCCGTGTTCTCGCGCGTGCTGGGTGACGCCTTGCGCATCCTCGGCATTCCGCCGGACGACGGTGCCGACGCCCGCTCGGTGGGCACCCTCGTGCAGGCAATGGGGCAGCCATGATGCCGCAAGCGGACACGCCGCCGGTGATGACGCTGGGCGAGTTGCTCGGCGCGCTGGCGCCCGCTGCGCATGCGGGGCAGGGCGTCACTGATATCACCCTCGACAGCCGCCGCGTCACGCCCGGGGCGCTGTTCCTCGCCGTGCCCGGCACGCGCAGCCACGGGCTGGAGCACGCCGCAGCGGCCGCCGCCGCCGGCGCCGCCTGCATTGCCTGGGAGCCGGCCAACGGGCTCGGCGCACCGCGCCTCCCGGACGGCTGCGTGGCATTCCCGGTGCCGGCACTGCGCGCGCACCTGGGCGAGATTGCCGACCGGTTCTTCGGCGCGCCGTCGCGCTGCCTCGAGGTCGTCGGCATCACCGGCACTAACGGCAAGACCACCTGCGCCCACCTCGTGGCAGGTGCGCTGGAACGCACGGGCCGGCGCGCCGGCCTCGTCGGCACGCTCGGCTCGGGCCCGGTCGGTGCGCTGCGGCCGTCGGCGCTGACCACGCCCGACGTGGTGGAAGTGCATCGCGCCCTGGCCGACCTGGCCGGGCTGGGGCTGCGTGCCGTCGCCATGGAAGTGTCCTCGCACGCCCTCGACCAGGGCCGGGTGGACGGCGTGCGCTATGCAGTCGCCGCCTTCACCAACCTGAGCCGCGACCACCTGGACTATCACCCGAGCCTCGAGGCTTACGGCGCATGCAAGGCACGGCTGTTCCTCGAGCATGCGCCACGCGTCAGCGTCATCAACGGGCTTGATGCATTCGGCCGCCAGCTGGCCGAGCGCCTGCCTGCCGAGGCCCGCCGGATCGTGCTCACGGATGAAGCAAGTGCGGCGGCGGCGGGCGAGACGCGGCTGCAGCTGGCCGGCGTCGAGTCGCTGGCGGACGGACTCGCCGTGCTCCTGGCCGGTGATTTCGGCCAGGTCGCGCTGCGCTCACCGTTACTCGGCACCTTCAATGCAGAGAACCTGGCCGTCGCCTTCGGCATCCTGATGGCGCTCGGGCTGCCGCCGGACGAGGCCGCCGACGCGCTCGGCAAACTGCGCGCGCCGGCCGGGCGCATGGAGGCCTTCGGCGACGCTGCACGCAACGTGCTGGCCGTGGTGGACTACGCGCACACGCCGGACGCGCTGGGCAAGGCGCTGGTTGCCTTGCGGCGCCATTGCCGCGGCCGGCTGTGGTGCGTGTTCGGCTGCGGCGGCGACCGGGACCGCGGCAAGCGCCCGGAGATGGGCGGTATCGCGGAGCAGCTGGCGGACGAGATCGTCATCACCGACGACAACCCGCGCAGCGAGGACGGCGTGGCCATCGTCGCCGACATCCTCGGCGGCTTGCAGGACCCGGGCCGGGCGCGCGTGGAACGCGACCGCGCCGCGGCGATCCGCCAGGCGCTGGCTGCCGCGCAGTCCGGCGATGTCGTGCTGGTGGCCGGCAAGGGCCACGAAGAATTCCAGATCGTCGGCCAGGAGCATCGCCCTTTCAGCGACCGCATGCTGGTGGCGGAACTGACGGGGGGCGGGGCATGATCCACGGCAGCCTCACCGGCCTGGCGCGCGCCCTGTCCGCCACCCTGCTCGGGCCCGACCCCGGTTTCCGTGGCGTCTCCACCGACACCCGCACGCTGTCACGCGGGGAGCTCTTCGTCGCCCTGCGCGGACCGAGTTTCGACGGCCATGACTTCGTCGCCGCGGCGGCCGAAGCGGGCGCGGCGGCGGCCGTGGTGGACCATGCCGTGCCGGTGAACCTGCCGCAGCTGCTGGCCGCCGACACGCTGCAGGCGCTCGGCGCGATCGCGGCCGACTGGCGCGGTCGCTTCGACATCCCGGTACTGGCGGTCACCGGCAGCTACGGCAAGACCACGGTCAAGGAAATGATGGCCGCGATCGCCGCGCAGCGCGGCGACATCCTGGCGACGCGCGGCAACTACAACAACGAGATCGGCCTGCCGCTGACCCTGTTCCGCCTCGATGAGTCCCACCGCGCGGCGGTGCTGGAGCTGGGCGCCAACCACGGCGGCGAGATCGCCCGCATGGTGGCCATCTGCCGGCCTTCGGTCGGACTGGTGACTGCGGCCGGACCGGTGCATCTCGAGGGTTTCGGCAGCCTCGAGGGCGTGGCGCGCGGCAAGGGCGAGATGTTTTCGGGCCTGCCTGCAGACGGCACCGCGGTGATCAACTGTGACGACGCTTTCGCTCCCCTGTGGCGCGAGCTGGCCGGGACCCGGCGCATCGTGGGCTTCGGCATGAGCGCGGAGGCGGACTTCCGCGCCGAGGACATCCGCCAGTCGCTGGATGCGGACGGCCCGCTGCTGGAGTTCCGCCTGGTCACGCCCGAGGGCAGCGGCGAAACGCAGCTGCACCTGCCCGGCCGGCACAACGTCATGAACGCGCTGGCAGCCGCCGCCACCACCTGGGCGGGTGGCTGGTCGCTGCAGGAAATCATCGCCGGCCTGGCCGAAGTGCAGGGCGTGCGCGGGCGCATGAGCCTGCGCAAGGCGCCGGGCGGGGCGCTGCTCATCGACGACACTTACAACGCCAACCCGGCCGCCTTGCAGGCGGCGATCGAGTACGCCACCGCACTGCCGGGCGAGACCTGGCTGGTGCTGGGCGACATGCGCGAGCTGGGCGCGGAGTCGACGGCCATGCATGCCGCAGCGGGCGAGTTCGCGCGCAGCCGCGGCGTGGCGCGGTTGTACACGCTCGGCAGCGAGGCATGCGCCGCAGCCGAGGCCTTCGGCGACGGCCGCTGCTTCGACGACCTGGAAGCGCTGGCGCAAGCCCTGGCCGGCGACCTGCCGGCGGGCATCAACCTGCTGGTGAAGGGGTCGCGCTCCATGCGGCTCGAGCAGCTGGTGGAAAGACTGGCTGCGGGGGAGGGCGCCTGAGATGCTGATGTACCTCGCCGAGTACCTGGCGCGCTTCGAGTCCGGTTTCAACGTTTTCCAGTACCTGACCTTCCGCGCCATCCTGGGCGCGCTCACGGCGCTGGCGCTTTCCCTGCTGGTCGGTCCCTGGATGATCCGCCGGCTCACCTTCCACCAGATCGGCCAGCAGGTGCGCAGCTACGGGCCCGAGTCACACCTGCCCAAGGCCGGTACACCGACCATGGGCGGGGCGCTGATCCTCGTTGCCATTACCGTCGCCACGCTGCTGTGGGCGGACCTGGGCAACCGCTTCGTGTGGATCGTGCTGGCGGTGATGCTGGGTTTCGGCCTGATCGGCTTCGTCGACGATTACAAGAAGCTGGTGGTCGGCGACAGCCGCGGCCTGGCCGCACGCTGGAAGTATTTCTGGCAGTCCGTGGGGGCGCTGCTGGCGGGTGCCGCGTTCGTCGTCACGGCCACCGATCCGGCAGTCGACCTCGGGCTGATCGTGCCGTTCTTCAAGGACGTCGCGCTGCCGCTGGGCACGGCGGGCTTCGTGGCGCTGGTCTACTTCGTCATCGTCGGCTCCAGCAACGCGGTCAACCTGACCGACGGCCTCGACGGCCTGGCGATCATGCCCACGGTGCTGATCGGCGGTGCGCTCGGCCTGTTCGCCTGGGTCACGGGCAACGTCAACTTCGCCAACTACCTCGGCATCCCTTACGTCGCCGGCGTGGGCGAGATGCTGGTGTTCTGCGCCGCGCTGGTCGGCGCCGGCCTCGGCTTCCTCTGGTTCAACACTTACCCGGCGCAGGTCTTCATGGGCGACATCGGCGCGCTCGCGCTCGGCGCCGCGCTCGGCGCCGTCGCCATCGCGGTGCGCCAGGAAATCGTGTTTTTCATCATGGCCGGGGTGTTCGTGCTGGAGACCGTCTCGGTCATGCTGCAGGTCGCCTCCTTCAAGCTGACCGGGCGCCGCATCTTCCGCATGGCGCCGATCCATCACCACTTCGAACTCAAGGGCTGGGCCGAACCGAAGGTGATCGTCCGCTTCTGGATCATCACCGTGATCCTGGTCCTGTTCGGCCTCGCCACGCTGAAGGTCCGATGATCGCGCACCCCGAAACACGCAGCCGACCCCGCGCCGCCGCCCAGCCTGTGCTGCTGGTCGGCCTGGGCGCCACCGGGGCGTCCTGCGCACGCTACCTGTCGCGCCTCGGCCAGGCGGTACGCGTAGTCGACAGCCGCGCCGAGCCGCCCGGCCTGGCAGCGCTCGGCGAGTTACGCGACACGCTGGACCTCAGGCTCGGCGCCTTCGACAAGGCCGTGCTGGAGGGCGTGGCCGAGGTCGTGGTCTCGCCCGGCGTGTCGCTGCGCGAGCCGTTGCTGGAGGAGGCGCGCCGGCGCGGCCTGGAACTGCTCGGCGACATCGAGCTGTTCGCGCGCGTGGCACCGGCCCCGGTGGTGGCCATCACCGGCTCCAACGGCAAGAGCACCGTCACCACGCTGGTCGCCGAGCTGGCGGCGGCGGCAGGCCTGGCGGTGCGTGCCGGCGGCAACCTCGGTACCCCGGCGCTCGACCTGCTGGAAGGCGATGTGCCCGACCTGTACGTGCTGGAGCTGTCCAGCTTCCAGCTCGAGACCACCACCTCGCTGCATGCCCGCGCGGCCTGCGTGCTGAACATCAGCGCCGACCACATCGATCGCCACGGCACGCTGGAGGCCTACGCCGGCGCCAAGGCGCGCATCCTGCGTGGCGCGGAGCGCGTGGTGCTGAACCGCGACGACCGCGTGGTGATGGCCATGTGGGACGGGCGCACGCCGCGCATCCTGTTCGGTCTCGGCGCGCCCGGCCCGGGTGAGTACGGCCTGCTGGATACGCCCGACGGCCCGGCGCTGGCGCGCGGCCGCAAGGCGCTGCTGCCGGTGAGCCGCTTGCGCCTGCGCGGCGGCCACAACCACGCCAATGCGCTGGCTGCGCTGGCGATGATCGAGGCGCTGGGCCTTGAGCCGCGCCACTGCCTGGAGGCGCTGGCGAGCTTCGCCGGCCTGCCGCATCGCGCGGAGTGGATCGCCGAACGACGCGGCGTGCAGTACATCAACGACTCCAAGGGCACCAACGTCGGTGCCGCGGTGGCCGCCGTCCAGGGCATGGACCGGCCGGTGGTGCTCATCGCCGGCGGCGACGGCAAGGGCGCCGACTTCGCGCCGCTGGTTGCAGCCGCGCGCGAGCGGGTGCGGGCCGCGCTGCTGCTGGGTCGTGATGCACCGCTGCTGGAGGCGGCGTTGTCAGGCGCCTGCGCCACCACGCGGGTGGAGAACATCGAGGCGGCCGTGGCCGAAGCCGCGCGTATCGCCCGGCCGGGCGACTGCGTGCTGTTGTCGCCGGCCTGCGCCAGCACCGACATGTACAGCGACTACCGCGAGCGCGGGCAGCGCTTCGCGGACGCCGTGCGGGAGTTGCCGGCATGAGCGCCGTGGCGCCGCGCACCCGCATGCAGTACCCGCTGGACGGCTGGCTGCTGGCCAGTGCCCTGGGCCTGGCGCTGCTCGGCGCAGTGATGGTGGCTTCGGCCTCGATCACCATCGCGGAGCGCAGCTACGACCAGCCGTTCTACTTCTTCGTGCGCCAGCTGGTGTACCTCGGCGTCGCCGGCCTGGCCGCCGCCGTGTGCATGGCCCTGCCGATGTCCGCGCTGGAGCGTACCGGGCCGCTGCTGCTCACCGGCGCCTTCGGCCTGCTGCTGCTGGTGCTGGTGCCGGGCGTGGGTTACGAGGTCAACGGCGCGACGCGCTGGCTGCGCGTGGGCCCGCTCAACCTGCAGGCCTCGGAGCCGGCGCGCCTGCTGATCCTGCTCTACCTGTGCGGCTACGTGGCGCGGCGGGGCCAGCTGCTGGAAGCCGGCTTCCGCGGCCTGTTGCTGCCCATGCTGGTGGTCACCGCGGCCGGCTCGCTGCTGATGCTGCAGCCGGACTTCGGCGCCACCGCGGTGCTGTTCGCGACCGCCATCGGCGTGCTGTTCGTCGGCGGCATGCGCCTCGGTTACCTGCTCGTAATGAGCGTGGCCGGCGCTGCCTCGCTGGCGCTGCTGGTGCTCACCTCGGAGTACCGCATGCGCCGCCTCACCGCCTTCCTCGACCCCTGGGCCGACCAGTGGGATTCGGGTTTCCAGCTCACCCAGTCGCTGATCGCCATCGGCCGCGGCGGCTGGTCCGGCGTCGGCCTCGGCGAGAGCGTGCAGAAGCTGTTCTATCTCCCCGAGGCGCGCACGGATTTCATTTTCGCCGTGTACGCCGAAGAGTTCGGCCTGCTGGGCGTGTTCGTGATGATCGCGCTGTTCGGCCTGCTGGTGTGGCGCGCCTTCGCCATCAGCATGGCGGCGGCGGCCGCGCGGCGCCCCTTCCAGGCCTGCCTGGCTTTCGGTCTCGGCACCTGGATCGGCATGCAGGCCTTCATCAACATGGCGGTGAACATGGGCCTGCTGCCCACCAAGGGCCTGACGCTGCCGCTGGTGAGCTACGGCGGCAGCAGCCTGCTCATCACCGGCGCCGCGATCGGGCTGTTGCTGCGCATCCACTACGAGCTCACGGCGGACGGCCTGGCGCGCCCGGCGCGCGCAAGGAGGCGGTCGTGAGCGTGCGCGTGCTGGTCATGGCCGGCGGCACCGGCGGCCACGTGTTCCCGGCGCTTGCGGTCGCCGAGGCCTTGCGTGCGCGCGGCCTGGAAGTGGTGTGGATGGGTACGCGCCTGGGGCTGGAGGCGCGCGTCGTGCCGGCCGCCGGCATCGACGTCGAGTGGATCACCATCGGCGGCCTGCGCGGCAAGGCGCTCACCACGCGGCTGGCGGCGCCCTTCAAGATCGTGCTGGCGGTGGCGCAGGCGCTGCGCATCATGCTGCGCCTCCGCCCCGCGGTCGTGCTGGGCATGGGCGGCTATGCGGCCGGGCCCGGCGGCGTGGCGGCCTGGCTCACCCGCCGGCCGCTGGTGATCCACGAGCAGAACGCCGTGGCCGGCACCACCAACCGCCTGCTCGCGCATCTCGCCAGGCGCGTGCTCGCGGCTTTCCCCGGCGCCTTCCCGGACGGCGTCAATGCCGAGGTGGTAGGCAACCCGGTGCGGCCGGCGATCGCCGCCCTGCCGCACCCGGACCAGCGTTACCCGCAACGCAGCGGCCCGATCCGGTTGCTCGTGCTCGGCGGCAGCCAGGGCGCGCTGTCGTTGAACGAAGCCGTGCCTGCGGCGCTGGCGCACCTGCCCGAGCGGCTGCGGCCGGAAGTGCGCCACCAGGCCGGGCGCAACACCCTGGACCTGGCACAGGCGGCGTACCGCAAGCACGGCGTCGACGCCGAGGTCACCGAGTTCATCGACGACATGGCCGACGCCTATGGCTGGGCCGACCTCGCCATCTGCCGCGCCGGTGCGCTGACGGTCTCGGAACTCGCGGCGGCCGGCCTGCCCGCGGTGCTGGTGCCGTTTCCTGCCGCGGTGGACAACCACCAGACACTCAACGGCGGCTACCTGGTCGGCGCCGGCGCCGCGGTGCTGGTGCCCGAGCGCCAGCTCGGCCACGAGCGCCTCGGCCGAGTCCTGGCGGGGCTGCTGGTCGACCGCGGCCGGCTGCTGGACATGGCGCGGCGCGCGCGCGGCGTCGCGCGGCCTGAAGCGCTCGCTGCGATCGAGCGCGTGTTGCTCGAAGCCGGGCACCTGACGGCGGAGGTGGCGGCATGAAGAACCGCATGCGCCGCGTGCACCGCATTCACTTCGTCGGTATCGGCGGCTCCGGCATGGGCGGCATCGCCGAGGTCCTGCTCAACCTGGGCTACGAGGTGCAGGGTTCCGACCTGCGCAGCGGCGCCGTGGTGCGCCGGCTGGAGGAGCTCGGCGCGCGGGTCATGCTCGGCCACACCGCGGCGAACCTCGACGACGCCGACGTCGTGGTGGTCTCCAGCGCGGTGCCGGACGACAACCCCGAGGTGGTGGCAGCGCATCAGCGCCGCATCCCCGTGGTGAAGCGCGCCGAGATGCTCGCCGAGCTGATGCGCTTCCGCTATGGCATCGCGGTGGCCGGCACGCACGGCAAGACCACCACCACCAGCCTGGTCGCCAGTGTGCTCGGCGAAGCGGGCATGGATCCCACCTTCGTCATCGGCGGACGCCTGAACAGCGCCAACACCCACGCGCGCCTCGGCGCGGGGCGCTTCCTGGTGGCCGAGGCGGACGAGAGCGACGCCTCATTCATGCACCTGCAGCCGATGCTGGCGGTGGTCACCAACGTCGAGCCGGACCACATGGGCACCTACGGCGGCGACACGGAACGGCTGAAGCAGGCCTTCGTCGACTTCCTGCACAACCTGCCGTTCTACGGCCTGGCGATCGTGTGCGTCGACGACCCGGGCGCCGCCGGGCTGCTGGAGCGCATCGCGCGTTCGGTGCTGACCTACGGCTTCGATGCGCGCGCCGACGTGCGCGCCACCGACTTCGTGCAGGACGGTCGCGTGTCGCGCTTCAGCGTGTCCCGCCCCGGCGGGCATCCGCCGCTGCAGGTGGAGCTGAATCTCGCCGGGCGGCACAACGCGCAGAACGCGCTGGCCGCCATCGCCGTGGCGCTCGAGCTGGAAGTGCCGGACGCGGCGCTGCTGCGCGCGCTGCAGAACTTCGGCGGCATCGACCGGCGCATGCAGGAACTCGGCGAACTGGCGGCGGGCGCGGGCCGCGCGCTGCTGGTGGACGACTACGGCCATCACCCGACCGAGCTGGAGCGGACGCTCGAGGCCATCCGCGCGGCGTTCCCGGGCCGGCGCGTGGTGGTGGCCTTCCAGCCGCATCGCTACAGCCGTACCCGCGACCTGATGGACGACTTCGCACGCGTGCTGGCGGACGCCGATGCGCTGCTGCTGTGCGAGGTGTACCCGGCAGGCGAGGAACCGATCCCCGGCGCCGACGGCCGCGGGCTGGCGCGCGCCATCCGTTCGCGCGGCAAGGTCGAGCCGGTGTTCGTCGAGCGGGTCGAATCACTGCCGGAGGCGCTCGCCGCGGTGCTGCAGCCGGGCGACCTGGTGGTCACCTTCGGCGCCGGCAGCATCGGCGCAGTGGCGGCCGGCCTGCCGGCTGCGCTGCCCCCGGCAGGTGCCGCGGCCGCCGACGACACGGGAGGCGCGTCGTGATGGCGGCGATGCAGCACATCCCGGCATGGACGCCGCGCGGCGAACTGCGGCGCGACGAGCCGATGGCGCGGCACACCTCCTGGCGCGTGGGTGGCCCGGTGGACACCTGGTACCGCCCGGCCGACCGCGAGGACCTGGCGGGCTTCCTGGCGTCGCTGCCGCCGGAGCTGCCGGTGTACTGGGTCGGGCTGGGCAGCAACCTGCTGGTGCGCGACGGCGGCCTGCGCGGTGCCGTGGTGAGTACCCACAATGCGTTGTCGCACATGGAACGGCTCGGCGCGCAGGGCATCCGCGCCGAGGCCGGCGTGCCCTGCGCCAAGATCGCGCGCAGCTGCGCCCGCTGGGGCCTGGGCGCGGGCGAATTCTTCGCCGGCATCCCGGGCACGCTCGGCGGCGCACTGGCGATGAACGCTGGCGCCTTCGGCGGCGAGACCTGGGACTACGTGCGCGCAGTGGAGACGCTGGACCGTGCCGGGGTGCGCCGCCAGCGCGTGGCCACCGAATACCAGGTCGGCTACCGCAGCGTGCGCGGGCCGGAGGGCGAGTGGTTCACCGCCGCCGAGCTGGCATTCCCGGCCGGGCGCCCCACCACCCAGGCGTCGATCCGCGACTTGCTGGTGAAGCGCAAGGCGACGCAGCCCATCGGCCTGCCGAGTTGCGGCTCCGTGTTCACCAACCCGCCGGGGGACCACGCCGCACGTCTCATCGAGAGCGCCGGCCTGAAGGGCTGCCGCATCGGTGGCGCCGAGGTCTCACCGAAGCACGCCAACTTCATCATCAACACCGGCGACGCCACCGCGGCCGACATCGAGACGCTGCTGCGGCACGTGGCCGAAGAGGTCGAGCGGGTGCACGGCGTGCGCCTGGAGACCGAGGTGCGCATCGTCGGCGACCCCGCCCCGGCGGGCCCGGAGGCCTGGTCATGAGCCGCGTGCGCGTGCATGAGCCGGCGGAGTTCGGACGCGTCGCCGTGCTGATGGGCGGCGACTCTGCGGAGCGCGAGATTTCGCTGCTCACCGGCGCGGCGGTGCTGGAGGCGCTGCGTGGCCGCGGCATCGATGCGCACGGCGTGGACCCGGCCGAGGGGCTGGAACCGCTCCTCGCGCGGCCCGGCTTCGATCGCGCCTGGATTGCGCTGCACGGCCGCGGCGGCGAGGACGGCCTGATGCAGGGCGCGCTGGAGACCCTGGGCATGCCCTACACCGGCAGCGGCGTGCTCGGCTCGGCACTGTCCATGGACAAGCTGCGCAGCAAGCAGCTGTTCGTCGCGCACGGCCTGGCGACGCCGCGCTGGCGCGTCATGCGCAGGGCCGAGGAGGCGGAGGCGGTGATCGCCG
>CAYPTW010000065.1:6637-14534 GCA_964413755.1 uncultured Thioalkalivibrio sp. | reverse complement strand
TCGACGGCCTTGCCGACCCCATCGTGGTGTGCAACGAGGCGCATCGCTTCCTCGTGGCCGAACAGCTGCGCGAAATCGGCGTCAAGCCGGCCGCCATCCTGCTCGAGCCGGTCGGGCGCAACACCGCTCCGGCCGTCGCGCTTGCCGCTGCCACCGCGCTGCAGGAACGCGAGCAGGGCGCCGACCCGGTGCTGCTGGTGCTGCCGGCCGACCATGTCATCCGCGACCCCGACACCTTCCGCGGCGCCGTGGCGACCGGTGCGAAGCTGGCGCAGGAGGGCAAGCTGGTGACCTTCGGCGTGGTGCCGGACCGGCCCGAGACCGGCTACGGCTACATCCGTGCGGCGGCCCGCGACGGTGCGGCAGCGGTGCAGCAGTTCGTGGAGAAACCCGACGCCGCGCTCGCCGCCGAGTACGTCAATTCCGGCGAGTATTTCTGGAACTCGGGCATGTTCATGTTCCGCGCCGGCCGCTACATCGAGGAGTTGCGCACGCACCGCCCCGAGATCGTCACGCAGTGCGTCGCGGCCATCGCCGGCGCCAAGGCGGACCTGGATTTCATGCGCGTCGACAAGCATGCATTCGAGGAATGCCCCTCGGACTCCATCGACTACGCCGTCATGGAGAACACCGCGCACGCCTGGGTCGTGCCGCTGGACGCCGGCTGGAGCGACGTCGGCAGCTGGGCCAGCCTGCACGATGCCTGCGAGGCGGACGCGGCGGGCAACGTGTCCGTCGGCGACGTACTGCACCAAGACGCCACCAACTGCTACCTGTACGCCGAGAGCCGCCTCGTCGCCGCCGTCGGGCTGGCCGACTGCATCGTGGTGGAGACCAAGGACGCGGTGCTGGTCGCGCCGCGCGACCGGGCGCAGGAAGTGAAGACGCTGGTGGAGCGCCTCAAGGCCGACGGGCGTTACGAGTCGGCGCTGCATCGCGAGGTGTTCCGGCCCTGGGGCAGCTACGACAGTGTCGACCAGGGCCACCGCTTCCAGGTGAAGCGCATCGTCGTGAACCCCGGCGCGCAGCTGTCGTTGCAGATGCACCACCACCGCGCCGAGCACTGGATCGTGGTGCAGGGCACCGCCCGCGTCACGCGCGGCGACGAGGTCTTCCTGCTCGGCGAGAACCAGTCGACCTTCATCCCCATGGGCACCACGCACCGCCTCGAGAACCCGGGCAAGGTGCCCTTGCATCTCGTCGAGGTGCAGTCGGGCTCGTACCTCGGCGAGGACGACATCGTGCGTTTCGAGGACACCTACGGGCGCGGCTGAGATGAACTGCTTCAAAGCCTACGATGTTCGCGGCCGGCTGCCCGACGACCTCAACCCCGACATCGCGCGGCGCATCGGCCGTGCCTATGCCGCCGTCATCGGCCCGCGCCGCGTGGCGATCGGGCGCGATGTGCGGCTGTCCTCGCCGGAGCTGGCCGACGCCCTGGCCGAGGGATTGATGGACGCCGGTGTCGATGTGCTGGACATCGGGCTGTGCGGCACCGAGATGGTGTATTTCGCAGCCAGTCACCTCGACGTGCACGGCGGCATCATGGTCACTGCGAGCCACAATCCGCCGGACTGGAACGGCATGAAGTTCGTGCGCGAGCAGTCGAAGCCGATCAGCGGCGACTCCGGGCTGAAGGACATCGAGGAGCGCGTCGAGCGCAATCGTTTCGAAGCCACGCCGAAGCGCGGGCGGCGCACCGAGGTCGATATCTACGCGGAATATATCGAGCACCTGCTCGGTTACGTCGACCGCACGGCGCTCAAGCCGCTGAAGCTGGTGGTGAATGCCGGCAACGGTGGCGCCGGCCTGGTCATCGACCGTCTCGAGTCGCGCCTGCCGTTCGAGTTCGTCAAGATCCAGCACGAGCCGGACGGCACGTTCCCGCATGGCGTGCCGAATCCGCTCCTGCCGGAGCATCGTGCCACGACGGCCGACGCGGTGACTGCGGCCGGTGCCGACTTCGGCATCGCCTGGGACGGCGACTACGATCGCTGTTTCCTGTTCGACGAGACCGGCCGTTTCATCGAGGGCTACTACATCGTCGGACTGCTGGCCGAGGCGTTCCTCCTCAAGCACCCGGGCGCGAAGATCGTGCACGACCCGCGCCTGACGTGGAACACCATCGATATCGTGACGCAGGGTGGCGGCGTGCCCGTCATGTCCAAGACCGGGCACGCCTTCATCAAGGAGCGCATGCGCCTGGAAGACGCGGTCTATGGCGGCGAGATGAGCGCGCACCATTATTTCCGCGACTTCGCCTACTGCGACTCGGGAATGATCCCCTGGCTGCTGGTGGCGGAGCTGGTGTCCCGGGCTGGCCGGCCCCTGTCTGCACTGGTGGAGGAACGCATGGCGGCCTTCCCGGCCTCCGGCGAGATCAACCGCTCCATCGCCGATCCGCCGGCGGTGCTGGCGGCGGTCGAGGCGCGTCTCCGCGGAGACGCGCTCACCATCGATCACACCGACGGCCTCTCCATGGAGTTCGCCGAGTGGCGCTTCAACCTGCGTGCCTCCAACACCGAGCCGCTGGTGCGCTTGAATGTCGAGAGCCGCGGCGACGCGGCGCTCATGCAGGCGAAGACGGACGAGCTGCTCGCCTTGCTCGATACTTCGGCCGGCGCTCGTTGACCGCCACCAGCGGGTTGCGCACCCGCAAGTCGGGGTAGCGCGAGAAGTCGCGGTCCGCGGTCCACAGTTCGCTCACGCCGTGCCGCAGGCAACATGCGGCGATGCGGGCGTCGTGCACGGCGCCGCCCCGGACCACGCCGGCCTCCAGCAGGGAATGCAAGGCGCGCCAGTGCTCGCCGTCCTCTACCAGCACCACCAGGTTCTCGCAGGCCAGCAGGTTGTTCAGCTGTCGCAACGCCACTTCCGGCGGCGTCGGCTTAGCGAGCGGGGCCAGGCGCGTCACCGTGGCATAGAACTCGTGCAGGCAATGCATGGGCACGGCCCAGGCGGTGGGCTCACCGGCGAGCGCCTCGAGCCGCGCGCGCGCCGGCGCATGCCACTCCAGGTCGGCGCGGTGGGCATACACCAGTATGTTGGTGTCAACCGCGATCATCAGGGCCCCCGGCTGTATTCACCTCGTCGAGGATCTCGTTCCACGACTTGTCGCGGTACTCCGGCAGCAAGCCGCCTTCACCCCAGGGCTCGATGCGAAACTCGCGGCGGGTCGCGGCGCCGGACTCGAGGCTCTCCAGGTAGCGTCGCAGGGCGTCTTCCACCACCGCGCGCAGGGTCAGGCCCTCGCGCAGGGCGTGGGCCTTGGCGCGCTCGAGGACGGCATCGCTGAGATCGAGCGTGGTTTTCATATGGGGCCCCGTAGTTGCCGACCCATACTCCCGTATCTTTGTCCGGCTTGCAACCGCGGTGCGGAAGAATATGATTAAAAAATCGCCACCTCGGTCGCCGGGGTTGTGCGGCTGGATGGCGATGCAGGGCCCATGAGCGAGAGGAGGTCCCCATGAAAGCGTCCAGGTTGATATTGATTTTGCCGGCCGTGGCCGCAGGGATGCTGGTGTCGGGATGTGCCGGGGTGAGACCGGCCGATGAGGCCGTCGCGCGGCACAAGGTGGACCGCGAGTACGTCGCGACCGTGGAGAGATCGGCGCGGGGCATGCCGGTAAAGATCATCTGGGTGAACCCGCCCACCAGGCGCGTCGAGAGCACCGCGAAGGCCAGCTATACCATCGAGCTGCCCGACAACAAGGACTGAAGGCGCCCGACCCGGAATCGCAACGACGGCGTAAACCCGTTGTCATTGAGCGGCCTTACCGTGCGCGGCATATCCGTGCACGGTGGCCGCATTTTGACCCACGCAACGCCTTACCCCGTCGCCTCCGAAAACCTCCCGCCGCTGGACCGCGCCGCCGGCTCGTACCGGCTCAGGTTCGGCGCCACTCCCGGTGACCTCGCCGCGGTCCAGCGCCTGCGCTTCGAGGTGTTCAACCGCGAGCTGGGCGAGGGCTTCGCCGAGAGCTGGATCACGGGGCGCGATGCCGATCCCTGGGACGAGATCTTCCACCACATCATCATCGAGCATGTGCCGAGCGCCACGGTGGTCGGCAGCTACCGGCTGCAGACCGGGCTGATGGCGGAACAGTTCGGCGGCTTCTACTCGGAATCCGAGTTCGACTTGCGCCGGCTGCCGCGCGAGGTGCTGCAAAACGCGGTGGAGATCGGGCGCGCCTGCGTGCACGCGGAGCATCGCAACGGCCGCGTCATCCACCTGCTGTGGCGCGGGATCGCCGCGTACCTGCTGTGGAACCGCCAGCGCTACCTGTTCGGTTGCTGCTCGTTGCCCACGACCGACGCGGGCATCGGGCGCAGCGTGTGGCAGCAGCTGAAGCGCGAGGGTTTCATCAGCACGCATCATTCGGTGGGTCCGCAGCGTGAACAGGCCGTCGCAGTGAGGAGCGGAGGACTGCGCGACATTTCCCGCAGCGATCTCCCGCCGCTGTTCCAGAGCTATCTCAACCTCGGCGCCGAGGTGTGCGGGCCGCCGGCGCTGGACGCCGAGTTCGGCACCATCGATTTCTTCGTCCTCCTCGACCTCGAGCGGCTGGAGGAGCGGACCCGGCGAACCTTCTTTCGCGACCTGCCGCTGCGGGTCGAAGAGCGCATCGCCTAGGGCGCCGGCCCGACTTGCCCTGGCCCCGGGCCGCTGTCACGATGCGCGCCGTGAGTCTCGAATCCGCCCCCAGGGTGCCGGCCTACGCGCGCGTGCCGGTCACGCCCATGGGTCTGCTGCGCGCCCTGGTCCGCCTGCCGCTGTTGCTGCTGGTCACCCTGGTGATCGCGCTGGCGTGGGGGCTGGTGGCGCTGTGGCCGTGGCGCCGGCCGCGGCGCGCGGCCATCCGGCAATGGGTTTCGCGGTTCTGGGCGGGGACCATCTGCCGCATCCTCGGCGCCCGCATCGAGGTCGAAGGCGGGCTGCCGCCCGGGCCGGCCTTCCTCATTACCAACCACGTCAGCTACATGGACATCCCGGTGCTGATGTCGCTCACCGGGTGTCGTTTCGTCTCCAAGCACGAGGTGGCGGACTGGCCGTTCATCGGCCTGCTGGCGAAACGCGCCGGCACCTTGTTCGTCAAGCGCGGTCACGGGCCGGAAGCGGCGGGCGTGACGCTCAACGGCATGGCGCGCGCCTTCGAGGACGGTGACCTGGTGGTGTTCTTCCCCGAAGGTACGACCAGCGCGGGCGACGGCATCCTGCCGTTCCGTTCCGGGCTCCTCTCGCTCCCGGCGCGTGACGGTCATCCGGTGTATCCGGCGGTGCTGGTATACGACACCGGGCGGCCGGACGTGGATCCCGGGCTGGCGTTGGCGTGGTGGGGGCACCTGGCGTTGCCGCCGCATGTCTGGCGCATGGCGCTGCTGCGAGGTTTCACGGTCCGGCTCAAGGCGGGGGCCGCGGTCGAGGCCGGCCACCGCAAGCACCTGGCCCGGGCGCTGCAGGAACGCGTCGAGACCATGCACGCCGAGCTCAAGGCGCGCTCGGTCAGTTACCTCGGGACTGGATCGCCTCGATAAAGGTCGGCCGTGCACTCGGCGAGCCGAGCCGCTCCGCTTCCTCGAGCAGCTTCAGCGCCCGATCGATGTCGCCGGTTTCCACTGCACGCCGGATGGCGTCGTTGAACAGGGCCTCGGAGGTCGGCGCGGCCGGGACAGCCGGCGCCGGCGGGGGCGGCGGCAGTACCGGGGCCGCCTGCACCGGGGCGGGCGCAGACACGCCGGTTGCAGCCGCGGCTGCGGCAGGCTCGGCCGGTACCGGTGAATCGTCGCTCTCGCCGATCTTGATGGCGTCGCGCGGCGCCTCGCGCGGCGGCGCGTTCGGGCCATGCAGCTCTGGCTGGTACTGCAGGTAGCTTTCGTCGCCGATGGTCCCGGGCTCCGGGCCGAAATCGATCACCGTGCCGCAGCCGGCAAGGGCTGTGCTGGCGACAAGGGCGAGTAAGGGCTTGCTCATGGCGCGCTCCAATATCCAGAGTCGCCTAGCTTACCTGAAGCGGGGTGGGGCGCGGCAATGTTGCGCTGCAGGGCGCGCGCAGCAGCTCAGTGCCCGGCGTTGCGCACCCGGATGGCCTCTTCCTGGTCCATGGCCTCGAGCTGCTCGTCCATGAACCTGAGCGAATGCTCGATCTCCGGCAGCACCACGTTCTCCAGCGCCCGCGCGCGCCGCTCGGTGCGGATGTACTCGCGCACCAGCCGCTCCAGGCTGGCGCGCATCACCGCCAGCTCGAAGCCCAGCGGCACCAGCGCCGCGAACGCTTCGCGGCAGCGCTCGGCCTCGGGGCTCGGGTTGACGGCCGGCGGCGGCCGGACCTCTTTCTCTCCCCAGCCGGCATCGAACTCCCCGTCCAGCAGGTTCACGCCGAGAAAGCGCGTCTCCTTGAGCGGCAGCGCGGCGTTCTCCATGCGCACCACCGGGTACACGCCGAGGCCGTCCAGGCCGTGCCGGCCCACCGCGCGGGCCAGTGCTGCGGCGGCCTCTTCATGCAGTGCGTCGTAGCGTTCCCGCGCCGCTTTCCATGCCTTCAGGCGGCGCAGCATTTCCTGCGCCAGGATGACGCGCTTCTCGTCGAGAAACTCGAAACCCTCGCGCACCAGCTGGCGCTCTTCCTTCAGCTCGAGGAAGGCGCTGCGGCTGGGGCTGAGGCCGGCTTCGGGCATGTCAGGCGCGCCTGTTCACGCTAGTACCCCGAACCTTCTTCGCCGGCGGCGACTGCGAGCTCTTCCTCCGCGTCCGCGCCGTGTTCCGTGCTCTGCGCGGCTGCTTCCTCCGTCTCGATGTACTTCGCCAGCTGCGCGCTGGACAGGCGCGTCAGCTCGCCCGGCGGCAGCCCGCGCAGCAGCTCCCAGCCCAGCGCCATGCTTTCCTCGAGGGTGCGCGGCCCGTCCTGCGCCACGAAGCGCTCCTCGAAAGCGTCGCCGAACTCGAGGAACTTGCGGTCGTTCTCCGGCAGGCCCTCGACGCCCATCACCGAGGCCAGCACCCGCACCCGGTTGGCGCGCGCGTAACTGGCGAACAGCTGGTGGGCGAGGGCGGGATGGTCGGCGTGGGTGTAGCCCTTGCCGGTGCCGGCGTCCATCAGGCGCGACAGGCTCGGCAACACCTCGACCGGCGGGAACACGCCCTTGCGGTCCAGCTCGCGGCCCAGCACGATCTGGCCCTCGGTGATGTAGCCGGTCAGGTCCGGGATGGGATGCCCGATATCGTCGCCGGGCATGGTCAGGATCGGCAGCTGCGTCAGCGTGCCCTGCAGCCCGCGGATGCAGCCGGCGCGCTCGAAGATCGTCGCCAGGTCGGAATACATGTAGCCCGGGTAGCCCTTCCTGCTGGGGATCTCGCCGTGGCTCGCCGAGACCTCGCGCAGCGCCTCGCAATAGTTGGTCATGTCGGTCATCACCACCAGCACGTGGCGTCCCTCGACGAAGGCGAGGTACTCGGCGGCGGTCAAGGCAAAGCGCGGCGTCAGGAGCCGCTGCGTGGACGGTTCGTCGGCGTGATTGAGGAACATCACCGTGTGCGCCAGTGCGCCGGACTCTTCCATGGCGCGGGTGAAGTTCGCCGCGATGTCGTAGGGCACGCCGATGCCGACGAACACCACGCAGAACTCGCCGGCCTCGGCGTCGCGCAGGCGCGCGCGCTGGGCGATCTGCGTGGCGAGGCGGTCGTGCGGCAGGCCGCCGCAGGAGAACAGCGGCAGCTTCTGCCCGCGCACCAGGCTGTTCATGAGATCGATGGTGGAGATCGAGGTCTCGATGAAGTCGCGCGGCAGGTCGCGCGCGGCCGGGTTGATGGCCAGCCCGTCGATGCGCATCATCTGCGCCGCCGGTACCGGCGGGCCGCCGTCGATGGGCAGGCCGACGCTGTTGAACACGCGCCCGAGCA
>CAYPTW010000065.1:0-6537 GCA_964413755.1 uncultured Thioalkalivibrio sp. | reverse complement strand
ACCGGCGGGCCGCCGTCGATGGGCAGGCCGACGCTGTTGAACACGCGCCCGAGCAGGTTCGGGCCCACCGCCATTTCCAGCGGCCGGTGCAGGATGCGGATGCGCGTGGCGTCGAGGCCGAGCCCGGTGGTGGACTCCAGCACCTCGATCACCATGTTGTCGTCGTCCACCGCGGAGACGCGCCCGACGCGCGCCGAGCCGTCGTCGCCGATGACTTCCACGGCGTCGTTCAACGCCACGTCCGCCTCGCGCCGCGCAAACAGCAGCGGGCCCTCGAGGCGATGGGCGGCGCCGGACAGTGTCACGTCAGCTCGCATGGGCGGCCTCCTGCTTTTCCAGCTCGGCGAAGGCGTTGCCGATATCGGCCGCCACCTTCGGCTTGTCCTCGATCATGTCCTCGCTGAACTCCTCGCCGAGGCGCTGCAGCTTCCTGAGGATCGGCATCTGCGCGATCTTCCCCGGCGCGATGCCCTTGGCCACGGCTTCCTCCGCCTGGTCGATGAACTGCATCATCAGGTTCAGCATCGCGGTCTGGCGCTTCGGCGAGCAGTAGCGGTCGACGTCGGAGAACGAGCTCTGCCTGAGGAAGCCCTCGTTCATCAGGTCCGCCGCCAGCAGCGTCATCTGCTGCTCGTCCGGCAGCGCGTCCTTGCCGACGATGCGCGCCATGCGCTCCAGCTTGGCCTGCTGCTCCAGCAGCGTCAGCAGGCGCCGGCGGTGCTCCTTCCAGTCGGCGTTGCCCTGCAGCTGCCACCAGCGCGCCAGTGTGTCCACGTCCTCCGCGTAGCTGGTGAGCGGGTGGATGGCGGGGTAGAAGCGCGCCTGCGCGCGGCCGCGGTCCAGCGCCCAGAAGCTGCGCACGTAGCGCTTGGTGTGGCTGGTCACCGGCTCGGAGAAATCCCCTGCCGGCGGCGAGACCGCGCCGATCACCGTCACCGAGCCTTCCTTGCCGGACAGCGTCTTCACGCGCGCGGCGCGTTCATAAAAGTCCGCCAGCCGGGAAGCGAGGTAAGCGGGATAGCCCGACTCGCCCGGCAGCTCGCCGAGCCGCCCGGAGACCTCGCGCAGCGCCTCGGCCCAGCGGCTGGTGGAGTCCGCCATCAGGGCCACCGACAGCCCCTGGTCGCGGAAGTACTCCGCCACCGTGATGGCGGTGTAGATCGACGCTTCGCGCGCCGCCACCGGCATGTTGGAGGTGTTGGCGATGATGACCGTGCGCTCCATCAGCGGCCGCCCGGTGCGCGGGTCCTCGAGCTCGGGGAACTCGTCCAGCACCTCGGCCATCTCGTTGCCGCGCTCGCCGCAGCCGACGTAGATGATGATGTCCGCGTCGCACCACTTGGCGAGGCTTTCCTGCAGCACCGTCTTGCCGGTGCCGAAGCCGCCGGGCAGGGCGGCGCGACCGCCGCGCGCGACGGGGAACAGGGTGTCGAGGATGCGCTGCCCCGTGACCATGGGTGCGTCCGCCGGCAGCCGTCCCGCGCTCGGGCGCGGATGGCGCACCGGCCAGTCGTGCTGCATGGACAACTTGTGTTCGCGTCCCTCGGCGTCCTCCAGCACCAGCACGGTGTCGTCCTCGGCGTATTCGCCGGGCTCCACCACCGAGACCACCCGTCCGCAACGGTTTGGCGGCACCAGGCAGGCGCGACCCGGGCCCTCGCCCGCGACCTCGCCGAACACCTGCCCGCCCTTCAGCTCGTCGCCTTCCTTGACCGACGGCGTGAACTCGAAGCTGCCATGGCGCTTGGCGGCCAGGCCGGGCTTGAACCAGTGCTGCGTGACGTCGCCCAGCGGCCTCAGCAGCCCGTCGAAGATGCGCCCGAGGATGCCGGGACCGAGCGCTACCGACAGCGGCAGTCCCGTGCCCTCGACCGGGTCGCCCGGCCTGAGGCCGGTGGTGTCCTCGTACACCTGCGCGGTGATGGTGTCACCCGAGAGCTGGATCACCTCGCCGAGCAGGCGCTGCTCGCCGACCGCCAGCGCCTCGTGCACATGGAAGGGTGAGCTCACGCGGGCCTTCAGCACCGGCCCGCCGATCCACTGGATGACGGCCTTGCTCATGATTCTTCTCCCTTGCCGATCTCGGCCAGCAGGGCGCCCTCGATGGTGCGGCCGTGGGCCGTGAGTCCCGCCACGCTCATGTCCACCAGCGCGCCCTTGCAGCGGATGCGCAGGCCGTGCGCCAGGTCGGGCGCCGGCGTGGCGCTGACCTCGGCGCCGCACTTCTCGCGCGCATAGGCGATGGCCGCGTCGCGCTCCTCGCCGGCCCAGTCCGCCGGGTGCTCCAGCGTCCACTCGCGGCCGAACAGGACTTCCCGTGCTTCCTGCATCATTGCAGCGGCCCACTGCAGGCGCTGCTCGCGGTCCTGCCAGCGCGCCTCCAGTGCTTCGCGCAGCGCCCCGCGCCCGGCCGCAATGAGGGCCAGGTCGCGCTCGCGTTCGCGCCGGCGCTGCTCGGTCTCGATCTCGGCTTCCACCATGCGCACCTCGCGCTCGAGCCGCGCGCGTTCCTCGTGCGCCGCCTTGCTGACCCGCTCGCGCGCCTGGCGGCGCGCCCGTTGCGTGGTCTCGCGCGCCTGCAGCTCGGCCCGTTCGCGCAGCTCGCGGCATTGCGACTCGCGCGACTGCTCGAGCAGCTCCTTGAGCGCCTCGGCCTGCGCGTGGACGATGCCGCCTTCGCTCTCTTTCATGCCTCGACTCCCAGCGCGCGCCGTACCGCGGCGCGCATGTCGGCCGGTTCCTTGGCGCGTGCGATATCCGGGATCACCGCCACCGGCGGGTCGGCCGCCAGGATGGCTTTCTCCAGCTGCGCCGCCGGCACGTGTGCCGCCAGCGCCGCGGTGATCATCACCGGCCCGCCCAGCGCCAGCGCTTCGCGCAGCACCGGCCCCGCGTCGGCGGGCTCCGTCACCAGCGGGCGCACCCCCGCGAGGCGGAAGCCCGCCGCGGTGAGCCGGTCGCCGATGAGGATGGGTTGCGCCATGTCAGTGCTTCGCCACCGGGCGCCTCAGCCCGCCAGGCCCGGGATCTTGCCCAGGATCAGGATGGCGACGATCAGGCCGTAGATGGCCACGCCCTCGGCGAGGCCGACCATGACCAGCACGCGGCCCATCAGCTCCGGCTTTTCGGCCAGCGCGCCGACGGCGGCGCTGCCCACCTGCGCCACGGCGTAGCCCGCGGCGGCGGCGGAGAGGCCGGCGGAGGCGGCGGCGGAGATGAAGCCCCAGGTCATGATCTCGGGATCGATGACCATGGCCGCGCCGCCGGCTTCCTGTGCGCCGGCCATGCCGGAGGTGACGAAGAGGTAGGTGGCGGTGGCCACCAGGCCCACAACGATGGCCGTCATGGCCATGACGAGATACATCCCGAGTTTCATGAGGAACTCCTTCCGGTCGGTCGGATGGCGGAGCCTGGACCGGTCAGCGGCTTGAGCTGGCGGCCCTCGGCGGTAAGGAAACGGATGAAGAATTCGAACAGCAGCAGGCGCGTGGTCTGGATGCCGACGATGAGGCCCTCGAGCGCGATCACCAGCGCGTTGCCGAGGATCATCACCAGCAGCCAGCCGATGCCGCCGCCGGTGGCGTCCGCCATGCCCATGATGGCGGCGGACAGGCCCGCATGCGCGAGGGCGAAGGCGCCGACGCGCACGAAGGACACGGTGTTCACCAGCAGCTGCAGCATGCCCTCGACCAGCTCGCCGAGCGCCTTGGGAATCTCCAGCAGCTTGTTGTGGTGCGAGGTGAGCGCGGTGCCGAGCACGAACCAGGTGAAGCCGATCCAGGTGAACAGCAGCAGCTCGGGGTTGATGAACGACCCGACGATACCCAGGTAGGCGACCAGGATGCCGGCGCGCGTGGCCAGCCAGTAGCCGAACAGGCGGCGCCAGAACGCGCCGAGCGCGTCCAGCAGCAGGCCGAGGGTGAGGATGCACACGCCGAAGATCAGCGCGATGACCATCATCTCCTGCGGATGCTCGATGGGGTGCATCCACAGCGCGGGGATGAGGTGTTCGTCGGAGAAGATGCTGCCGAAGAGGAAACCGAACACCATCGCCATGGCGCCGTAGGGCACCAGGATGCTGAACAGCGGCACGCGCTTCCGCAACCACAGCCCGAGGCCGAGCAGCACCGCGCCCTGGCCCACGTCGCCGAACATGAAGCCGAACATCAGCGGCGCCACCAGCGCCACGATGCGGCTCGGGTCGGCCTCGGTGGAGCCGGGCGTGCCGAGCAGGGAAGGGAACAGCTCGAAGGGCTTCACCCAGCGCGGGTTGTGCATCACCACCGGGCAGGCGATGCCTTCGGGTGCTTCCTTGTAGCGCAGCAGGTGCTGCACCTTGCCGCGGTCCAGCGCCTGGTTGATCTCGTGGCCGTCCAGGTCGCTGGTCCAGCCCGTGACCCAGGCGAAGTGGTCGGTCACCGGCAGGCTCGGCGCATGCCCGGCAAACCACTCCATCAGGGCCATGGTGCCGATGGCGCGCCTGAGCGCGTGCTTCTCCTCCAGCGCCTCCAGCTCGCTGCGCACCTCGTCGCGGTGCTCGACCACCCTGGCGCGGCGTTCCTCCACGGCGTGGCGCGCCGTGGCCGCATCGGCGGGCAGCCATTCGGGCAGGTGCACGCGGCGCGCCTTCAGCGCCTGCATCTGGCGGTCCAGCGCCTCGAGCTGCGCCAGCGGGCCGACGGCGAGCAGGTGCGGCGCCTCGTCGGCGCCGAGGAAGAACTCGGTGATCACCGACGGCGGCAGCGCGCGCGGCACGGCCTTGGGCGGCAGGCGGTAGAAGCGTGCGCCCAGTACCGGCCCGGCCTCGGCGAGGCGGTGCAGGTCGGGCAGGTCGCTGCCGGATGCGGCCAGGGCCTCGAGCAGTTCCGCCAGCTGGCGCGACTCGATTTCCAGGCGCTCGCCCTCGGCGATCAGCGGCTCGGCCTCGTGCGCCCAGGCCTGCAAGCGCTCGAGCGCGTCGTGCATGGCGCTGACCGGTTCCAGCGCTTCCTCCACCGGCGGCACTTCGCCCTGCGGCCACCAGGTGCCGTAGCGCCGGTTGTACTCGCCGAATTCCTCCAGCGCCTGCGGCAGCCCGGGGAGTTCCAGGGCGTGCTCGGGCTGGCTGTGGGTCTGCAATTCCACCGCACGGGTCTCGGCCAGGCATTCCAGCGCCTTGGTCAGCTCCTCGCGCGGCGTGAGCAGCTCGAACCAGCGTGCCGCCTGCGGCCTCATGCCCATGAGCGACCCTCCGGGCGTTCCGGCAGCAGCCGGCGCGCCATCACGCCGGCGCGCACGCGCTCCAGCTCGAGCCCGTCCAGCAGCAGGTGCGAGAACAGCGCCGTGACGGTCCCGGCGCCCTTGCGGAAGCGGCGCGCCAGGTCCGCAGCCAGGGTGTTGCGCAGCGCGCGCCCGTCCGGCTCCGCGCCGGCGCGCATCGCCTCGAGGTGAGCTTGTACCTTTTCCAGCAGGGCGCCGAGCTCATCGCGTTGGGCCTGCGCGCTGCGGGGCAGGCGGCGGCGCCACTCGGCCGTCCAGCATTGCGCCACCCCGGGCGCATCCGCATCGAGCTCCGGGTCTACCAGCGGCGCCAGCGGCTGTTCGCCGAAGGCCTCGAGGCGGCGCTGCGGGTCCTCGAAAGCGACTTCCTTGAGCACCGGGTCGGCACGCATCCACGGCGGGATCTTCCCGCCGCGCAGCAGGTGCTCGACGGCAGGCAGGTCCGGCAGCCAGCGCAACCAGGTCACGGCATCGCGCCAGTCCTGCGGCGCCCACGCTGCGACCTCGTCCACGGCTGCACGCCAGGCGGCGCGGAAGTGGCGCTCCATGGCGTCCGGCGCCACGTCCGGGTTGATGTCGCCGATCCAGCGCTTCAGCGCCGTGCGCCGCACCGCCTCGAGGAAATGCGCCAGGTCGGCGCTGGCCTCGGCCACGCGCCAGTCGTCGGGCGCCGGGCGGTCGCCGTGGCGGGCCTGCAGGCGGGCCTGCAGGTAGGCGAGGCGCGCGTCCTCAGCCATCGGCCGGCCGGGTGAGTCGTGCAGCGAGGCGCGTTACCGCCTGCTTGAGCATCTCCCGATCGGCAGCATTCAGCTCGGTGCGGACCGCGTCCTGGTGGGCGCGCGCACGGATAGCCTCGATGCGTTGCCGCGCGAGGACGTCACAATTGGCGTGCAGCTTGCTGACGCGCTGGTTCGCGTTGCGGGTGATGCGGCGCGCATCTTCCCGGGCGGCCTCGAGAATTCCCTCGGCCTCCTGGCGGCAGGCCTCCATGGCTTGCCGTGTTGCCGACTCCGCGAGAAGTACCTCGTCGATCGCGGCGGCGGCGTCGGAACTGGTCGGGCGGGTGCGTTCGGACATGCCCGGTCCCCCTGTCCTTGTGGGTGGGTGACGCCACTGACAAGTATGACTGCACTGCAGCAGGACTGAATACGGAACTACCGCAGGAACCGGCGCCCGCAGGGACCCGGCCCCGGGGTATGTGGGAGGCTATTCCTGGACGGGCGCGGGCGCGTCGGCGATGCGGAAACGGGGCAGGGCGTCGGGATGCTCGCGCTGCAG
>CAYPTW010000064.1:0-14753 GCA_964413755.1 uncultured Thioalkalivibrio sp. | reverse complement strand
CCCAGGTGCGGTAGGCGCCGCGCTCGCGCTGCCACGGCAGGTCGTGCCGGCCGCAACGATCGAACCACTCCAGCAGGGCCGCGGCGAAAGCGTCAGTCATCGTTCGCCAGGGCGCGCCGCTCCACCTCCTGCATGACCTCCCGGGTCATCTGCTCAACCGCGTCCAGCAACAGTCCCGGGCCGACCACGGGCACGAGGTCGAATGCGGGCACGAAGCGGGTCTGGTACGACAGCAGCGTGCCGTCGCCGTCCGGGGTGAAACGCCACGAGGTGGCGCCGGAGAGGAACGAGCCGCGGCGCGGCACATCCACCGCGAACAGGGCGTAGCCGTCCACGCGGATGTGCTCCACCCGCTGCATTTCGCGGCAGAACAGCAGCACGCAGGCCTCGGAGCGCAGGTAGACCTCCTCCACTCCGGGCGCCACACGGCCGAGCGAGCGGCTCTCCAGCAGGTCGGGATGAAGCTCGTGGATGCGTGCGTAATCGGTCAGGACACCCAGCACGGCATCGGCGCCGGCCGTGAAGCGGGCGTCGATGCGCAGCATGAACTCGTCGCCCTCGTGCCGGGTTTCCGTTGCCAACAGCTCAAAGGCGCCGGCCGGGGCGCACAGCAGGCAAGCCGCCGTCACGGCCAACAGGCGCGCCGCTCTCATCCGTCCGGACGCAACCGGTCACGCAGCTTGCGCAGCGGGTCGAGCGCGCGTTCCTTGAGCTCTTCCACCGCTTCATCCTTGAGCAACTCGGCCACGTCCACGCTGACCTTTGGTGACGCCAGCTCACCGCTCAGGCGCAGGGGAATCCGCCGCCCGGCCAGCTCGCTGCGCTCTCCCGTGGTCTCGTCGACCGCCTCGCGGATCACGGTGGCAGTGAGCCGGTAGTCCAGCGTCCCCGCCGCCAGGTCCACTTCGCCCCGCCCCGCCAGGGCCAGGAAAGGCAGGCCGCCGACCAGGTCCTCGTTCACCAGCACGCCGTCACGGATGACGGCGGTCCCGCTCAGCTCGCGGAACTCGGTGTCGGGCGAGGTCTTCTCCGGCACCGGCCGGCCCTTGGCCAGCGCGTAGGCCCGCTGGATCTCGAACCACAGGTTGACGCCGCGGAAGCGGCCGTCGCTGAGCTGGAAGCCGACGTTGCCGCCGAGGCCGGACAGCAAGGCGCCGGTGGTGGCAGCCGTGGTGGCAAGGTCGGCCTCCAGGCGCGCCACGCCGGTCAGCTTTTCGAAGTCGGCCAGGTCGGTGGCGAACGGCTGCAGTTGCAGCCCTTGCAGCGACTGCCGCACGCGCAGCGTGGCCGGGGTGCGACGGGCATCGACGACCGCGCTGCCGCGGGCCTGGCCCTGGTACAGGTCGGCCGCAAGCGGTTCCAGTTCCAGGCGCCCCCCGCCCGCCACGACACGGGTCTCCACCGCCGCCAGCTTCAGCCCGGACACGACCACGCTGCCGGCACTGAGCCGCAGGTCCATGTCCAGCGCATCCAGCCAGTCGAACTCCAGGGGCGCATCCCCTGCCGGCGCCGCCGCCGCGTTCTCCTCTGTCTCGGGACCGAGGTAGCGGTCGAGGTCGATCGCATCCAGCACCAGCTCGCCCCGCACACGGTTCACATCCCCGGGCGCCAGTGCCAGGCGGCCTGCCAGGCTGCTGTCGTCCAGCGCCAGCCGCAGGTCCGGCAGCACCAGCTCGCCATCGGCAAAGCGTATTGCCGAGGTCAGCGCGACGCGCTCGAGCACGGCGGGATCGCGCGTCTGCGGCGCCGCCTGGCCGAGCTTCTGCAGCAGGTCGCGCGGCGAAAACCCGGCCACCTCGAGCTGGCCATCGAATTCCGGGGCCTCCATCAGGCCACGCCCCTCGACGCCGGCCGTCGCGCGCAGTCCAGCTGCCTCCAGCACGACCTCTGGCAGCGCCAGGGTCTGGGCCGCGAGATCGACAACCAGCCGTGGTATGGACAGGCGCGCCGCCTGTTCGCCGCCCGGCACGGCCTCACCCTCTGCAGCGACGCGCAGCAGGAATTCACTCATCTCCAGCGCCGAGCCGTCGGCCGGCAGCGAGATCACGGTCTCGAGCCGGCCTTGCAGGCGGGTGGCGCCCTCGTCGAGCGCCAGCGTCGCCTCGGCTTCGAGCGGGAAAGGCTCGCCCGGCGACAACGGACCGGTCGACAGCATCGGCACGCCCACTTCCACCACGCGGCCGGTGCCGAGATGCTCGTAGCGCACGGTCACGTCGCGCACTTCCAGCCCGTCGATGCGCGTGAACTGGAATTCCGACCCGGCCTGCCCGCCCGCGGGCGGCGCGCCGCCGCGATCGGTTGCCTCCCCGTGCGTGGTGTCGCGCCAGTTGGCGCTGCCGTCCGCGCGCTCGACGAGGCGGACCTGCAGCCCGTCGAGGCGCAGCTTGCTGACTTCAAGGCGGCGCGAGAACAAGGGCATCACGCGGGCGCCGATGGCGGCGGACCCGATCTCGATGAACGGCTCGTCGCCGAAACCCGGCGGGTTGCCGAGGCTCATGCCACTCACGGCGAAGCCGACCGTGGGGAAGAAGCTCAGCGAGATATCGCCATCGATGCGCGCGCTGCGGCCGGTCTCTTCAGTGATGGCCTGGGTGATGCGGTCGCGGTAATCGGCCGGATCGACCAGCAGCAGGATCAGCGCCACCCCGACCAGCACCAGGACCGCGACGAGCGCAAACCCGCCGAGAATTATCTTGAGCAGCCTGGGCATCACTCACCTCCGGGCCCCGCCGCGTGCCCGCGGCTCAGAGCCATTGCTTGGCGGCCACCTGGAAAGCTGCGGCAGGTAGCGGGCGGCTGATGTGGAACCCCTGCACGTGGGTACAGCCGGCGGCATGAAGAAAGTCCAGCGACTCCGGTGTCTCCACCGCCTCGGCGCAGGTATCCAGGCCGAGCGTATCGGCCAACTGGATGATGCCGCGCACCAGGCGCTGCGCATCCTCGTCCTCGTCCAGGCGTCCGATGAGGCGGCGGTGGATCTTCAGCTCGCTGAAGGGCGTGCGATAGAGATCGGCGAGCGAGGAGACGCCGCCGCCGAAATGCTCCAGGGCGAGGCCGAAACCATGGATGCGGAGTCGCGCCAGCATGCCGAGGAACTCGGCCGGCGCCGCGGCCAGGGCGGGTTCCGGGATCTCCAGCAGCAGCGAACGCGCCGGCACGTCGTACTCGTGCACCAGGCGCGACAGGCGTTCCGGGAACTCCGGGTCGCTCACCAGCGAGGGCGTGATGTTCACGCTCACGCGGAAGGGCAGGTCCTGGCGCTGCCAGACTGCGAGCTGCTGGACCGTGGTCTGCAGCACGCAATCCGTGATCAGGGCGATCTGGCCTGCCGCCTCGGCCACCGGCACGAAAGCCCCGGGCATGACCATGCCGTGCTCGGGATGCTGCCAGCGGGCCAGCGCCTCGGCGCCCGAGGCGCGCCAGCCGTCCCTGCTGCGCTTGAGCTGCAGCTGGTACCAGGCCGTCATCTCGCCGCGCATCACCGCGCCGGCAATGTCCTCCGCCGAGAAACCCATCTCGCCGACGATGACCCGCAACGCCACCTCGAGCCCTTCGGCCGTGAGCGGCTTGGCGAGAATGCCGTCGACCTGCATGCCCGCCTCGGTCGCGGCGCGTTGCATCACCTGCAGATGCATGTCGTCCGGCCCGCCGAGCAACAGCAGGGCCGCGCCGCTGCCGGCAACCGCCTGCAGGACCTCCGGCGCACCGGCGCCCGACACGGCGGGATCGATGATCATGGCATCCGGCCCGAAATCCTCCACCACGGCTTCGATGCCGTCGGTGTGCGGCACGCGCCGCATGAAAAGACCGAAGGCCGCGGCCGCTTCGTCCGGGGCCTGGCCCGCAAAATCTTCGTCCGCGATGATCAGCACGCGGCGTATGCGCATCGACTGTTCCATGATCTAGGCTTGTCCGCTCTTGTCGTTTTCGCCGGCTTGCGTACTTGCATCCGGCTCCGGCGCAAGCATGCGCAGGGTCCGTTCCAGGACCTCGTTGAAGTCCGCCTGCATCCTTCCGCGCGCTTCCTCCACCGCGTGCCGGAGGCGCTGGGCCTCCGCCTGCGCAGCGTCGAGGGCGCCGTTGAGGCGCGCGCATTCACTCCGGTGCGACTCCAGGGCTTCTTCCTGGGCGCGTCGCGCCGCCTGCTCCTGCTCTTCCCTGCGCGCCCGCTCCGCGGCCAGTGCCTGCTCCAGCTCCTCGCTCGCCTGCCTGCCGCGCGCCTCGCGCCGTGCCGCGTCCTCGGCCTCGAACCGGGCCTCGCGCGCGTCGAGGCGGGCCTGGTCGATCTCGAGCTGCAGCTTCTCGTTGGCATGCGCGGCATCGTCCGCCGCGCTGCGCAGGCGATCCAGCTCGACCTGGGCCGCTTTCGCACCGGACTCGGCCGTGGCCAGCAGCTCCCCGAGCCGGGCCCGTTCCCCCTCGACACGCTCGAGCGCGCTACGCAGCTCGGCAAGCTCGCGGGCGTGGGCATTCGCCTTCTGCTCCTCGTCCTCCTGCAGCGGCGGGGCCAGGTCGGATACATCGACGGCCTGCACCAGGAATCCGCGCTGCTCGCCTTCCGTGTCACGGCGTGGCGACAGCAGCCAGCGCACCATGTTGTCGCCTTCACTGCGCACATCGCGGACGGCCAGTTCCGTTCCCGCAGAGAGCGCGGCCAGGCCATCTCCGACGGCGTCGCCGTGAACCCTCGGCAGGACCTTGAAAATGTCGCGCCCCACGACCGGCGCACGGCCGATCTTCAGCGCCGCTTCATTCGCCCCGCGCACCTCGAAATCAGGCCCGAGGCGGAACACCGGACCGGAAACTGCCTGGAAGTCCCGCGCCAGCGTGGTAAGCCGGGCGCGCGTCTCCCGCTCAGCCTTGCGCGCGGCAGTGACCTCCTCGTGGGTCACCAGCGCACCGGCGATCCCCGGGTTCAGCAACGGACTGACGCTGATGCGCCAGCGCCGGGTCTCGTCGCCGTACTCGCACTGGTAGTGGTCCACGACCCCGCCAAGCACCTGCTTCACGCCTCGTGCCAGGGCCGCGACCTCGAGGTCGCCGTAACTGCCGTCCTCGCCCGCCTCCAGGAAGGACCGGCCGGAGGCAAATGCGGCGCCGGCATGGCACGCACCCTCGTCCAGCCCGGACCAGGCGGTGTTGCAATGGATGATCACGCCCGCCGCGTCCAGCACGGCCTGGGGCACCCGGTTCGAATCGAACACGGCGCGCATGAAACGGTGTTCGTGTTGCAGCGAGAGCAAGCGCTTGTGCTGCCGTTGCGCATCGGTCACCACGCCTGCGGCGTGCGCCAGGCGACCGCGCTTGTCGAGCTGGGAGCGGCCGCGCAGGGCACACCAGCGATACCCGCCGCCGCCGACCTTGACGCGCGCCTCGATCTCCCAGGGCTCGGTGCCGTGGGCCACTTCCTCGAGCCGGCGCAGTGCAAGTTCCCGGTCGTCCGGGTGCAGCCAGGCGCGCAGGGCCTCCAGGCTCTCGCGACACTCAGGGCCCGGCAGCTGCCACGCCGCGGGGTCGGGCGAGGCCAGCCAGACATCCTTTTCCCCGGCCCTGAAATGCCATGCCAGCTCGCCGCCGGCAGCGAGGCTGGCGGCGATACGGTGGCTGCGCTGCCGCGCATCATGCGAGGTGCGGGCGCGGACCAGGACGGCCTGCAGACGATCCCGCAACCCGGCGCCGTCGAGCGCATCGACCGCGATGCGGTCCTGCGCGCCGACCGACAGGCAGGCGGCCGCGTCGGCAACGTCCGCTCCATTGGCCAGCGCAACTACGGGCATGCCGGGCTCAGCGCCGATGAACTCGGACAACATGCGCAGGCCGTCGCCACGTCCGAGCGACAGGTCGGCCAGCGCGAGATCATATGCAGCGGAACGCAGGCGCCGCGACGCCGTGGCCAGGTTGTCTGCGCCTTCCACCACGACATCGGAGCCTGCACCCTGGTGCAGGCCCTGGCCGACTTTGCGGATCATCTCCGGTTCATCGGCGATAAGCAGAATGCGGAGCGTCTCGGCCATATCCCCTTGCACACACCACCGGAGTTGCCGGGTGGACAGAAATTAACATGTTAGAACGACGGAGTCGCGAGCATTTGTGACCTTTCTCGCACAATGCCCCCGCACAATGCCCCGTACACGGCCCGCGGCAGGAGGCTCGTCAGATCCCCGGCACGCCAAGCAACGGCCCGGCCTCGTCGCGTGGCCAGCGCTCGCGGCTCACCGGCGTGCGGAACCCCTCCGGCTTGACCACCAGCAGGTCGCAGGGAAGGCGGTCGAGCACGCGCTCCGCAGTGCTGCCGAGGAAAATGCGGCCGAGCGGATTGCGTGCGATGGCGCCCATGACGACCAGGTCCGCACCCCGCTCCTCGCAGTAAGCAGGCAACGCCTGCTCCGGACGCCCCTCCGCCAGGGCGACCCGGGCCGGGTTGACGCCCGCAGCCTGCAGCGCCTGCATGACGGCCTCGCGATGACGCTCCTCGGCGCGATCTGCGGCGGGTTCTTGCTGCAGCGGCTGCTCCAGGCCGCCCACGGCGATCCGCGGCCCGGGCTGCCATGCATGCCAGGCGTGCAACACGCCGCCGAGCCCTGAGGCCAGTGCGCCCGCCTCGCGCAGGATCCTGTGCTCCAGCTCAGCGTGCCGTGCATGGCGACCGACCGGGTCGACCGCAGCGACCACCACCGGCTCTTCGGCCCACGGCCTGCCGTGGGTAAGCAGCACCGGGACCGGACAATGGCGCACCAGCTGCCAGTGTCCGGCGGACCAGTGGCGCCGGCCGCCCGTCTGTTCTGCCGGCAGCGCCACCACCAGCATATCGGCCTCGCGCTCCAGCACGCGGCGAATCAGGGCCTCTTCGGCAGGGTGATCCCAGTCCGCGTGGCATTCCACCTGCACCCCGGACGGCAAGGTGGCCGCCAGCGTTTCCAGCCGCGCGAGGTTTTGCCGCACCAGGAGGTCCCGGGCGTGCTGCAGGCTGTCGCGATCCTCGAAATGGGCCAGCGAGACCTGCGAGTTGTACACGGGCGTGTACAACTCCAGCGCCCCCTGCAGGCGGCTTGCCAGGCGGGCGCCCAGCATGGCGCTCTCCGCGCTCGGCGCATGGGGGTCGAGGCCCACGATGATTCTTGCGCTCTTGCTCATATCCCGGCGCTCCGCGTCGCGGGTGCTTTCAGCACCTGCCTGTAAGGTATTCTAGTCCGCCGTCAGCCTACCGGCCACGCAAACCGCCGCGCCGCTACGCGGCCAAGCAGCGCGCCAAGGTCAGTAATGAAACACTCCGAATCAGCCCGGAAATCATCCCGCCCCGCCGTCGGCCCCGCAGCCGAGAGCCGGCTGTCGGCGTTGCTCAGCGCCACGCCGGACGCAGTCGTGCTGATCGACGGCAACGGGATCATCGAGTTGTTCAATCCCGGCGCCGAACGAATATTCGGCTACCGCGCCGAGGAAATCGTCGGCCAGAACATCGCCCTGCTGATGCCGACGCCCTTCCGCGCCAACCACGACGGTTACATGCGCCGCTACCAGCAGACGGGCGAGGCGCGCTTCATGCTCGCCCCGCGCGAAGTCGAGGCCTGCCGCAAGGACGGCACGACCTTTCCGGCCGAGGTCTCGGTGGGGCAGGTCGATGCCGGCGAGGCTGACCTGCCCAGCTTCATCGGCATCGTGCGCGACATCAGCGAGCGCATCGCGGCCGAGACGCGGTTACACCGGGTCGAAGCCAACCTGCTCACCGCCCAGGCCCTGGCGCACGTCGGCAGCTTCGAGGGCGACTGGCCTGCAGCGACGGTGAATTTCTGGTCCGACGAGTTCTGCCGTATCGTCGGCGTAGACCCTGCAGAACCGCCGCTGAGCCCGGCCGAGTTCGTGCGCCGCTTCGCCCACCCGGACGACCGCGCCCGCGTCGAGGCGCGGCTGGCGGAGGATGCGCGCAAGGCCTCGGGCGGCGGCGAGCTCGAGTACCGCATCATCCGTCCGGACGGGACGGTGCGGCACATCCAGACCATCTACCAGATCGTCACCGACGCGACGACCGGGGGCGGGCGCATCCAGGGCACCATCCTGGACCAGACTTTCCGCCGCCAGGCCGAAGAAGCGCTGCGGCGCGAGCGCGACCGGGCGCAGCGCTACCTCGACCTCGTCAACGTGATGATCATCGCGGTGGACCGCACGGGCCGCATCACGCTGGTGAACCGCAAGGCCTGCGAGCTGTTCGGCTACCCGGAACACGAACTGCTCGGCAAGGACTTCTTCGCCACCTGCCAGCCGCCGGGCTTCGCCGGGCGCTCGCGCATCCTGTTCGAGGAAGCCCTGGCCGGGCGCGAAGCCGGCTTCAGCCTGCTGGAGGGGCCGGTACTGACGCACGACGGCCACACGCGCCGCGTGTTCTGGCGCAACAAGTTCCTGCGCGACGAGACCGGGCGCATCAACGGCGTGCTGAGCGCCGGTGAGGACGTCACCGAGCAGCGCGAGACGGAGTCGCAACTGCGCCAGGCGGAGGAGGAGCTGCGCCTTATCTTCCGCCGCGCTCCCGTCGGCATGGCCACGCTGTCCGCCGCGCACGAGGTCGACGGCCACTACCTCTCGGTCAACCAGGCGCTGTGCAGCATGCTCGGCTACAGCGAGGGCGAGTTGCTGGCGCGCTCGGTGCGCGACGTCACGCCGCCGGAAGACATGGCCGAAACGCTGCGCCAGTTCCGCCTGCTGCTCTCCGGCAGCGACACGGTGAAGTACGAGAAGCGCTTCATCCACAAGGACGGCTCCATCGTCCACGCCATGGTGCACCTGAGCATCATCGCGGACCACGAGGGACGCCCGCTGCTCATCATCAGCCAGATCCTCGACCGCACCGACGTGGTGCTGGCGGAGATGGAAGCGCGCAAGCAGCGCGAACGGCTGGCACATGTCGCCCGCCTGGGCACCATGGGAGAAATGGCGGCGGGCATCGCGCACGAGCTGAACCAGCCGCTGGCGGCGATCGCGAACTACACGCAGGCCTGCCAGCGGCTGGTGGCCGCCGGCGACATGGACGCCGAGGAACTCGACCAGGTGCTCGGCCGCGTCACGGCGCAGGCGCGGCGCGCCGGCGACGTCATCCAGCGCCTGCGCGCCTTCGTGCGGCGCCACACCCCGGACCGGCGCAATCGCGATGCGCGCGAGCTGATCCACGAGATCCTGCCGCTGGTGGAGATGGACTGCCGCTCGCACGAGGTCGAGCTGGAGCTGGCGCTGCAGGAGGACCTGCCGCGCATCCAGGTGGACGGGATCCAGCTGCAGCAGGTGCTGCTCAACCTGACGCGCAACGCGGTGGAGGCGATGAACGCCTCCGACCCGGAGACACGCAGGCTGGTGGTACGCACGCGGGTCGTGAACGAGGACGAAGTGGAGATCAGCGTGGCAGACACTGGCCCGGGCGTGCCGGACACGCTGCTGGAGCAGCTGTTCGAGCCGTTCTTCACCACCAAGCCCGAAGGCATGGGCCTCGGACTGTCGCTCAGCCGCTCGATCATAGAAGCGCACGGCGGCACATTGCGATACGATTCGGGTCGGGAAAAAGGCGGCTTTTTCAAGATCGGACTTCCTACGGCACCGGAGGAGGAGTGATGGCGTCCAGCGAGGCAACGGTTTTTATTGTGGATGACGACGAGGCGGTCCGGGACTCCCTCGGCCTGCTGCTGAGATCGGTCGGCTACCGCGCCCGCTGCTACGCCGGCGCCAAGGATTTCCTCAAGGCCTTCGACCCGCGTGATTACGGTTGCCTGGTGCTGGACATCCGCATGCCGGGCATGACCGGGCTGGAACTGCAGAAGCACCTGCAGGAGATCGGCTGCAATATCCCCATCGTTTTCATCACCGGCCACGGCGACATTCCGATGGCCGTGGAAGCCGTGCGCCAGGGTGCCGTGGACTTCCTGCAAAAGCCCTTCCAGGACCAGGACCTGGTCGATCGCATCAACGAGGCCATGAAGCAGGCCGCCGAGCAGCGCGAGGGCGAGCTGGAGCGCCTCGAGATCCTGGACCGCATCGACAGCCTCACCGCGCGCGAGAAGCAGGTGATGGGCCAGGTGGTGCTCGGCAAGGCCAACAAGGTGATTGCCGGGGACCTCGGGGTCAGCCAGCGCACCGTGGAAATTCACCGTGCCCGGGTGATGGAGAAGATGCAGGCCAATTCGCTGGCCCACCTCGTGCGCATGGTCATGGTGGCCGAGGCCCAGGCCGGCGGCACCCCCCCCGCGCCAACGCCTTAGACCCCCCCCACACCAACGGCTTAGGTAGATGTTCGTATTTTCTTGCTGCTGACGAGTTTCAATACTCGCAGTTCGAGAAAAAGAACATCAGAGAGGACGTCGGCCCTCGCCGGGTCGGCCTGGCCGCTATCCTTGTCCGGTTCGGAAATCCATGGCCCCAGTCTCGGGAAGAAGCGCTGAGGCACATCAGGCGACCATCTGCGTCGTAGCGAGCGATGCCCGGGAACGGGAATCCCTGTCGCAACTGTTGAGCCACCTGCAGCATGAAATAAGCGCCTTCGAGTCGGCGGAAGCGCTGCTGGACGCGCTCGACGGTTTGACGATCGCCGTGATCGTCACCAATCTCGAGCTGCCCGGCCAGAACGGCATCGAGCTGCTCCAGGCCCTGCGGGCGCGCGGCTGCCAGGCGGCCACCATCATGCTGGCAGGCGATTCTGACGTGGCCACGGCGGTAGGCGCGATCCGTGCCGGCGCGATCGATTTCATCCAGAAGCCGGTCATCGACCGCATCCTGCTGCGCCGCGTGCGCGATGCACTGGAGCAGGCCCCGGCCTGATCCCTGCGGCGCCCGCTCCGGGTCGCCGCGCACAACTTTGTGACACAGTTCTTTCCGCGCGATGCGCGCGGTCAATAAGCTGATGCGCACCCGAAGCCGCAACGGTCGCGCGATGAAATTCCTTATCCGGTTCCTTGTCAGCGCAGTGCTGATCGCCGCCCTCGCCGTCGGCGGCCTATGGCTGTATTTCGGCGGCGGCGTGCCGTACAAGGACCTTACGACGCGGCCTGCCATCGAAGAACCCGGGCTGGAGATGGTGCTCGCCCATGCCGACCCCGTCGGCGGGCTGGCGGTGAGCGAAAGCGGGCGCATCTTCTTCGCCGTCCATGCGGACAGCCGCGCCGAGGGCCCGCGCGTGTTCGAATGGCGCGACGGCGAAGCCCGGCCCTTCCCGGCACCCGGCTTGCAGGCGGCGCAGTTCGAAACGCCCGCCGGCCTGGCCATAGACCGCAACAACCGGCTCTGGGTGATCGATCCGGCCAGCCACGGCTTCGGCCGGCCGCGCATCGTCGCCATCGACCTGGACACCGGACTGGTGGTGCACGAGCACGTCTTCCCGCGCGAGACCGCCCCGCGCGGCTCCTTCCTGCACGACCTCCAGGTCGACCCGGCGGGACGCCTGGTGTACATCGCCGATGCCGGCCTGTGGCGCAAGGCGCCCGCGGTGGTGGTCTACGACACCCTGACGCGCGAATCCCGGCGGCGGCTCGAGGGACATCCGGCGCTGGTTGCCGAGGACTGGCTGATCGAGACGCCGGTGCGGACAATGCAGTATGTCGCCGGCCTGGTGTCCTACAAGCCCGGCCTGCACGGCATCGGGCTCGATCCCACCGGCCGCTGGCTCTACCTCGGCGCGATGGCCCACGGGCTGCTGCATCGGGTGCCGGCCGCGGCCCTCGCCGACGACTCGAACTCCGCCGCTGAACTCGCTGCCCAGGTCGAGCAGGTCGGGGCCAAGCCCTTGAGCGATGGCCTGTCCGCAGACCTTGCCGGGAACGTGTATATCACCGACGTGGAACATGGCGCCGTGCTGCGCATGGACCCGGCCGGCAATCTGCAGACCATCGTGCGCTCGCCGCGCATCCGCTGGGCGCAGAGCCTGTCGTTCGGCCCGGAGGGCTGGCTGTACGTATCGGACAGCGCGCTGGCCGAAACGCTGCTGAAACCGCGCAGCCAGGTCGCCGACCGCGGGCCCTACCACGTGTTCCGCTTCCGGCCCGGCACCAGTGGCGTACCCGGCCAGTAGCATCCGGCGACACTGTTTCGCCTAGGGATTTTCCGCAGTCGCAGCAAAACTTGACCGGGGTCAATGCGGGCGGTTGCGCAGGGCTCTATAAATAACCTCGGCAGTCGAGACCATATGGAAGTGGGGCCGGCCGGTACGCCATGGAGGCATTGCCGGCCGGTTTAAACTCCCAGGTCTGGGCTCCCGACACTCTCCTCTTGGTTTAGGCCCCCGTGACGCAAGCCCGGGGGCCTTTTTCTTTGCGGCGTGCATTGCCCGCGTCAATAACTGCCGGAGCTGATGGGGTACACCGGCGGATTCCGTGCCGCCTGGTACAGCGGCATCATCTGCGGCGCCAGCTTCGCCAGCGTCTCCTGCCGGTTGCCGGGCGAGGGGTGGGTGCTGAGAAACTGCGGCGGACCGCTGCCACCGACCTCGCCCATCTTCCGCCACAGGGTGGCCGCGGCGTCCGGGTGATAGCCGGCCTTCGCGGCGAGCTCGATGCCGATGCGGTCGGCCTCGGTCTCTGCGGTGCGGCTGTTGGGCAGGTTGATCGCGAGGACCGCAGCCGCAGCCGCCCCGGCCATGGCGCCTTCGTCCCGCGTGGACACCCCGACCGCCAGGATGCCGAGCTGGGTGGCCATGGCCACCGACATCTTCTCCGCGGTGTGATTGGCCAGCGCGTGCGCGATCTCGTGTCCCATGACCTGGGCGATCTCGTCGTCGGAGGCCTGCGTTTTCTCGATCAGGCCGGTGTAGATGGCCATGCGCCCGCCTGCCATGGCCCAGGCATTCACGGTCTCCGGATCGTCGATCACCACGACGCTCCACTCCCAGTTCGCGGTGCGCGGATACATCTGCACCGCCTGCGCAACCAGCCGGCCGGTGATGCGGTTGATGCGCTCCGTGAGCGCGCGGTCCTTGCTGATCAGGCCCTTCTCGTCGAAGGACTGCATCTGCTGGATATAGGCCGTGCGCGAAGCGGCGATGGCCTGGTCGGGGGATACCAGCATCAACTGGCGCCGTCCGGTGGGACTGGTGGCGCAGGCCACGAGCACGACCGTGAGCAGGGCGGCGAGCAGGGCTTTTCTCATCAGGTCTGACCTCGCGTCTGGCGGGCGTCGCGGCGCCCGCGGGGCGGTTCTCCATGCGCCGCTATTGTAGTCCACAGGCCGGTCCTGTCAGGTCTCCATGGTGCATCCCGGGCGGTTGGTGTTGCGGCGAGCCGCGGCTACAGTGTGCGTCCTACTCCTCCCGGCGCAGGGACCTGCGGCATGTCGCGCGAACCCATCGATACGCTCATCATCGGCGGCGGCCATAACGGCCTGGCCTGCGCCGCCTACCTCGCCGGCGCGGGCCGGCAGGTGACCGTGCTCGAGGCGCGCGACGTGGTCGGCGGCGCCGCGGTGACCGAGGAGTTCCACCCGGGCTTTCGCAACTCCAGCTGCAGCTACACCGTGAGCCTGCTGCACCCGGCGGTGATCTCCGAGCTACGCCTGGCCGCACACGGGCTGCGCATCGTCGAGCGGCCGCTGGCGAACTTCCTCCCCCTGCCGGACGGCGACGGCTTTCGCTTCGGCGGTGCCTGGACGCAATCCGAGGTGGCGCGCTTCTCGCGGCGCGACGCCGAACGCCTGCCCGCCTGGACGGCGATGCTGGAGCAGGTGGCGGGCGTGCTGCGCGCGCTGGCCACCGAGATCCCGCCGAACGTGTCGGACCGCTTCGTGCTGGCGGACTGGCTGGCGTCGTGGTCCGTAGCGCGCAAGCTGAAGGGCCTCGACATGCGCGGCCGGCGCGACCTGCTCGAGCTCTTCACCCGCAGCGCCGGGGACCTGCTGGACGACTGGTTCGAGTCGCAGCCGCTGAAGGCGGTGCTGGGCTGGGACTCGATCGTCGGCAACTTCGCCAGCCCTTACGCGCCGGGCAGCGCCTACGTGCTGCTGCACCACGTGTTCGGCGAGGTGAACGGCAAGGCCGGCGCCTGGGGGCATGCCGTCGGAGGTATGGGCGCCATCAGCGAGGCGATCGCGGCGGAGGCACGGGCGCGGGGTGTCGACATCCGCACGGGGGCACGCGTGGAACGCGTGCAGGTCCGTAACGGGCGCGTCACGGGGGTGGTGCTCGCGGACGGCACGGAACTGGCGGCGCGACGGGTGGTGGCCGGCATCAACCCGAAGCTGCTCTACACGCGCCTCTTCGATCCGACCGACCTGGACCCGGAAGTGCTGCAACGCTTCGGCCGTTACCGCTGCGGCTCCGGCACTTTCCGCATCAACGTGGCGCTGGCCGAACTGCCGGACTTCCGCGCGGCTCCGGGCGTGCACCTGCAGCCGCATCACGCCAGCGGCATCCTCGTCGGGCATTCGCTGGAATACTTCGAGCGCGCCTATTTCGATGCGCGCTCGCGCGAGCACAACCCGGGCTGGGCGCGTGAGCCGGTGGTGGAACTGGTGATCTCCTCGGCCCTGGACGACACCCTGGCGCCGGCCGGGCAGCACGTCGCCAGCCTGTTCTGCCAGCACGTGAACCCCGAGCCGCAAGGCGGCTGGGACGCCCACCGCGAGACCTTCGCCGATCTCGCCATAGCGACCGTGGACCGCCACGCGCCCAACTTCGCCGCCAGCGTGCTTGGCCGGCGCATCCTCTCGCCGCTCGACCTGGAGCGCGAATACGGCCTGCTGGGCGGCGACATCTTCCACGGCGCCCTCGGGCTCGACCAGCTGTTCAGCGCCCG
>CAYPTW010000063.1:0-15073 GCA_964413755.1 uncultured Thioalkalivibrio sp. | reverse complement strand
CGGCGCGTTATAGTCGGCAATTAGCCAGGGAGCACCGCGATGAGTGGTCGCCAGGACAACGCGCTCGCCTACCAGGACCTGCAACCGGACGACATCCTCGATTCCGTGGAAAGCCTCGGGCTGGTTTGCGACGGCCGCCTGCTGCCCTTGAACAGCTACGAGAACCGCGTCTACCAGGTGGGCCTCGAGGAAGGCGGGCCGGTGATTGCCAAGTTCTACCGTCCCGGCCGCTGGAGCGATGCCGCGATCCAGGAAGAGCACGACTTTGCCGCTGAGCTGGCGGCGCACGAAGTGCCGGTGGTGGCGCCGCTGCGACGCGAGGGCCGCAGCCTGCATCGGCACGGCGCCTTTCGCTTCAGCGTGTCGCCGCGGGTGGCGGGCCGCGAGCCGGAACTCGACGACTTCACGCTGCTGCGGCAGCTCGGGCGGCTGATGGGCCGGCTGCACCTGTGCGGCGAGACCCGGCGCTTCGAGCACCGCGCGCAATTGACGCCGGCGCGCATGGGTGCGGAGTCGATGCAGTACCTGCTGCGCCACGGTTTCCTGCCTGAAGCGCTGCGCCCGGCGTACCAGAGCCTGACCCGGGACCTGCTGGAGGCGGTCGACCAGGCATGGGCGCGCGTGCAGCCCCGCACGCTGCGGCTGCACGGCGATTTCCACCCCGGCAACGTGCTCGTGCATGCGGAACAGGCCAGGATCGTCGACCTGGACGACTGTTGCACCGGGCCGGCCGTGCAGGACCTGTGGATGTTCCTCTCCGGCGAGCGCGCCGAGCAGGAGCCGCAACTGGCCGAGCTGCTCGCGGGTTACACGGAGTTCCGCCACTTCGAGGTCGCGGAACTGCAGCTGGTCGAACCGCTGCGCAGCCTGCGCATCATGCATTACGCGGCCTGGCTGGCGCGGCGCTGGGACGACCCGGCCTTCCGCATCGCCTTCCCCTGGTTCGGTACGCCGCGCTACTGGGACGAGCACGTGCTGTCGCTGCGCGAACAACTGGCGCTGGTGCAGGAGCCGGCGCTGGAATGGCAACCGCCCCGCGCTACGGACAACGCCTATTGATTCGGGCTGCGCAATAGATGAGTATTACGCGCATGAATAGTCCAGCCGTCCGTCACGCCGACCCGGCCGCACTTCCCGGCCGCCTGGACCGGGAGTTCCGCACCATGGAACGCATGGTGGACATCTGGTGCCGGGACAAGCACGGCGCCGACCCGCGCCGGGCCGGGCCATGCCCCGAATGCCGCGAGTTCCTGGCCTATGCCCATCGCCGCCTGGAAAAATGCCCCTACGGCGAGGACAAGCCCACCTGTGCCAAGTGCCCGATTCATTGCTACAAGCGCGCACAGCGCGAACTGGCGCGCGACATCATGCGCTACGCCGGCCCGCGCATGACCTTCCGCCATCCCTGGCTTTCGCTCATGCACCTGGTGGACAAGGTGCGCAAGGTCGAGCATCCGATGGCGCTGCGGCGGCGAAATGCCGGACGGGACGGCTAGGCCGGGAGTCGAACCAACGCGCGCTGTTGCCTGTGCCGAATCGGGTGATAGCATTTCCCGGTCTCGACTCTGCAGGTGATTGATCGATGTCCGGAGACCCCGTTTCCCGCCGCGGCTTTCTCAAGCTCTGCGCCAGCACCGGCGCCCTGGTGGCCGGCAGCCCGACGCTGCTGGCCAGGACCCCGCCCGAGCGCAGCCATTCCACCCCCGCCCGCCTGGTGGACAGCAGCGGTCGCCCGCTGCGCCTGGCCGACCTCGAGGTCGGTGAGAACTACGTCTTCCACTATCCCTACGTGACGACGCCCTGCTTCATCCTCAATCTCGGCAAGCCGGCCTTGCCCCGGGACGGGCTGGAAATGGACGACGGCCGCAGTTACAGCTGGCGCGGCGGCATCGGGCCGCAGCGGTCGGTGGTGGCGTTCTCCGCCATCTGCGCCCACCGCATGAGCTACCCCACGCCCACCGTCAGCTTCATCAACTACCGCCATGAACCCACCGCCTACACGACGCGGGAACTCAAGATGGCGCGGCGCGAGCAGGTGATCTACTGCTGCTCGGAAGGCAGCGTTTACGATCCGGCCGAGGGATGCCGCGTGCTCGGCGGCCCCGCGCCCCAGCCGCTCGCGGCGGTGGACCTCGCGCTCGACGACGAGACCGGCGGCATCCGCGCGCTGGGCATGTACGGCGGCGACATGTTCGAACGCTTTTTCGAGAAGTTCGGCTTCCAGCTCGCCCTGCAGAGCGAGAGCTCGGACATCCGCGCGCCGGTCGGAGAGACCACAGAGGTGGTCCGCCTCAGCGAGTACAGCTCGAACAGCAACGTCTGCTGAGAGCTGCTGAGCGCGGCCCCGTCGGCCTGAGCGCCCTAGCCCGGGCTGCGACCGCGCGGGCGCAACAGGGCCTCGGCTTCCCCGTGCCCCTGCAAGCGTGCCACGTCCGCGGGGGTGCGGCCTTCCCCGTCGGCCGCGCCGGGCTCGGCACCCGCTTCGAGCAGCCGGCGCACGATTGGCGCGTAGCCGCGTCCCGCGGCGATGTGCAGCGCCGTAGCGCCCGATTCCTCTCGCGCCTGCAAGTCGGCACGACCAGAGGCCAGGATGGCATCCACCGCCTGCAGGTAGCCGCTGGATACCGCCCGCATCAGGGGCGTCCAACCGTAAGCGTCCGTCTCGGCAGGGTCTGCGCCCGCCTCCAGCAGGATCGGGATGACGGCGTCGCGCCCCTTTGCCGCGGCCACCAGCATCGGCGTCCAGCCGATGCGGGCGCGGGCATTAGGATCGGCGCCGTTGTCGAGCAGGAGTTCCACCATCACCGTGTCGCCCGCTGACACCGCGTACATCAGCGCCGTGCCACCGTTGGCGTTGCGGGCGTCCACCTCGGCACCTGCCTCGAGCAGCGCGCCGGCCCGCGCCATGTCGCCGTCCCCTGCGGCCTGCATCAGCTCGGTCTTGCCCAGCGAGGAAGGCGCCGCGTAGTCGTGCATGGTCTCGAGCCGCCCGTCCCAGGCACGGGGGTCCACGGTCTCTTCTGCGGCGGGGAGCAGCGCAGGCGCGAGCGCCAGGCTGGCGACCAGCAGCCGCAGGAATTTTGCGACCGGCTGTGTCACCGGCCGTGGCAGCGTCTTGGAACTCATAGCCATAAGATGCCTTGATACGAGCCGGTTGACCAGCCCCGAAAATGAACGGGGGCGCCGTAGCGCCCCCGTCCTTTTCCGTCACGATACTGCAGCTCAGGTAGCGAGCGGCTCGCGCGCCCCGGCGCCACTGCTGGCGTCCTTGGGGTTGCCGTGCTTCATGACCTCTTCGTACCACAGGTTGTGGTGCGCCTTGGCCCAAAGCTCGTCGACCTGGCCGCTCACCATGCCCTCCAGCGTGCCCTGGTTGCCCAGGGTACCGAGATACATGTGACCCAGCGAGAACGCGATCAGGGCGATGCCGCTGATGGCGTGCGCGATGTGGGCCAGCTGCATGGTGCTGCGCTCCCAGCCGAAGTTGGGGAACAGCAGGTAGAAACCGGACACGACCAGCACGATACCGCCGAAGAACAGCAGCCAGTACCAGATCTTCTCACCCGCATTGACGAAGCCGGCCGGCGGATGCTTGCTGCGATCGAAGTAACCGCCGCCCATCTTCAGCCAGGTGAGGTCATACGCCTTGGGCAAGCTCTCCTTGATCCACGGCACCATCATCAGCACCAGGCCGATGACGAAGGGCACGGCGAGCCAGTCATGCACCGGCTTGGCCACTCCGGCCCACGCGGCGAAGGCTTCCTTACCCATCCACGGCGACAGCACGGTGCGCCCGAACAGCAGGCTCAGGCCCGTGATACCGAGGATGATGAACAGGATTGCCGTGTACCAGTGGATCACCCGCTCGAACAGCGTCCAGCGCGTAATGGTGCGGCCGGAGCGCTGCTCCAGCTTCACCGTGCCGGCGATGAGGTGGAACAGGATAATGGCGGCGAGAATCGCGATCAGGCCAATGCCGCCGTAGCGCAGGATCGGTCCCTCGCGCACCGCGCGCCAGACGTCACCGCCGCTCTGGATCAGCACGCCCGTCTCCGGGCCAACCACCGCGGAATAACCCTCGGTACCGCCGCGGGCCTCGCGCCAGAAGTCACGACGCTGCTGCTCGGCCTTGGCCAGCGCAGCTGCGTCGTCCTGCGACTGCTGCTGTGCCACGGCCTGGCCTGCCGTGTCACCGGTCAACAACATCCCGGTAAGGGGCAGGATCATGGATAGACCGAGTACCAGCGCGACCGTCCACAGCGCGCGGCGAACCTTGCGCTGCTTGCGTCCCTCGGTACCCGATTGAGTTCTTTCGACCATCACGTGGAGTCCTCCCGTCGTGTGGGCTAGATAACTAGCGGTCGCGCTGCTTGGCTGCCCGCTCTTCGAGTTGCGTCCTCAGTTCTTCCGACCTGAGGTCCTCGACGAGCGGGTCGCTGGCACCCTTGTAGACACCGGGCTCGTAGACGGTGACGTCCGAACAGCCGGCCAGCGCAAGGAAAGCGACAGCCGAGAGAGCCAGGGTGAAAATCTTCATTGTTTGTCTCCAGCTTCGGTGCGGGGCGGCCGGAGCCGCCCCGCCCGATATTTGCAGCGTGATCAGGCGTCTTTGTACGCCGTCTCCCAGCCCCAGGTCTGCGGCCGGCTGCCACGCTTCAGGACGCGCTCACGGTAGATGTCGGCGACCATGTCGCCGTCGCCCGCGAGCAGGGCCTTGGTGGCACACATCTCGGCACACAGCGGCAGCTTGCCTTCCGCGATGCGGTTGGTCCCGTACTTGACGTACTCCGTCTCGGAGTTGTCGGAGTCGGGGCCACCCGCACAGAAGGTGCACTTGTCCATCTTGCCGCGGATGCCGAAGGCCTCCTTCTGCGGGAACTGCGGCGCGCCGAAGGGGCACGCGTAGAAGCAGTAGCCGCAACCGATGCACAGGTCCTTGTCGTGCAGCACGATGCCGTCGTCGGTGGTGTAGAAGCAGTCCACCGGGCAGACGGCCGCGCAGGGCGCATCCGTGCAGTGCATGCAAGCCACCGAGATCGAGCGCTCGCCGGGCAGGCCGTCGTCGAGCGTTACCACGCGCCGACGGTTCACGCCCCAGGGCACCTCGTGCTCGTTCTTACAGGCCGTCACGCAGCCGTTGCACTCGATGCAGCGTTCGGAATCACAAAGAAACTTCATTCTCGCCATGGTGAATTAACTCCTTACGCCGGGCGAATCTGGCAGAGAGAGGCCTTGGTCTCCTGCATATTGGTGACCGAGTCGTAGCCGTAGGTGAACGCGTCGTTACACGCGGAACCACGCACGTACGGGTGCGTGCCTTCCGGGTACTTCGAGAGCAGGTCCTTGCCTTCGAACCAGCCGCCGAAGTGGAACGGCGTGAACACCACGCCGCGGCCGACGCGATCGGTGACCATGGCCTTGACCTTGATGCGGCCGCCTTCCGGACCGTCGAGCCACACCCACTGGCCGTCCTTGATGCCGCGATCGTTCGCGTCGCCGGGGTTGATCTCGACGAACATGTCCTGCTGCAGCTCTGCCAGCCAGGGGTTGGAACGGGTTTCCTCGCCACCACCCTCGTACTCCACCAGGCGCCCACTGGTGTGAACCAGCGGGAAGTCCTTGGAGAAGTCCTGCGCCTGGATGGACGCATAACGGGCGGGCAGGCGCCAGAAGGCCTTGCGGTCGGCGTAGGTCGGGTACTGCTCGACCAGGTCGCGGCGGGCCGTGTAAAGGGGCTCGCGGTGGACCGGGATCGGATCCGGGAAATTCCAGACCTTGCAGCGGGCCTTGGCGTTGCCGAACGGGGCGCAGCCATGCTCGATGGCGACGCGCTGGATACCGCCGGAAAGGTCGGTCTTCCAGTTCTTGCCCTCGGCCGCAACCTTCTCTTCCTCGGTCAGGTCATCCCACCAGCCGAGCTGCTTGAGCATGTCGGCGGTGAACTCGGGATACCCGTCCTGGATCTCGGCGCCCTTGCTGTAGGAGTCCTCGGCGAGCAGGTTGACGCCCTCGTACTCCACGCCGAAACGGGCGCGGAAGTTCAGGCCGCCTTCCTTGACGTGCTTGCTGGTGTCGTACAGCACGTGGGTACCCGGATGCTTGAACTCCGGGGTGCCCCAGCACGGCCACGGCAGGCCGTAGGTGTCGCCGTCGCAGGGGCCGCCCTCGGCCTTCAGCGTGGTGACGTTGAAGGTGTGCTTGTTCTCGAGGTGCAGCTTCAACCGCTCCGGGCTCTGGCCGGTGTAGCCGATCGTCCACATGCCACGGTTGAATTCCCGCGTGATGTCCTCGATCAGCGGCTCGTCACCGTTGACCTTGATGTTCTTGAACATCTGCTGGTCGAAGCCGAGCTTCTTGGCCAGCATGTACATGATGGTGTGATCGGGCTTGGACTCGAACAGCGGGTCGATGATCTTCTCGCCCCACTGCAGCGAACGGTTGGACGCCGTGCGCGAGCCGTAGGTCTCGAACTGCGTGCAGGCCGGCAGCAGGTACATGCCTTCCTTGGTGCGGTCCGGCAGCACGGCGGTGTGGGTCGGATAGGGATCGACCACCACCACCAGGTCCAGGTTCTCCAGCGCCTTCTTCTGCTCGGCGCCGCGCACCTGGCTGTTCGGCGCATGGCCCCACATGAACAGCGCCTTCAGCGCGGTCTTCTGTGAGACGTTCTCGTCGGCCTCGTTGGCGCCGTCGAACCAGCGCGACACGGTGATGCCCTTCAGGTTCATCGCCGGCGTCATATTGTTGCCGTCGGCGTAGCTGGCCTGGTCGAAGCGACCCTTGACCCACTCGTAATCGACTTCCCACACGCGCGACCAGTGCTTCCAGGAGCCGTCGGCCAGGCCGTAGTAGCCCGGCAGGGTGTCGGCCAGGATGCCGAAGTCGGTGGCGCCCTGCACGTTGTCGTGGCCGCGGAAGATGTTGGCACCGCCGCCGGACTTGCCGACGTTACCGAGGGCCAGCTGCAGCACGCTGTAAATACGCGTGTTGTTGTTGCCCACGGTGTGCTGCGTACCGCCCATGCACCACACGATGGTGCCCGGACGGTGCTCGGCCATGGTCTTGGCCGCGGCCTTCACCTCGTCGCCCGGAATACCGGTGACGTTCTCGACCACGTCCGGGGTCCACTTCGCGGCTTCGGCCCGGATCTCGTCCATGAACGCAACGCGCTGCTGGATGTACTGCTTGTCTTCCCAGCCATTCTCGAAGATGTGCCAGAGCAGGCCGTAGATCAGCGGCACGTCACTACCGGGACGCAGGCGCAGGAACTGGTCGGCGTGGGCCGCGGTGCGCGTGAAGCGCGGGTCGGCCACGATGACCTTGGCGCCGTTCTCCTTGCCGCGCAGCACGTGCTGCATCGACACCGGGTGGGCCTCGGCGGCATTACTGCCGATGAAGAAGATGCACTTGGAATTGTGCATGTCGTTGTAGGAGTTCGTCATCGCGCCGTAGCCCCAGGTGTTGGCCACACCGGCGACGGTCGTCGAGTGACAGATGCGCGCCTGGTGGTCGACGTTGTTCGTCCCCCACATGGCCGCCATCTTGCGATACAGGTACGCACCCTCGTTGCTGAACTTCGCGGAGCCGACCCACATCACTGCGTCGGGGCCGTGCTGCTCACGGATGCCCATGAGGCGGTCGCCGATCTCGTCGATCGCCTGCTCCCAGGACAGCCGCTGCCACTTGCCGTTGACCAGCTTCATGGGGTACTTCAGGCGGCGCTCGCCATGCCCGTGCTCACGCACCGAGGCGCCCTTGGCGCAGTGCGAGCCGAGGTTCAGGGGCGAGTCAAAGTCCGGCTCCTGGCCGGTCCAGACGCCGTTCTGGACTTCCGCAACCACGCCGCAGCCCACGGAACAGTGGGTGCAGATGGAGCGCTTGATCTCCACCGGGCCCTTGACGAACTTGCGCTCGGCGGCGGTCGCCTGGGAGCGCTTCATCATGGCCGGCGGCAGCGTGGTGGCAATCGCGCCGGCGCCGAGCGCCAGGCCGGTACGACGCAGGAAGGTGCGTCGATCGATCGCGCTACCGAGCACGCCGCTCAGCCCGCCGGTGGATTCTGTAGAAGGAAGGTTGGTTTTCTTGGTCAGCTTCATCGCCGATTCTCCGCGTTTTGACCGATGGGGGTACGCATCCGATCCGGGGGGATCAGATACGGGCCCTCTGGTAGTAGGTTCGGATGTGCGGCGTCTCGTGGTAGCCCTTCGCCGTCTCGGGCTTGGACACCGGAGCGTCCATCTGGGGGGCCGCCACCGCCGTGCCGGTGGCAACTGCTACCGCAGTAGCGCCACTCGCCATCGCCAATCCTTTCAGGAACCGGCGTCTGCCGTTCGTTTCCACTTTTGCTTTCAGGCTCATTGTGCTCTCCACTTGAGTCCGCTCCAATCGAACTTGCTCCAACTCAGCTCACGCTCGGCTTTGCGGTCGGCGTTGCGCGAAACTCGCTGAGATACCTTTTCTCAACCTCGATGAACTGCTCTCCGAGCTGGCCGACCGCACGGTAAAACCGTGCCGAGGGGGCCTGCTGCAGGTCCCGGAAGAAGCGGCCCATCCAGGGCGAAATGTGTCGGTCGAAGAAACCCGCCTGCGACTCCAGGGTCGCGGGCTCTTCGCCGGTAATGATCATTGCCATCACGTCGCTTAGTGCGGCGGCGTGGTCCTCAGGCTCGGTGACGCCCTCCTGGCGCTCGAAACCGAGGAATTTGAGCTCCTCGCGCAGGCGCGCCAGGGGCTTCTCCATGAGGAATCCGGTGAGGTACCAGGAGCCGTAGGGGACGAGCTCGCCGCGACCGACGCCGATGAAAAGGTCCTGGTATTCGTCCGCCAGTTCGGCGGGGGAGCTGCGGCCGGCGGCCTGCGCCAGCATGCGCCAGGCGGCGCCGATGAGGTCATCGCTGTCGCCCTGGCCGGCTTCGATCGCCGCGAGGACGCTCAGCAGGCGTTCGTCCGGGGCGCCGCCCAGCAGCTGGGCCAGCAGGCTCCAGGTGTTGGCGCGCAGCATGTCTTCCGCCGCTACGGCGTGTGCAGCGCTGCGCTGCGTCGACTCCATCCCGACTTCCGCGGTGGCCTCGGTCATCGTGTGCTCGTCATTTTCATTATGGTCTTTCATTTTGCAACTATCAGGCCAGTGTTTCAGGGAAGAAAAGGCTCAAATAAGACCCATATTCCATATCCCGGGCGCGATTTCATAAGTTCGTGGAACATTCTGTCCACCCAATTGGTTATAAATGTCCCAGCTTTTGGTTTAGAGCCCGGGCGGCCCGCCCTGGCGTCCCGACTTGAACATGTCCTTCACGCGGCAGTGATCGCACATCTGCAGGCGCCGCCGGGAGTCTTCGTCCTGGAACATCCAGTGACCCTCCAGCTTCTTTAACATATTGTCGAGCATGGAGCGGGTCCCGAACGGCTTGCCGCAGGAAATACAGCAGAAGGGCTGCTCCTCGTTCAGCACGCGCGGCTGCTGGCGCAACTCGGCGTCGAACAGGAAGCGCGGCTTGAGCGTGATGGCATCTTCCGGGCAGGCTTTTTCACACAAGCCGCACTGCACGCAGTTCCACTCCGTAAACTTCAGCTGCGGCAGGTCGCCGCCCGCATTCAGGGCGGCGGTCGGGCACACGCTGACGCAACCCATGCACAACGTGCAGGTGTCCTTGTCCACGCGGATTTCGCCGAAGGGCGCGCCCGCCGGCAGCTCGGCAACCTTGCGCGGCGAAGGGGCGTGGCGGTACAGGTGCTCGATGGCGAGCCGCAGGATTCCGCGCTTGTCGTCCGGGCACACGAACTTCGCCGGCTTGCAGCGCGCTTCTTCCGGCAACCCGCGCCACCAGCCCGCGGGGTCCTGCGCCGCCTCGGCGCTGTTCAGCACCATCAGCGTGTCCGGCGCATAGCCCATCCCCTCCAGCAGGGGGCCACCGAAACCCACCTGGGCCCGCAACTCGTCGACCATGCGCCGCGGCGCACCCGCCGTCACCGTGACGACCACCGCGCGGGCGCCGTAGGCCAGCGCAGCCAGCCAGGTATCGAGGCCGAGCGAGCCGACCTCCTCCACTTCGAAGGGCAGGATATTCTCAGGCATCGCCGGGCCCAGCGTTTCCTGGATGGTCTTGCTCGACCAGGCGTCGTGGATCATCAGCACCGGGTCCTGCCCGCCAGCCGCGACGAAATCGCCCAGCAGCGTCTTCAGGTGGGCCAGCAGGTCGTTCACCGCCGGGAAGGCGTAACTCATCGCGCCGCTGGGGCATGCCGCGACGCAACTGCCCGCGCCCTGGCAGAGATAGGGGTCGACGCTCACCTTGTCGCCGATGGAACTGATGGCAATCGTCGGGCAGGCGTCTATGCAGCGCGTGCAACCGGTGAGGCCGCTGCCGCCGTGGGCACAGATCGACGGATCGTAGTTGAAGTACTTCGGCTTCTCGAACTCGCCGCGCATCTCCGGGATCTCGGCCAGCGCCCGCTCCAGCGCGGCCTCGCTGCCCCCGCCGGCGTAGTAGCCGACCGGCGGCACCTCGTGCGGCAGCAGCGGCGGTTCGCACAGGTCAAGTACGAGGTCGAAATGGGGCGTGGCGGCGCCGGAGGCCTCGGCCAGGGAGAAAGTGTCCTCGCCGCTCGCCAGGTTGATGGTGAAGCGGCCGAGGCGGCCGTGCACCTCGGGACGGCCGCCGCGCACCACCACGAAGTCCTCGACCTTGGACGGCTCGGGCGCCGCATCACCCGGGACCATGAGCGTGCTCGGCACGCCTGCCCCGAGTCGCCGGGCCGCCGCCAGGGCTGCCGCCTCGTCGCCGATGATGGCGAGCCGGCCGCTGGATTGATAGGTCACGATCGAGGTGGGTGCACCCTCGAGCGCGGCAGTCTGGCTCAGCACCTGGGCGCGCGCGCGGCCCGCGTCAGTGGTGGCGGGAAGCTCAAGCGTCACGTTGCTTATCCTCATCAGGGTCGGTGGCTGCATCCGGTGACTCACCGGGGGCGTCATCTGCGGGCGCGGTCTCATCCGTGCCCGCTGCGGCTACGGCCCCGGTATCCGTATCCGTATCCGTATCCGCATCGGTATCCGTCTCCGTGCCAGTATCGCCTCCGGCCGCGGTCGCGCCGGACGCCGCTTCGGCATCCTTGGCCGCGGCGGCCGCGGCGGCGGCATCGGCCTCCTCCGCCTCGAGCTGTTTCTTCAGCAGGCGCTCCGCCGCGTGCTTCATGTCGGCGGTCACCATGTCGCCGAGCGGCGGGAAGCTGGTGTAGTCGTCGATGTAGTCGTCCAGCTCGCAGATGTAATTGAACTTCTGGCTGCGGAACAGCTTGCGCAGCGCCTGCTTGCGCAGCGTCGCGCTGACGCGCGATGACATGAAGCCGCTGTAGTCGGAATGCTCGTCCAACGCCTCCAGCGGCGGCAGGTCCTCGTCCGACGGCGGCAACTGCTCCTCTGCCGTCTCGGGCGCATCGCCAGGTTCTGCGGGCGCCGCCGCGTCCTCGGGCGGCGCCGCCGCCGGCGGCTGCGTGGGGCGTTCGCCCTCGCGCGCGGCCGGGTCCGCTTTCAGTCGCGACCAGCGGCGCAGGAAGGGTTCGGACGTGGACTCGTCCTGCGGCTCGGGCGCCGGAGGGCTCCAGGATTTTCTCTCGCTCATGGTGCTAGTGCTTTTCCTCGCCGCTCCAGCCTTCGCGGCGGCGCTTCTTGCGTTCCTTGGGCTTGAAATGGGTCATGACGAATTCTTCCAGCTGCTCGATGATCTCGGCCGGGATAGGCACCGCGAACACCTTGTAGTCCGCTTCGACCGCGCTGGTCGATTCGTCGTGGTCCAGCGTCACGCTGACCGGTTGCAGTTCGCCGTCCTCCTCGCTGCTGACGATGAACAGGGAGGGCCGGGTCCCGGTGAGGTTGAACCAGTAGGTCTCCGCCGCGTCACGGTACAGGTCGAGGCACAAACCGTCCCAGAGGTACTGGGTCGCGCCTTCACTCTCGCGCAGGGGCAAGCGCCGTGAGGTGCCCGCGGCAAAGCGCTCGCCGACCAGCACGGACACGCCTTCCCAGTTCACCAGGCTCCAGCCGGCCCGCTGCACGACCTTGCGCGCCAGCACGACGCCGACGGGAATGCTGAGCTGTGGCTTGGGCATAGGGTTCCGTTGAGTGTTGCTGAACGTCGCAGCAGCGAGGCCGGCTAGAGTACCAGCTTGCCCCGCCTCCCGCTCATGCGCGCTGCCGCACGCCGAGCTGCTGAAGGATACGGAATGCTTCTTGCATGACTCAAGCCCTGAGGAGCGGCGCAGGCGCGAAGCCGCGCGGCCGGAACGGAGGAACCCATGGCAACCCACGGCGACACATTCAGCGACCACGAGGCGATCACGGGCAGCCGCGAGCGGGAACAGGAGACGCTGCCGCGGTTCATGAGCGTGAAACAGGTGGCGCGCTACCTGCAGGTGAACGAGAAGAAGATCTACGCACTCGCGGCCGACAGCGTGATACCCGCCAGCAAGGTCACCGGGAAATGGCTGTTTCCCCGCGACCTGGTCGACCAGTGGCTGCTGGAGTCCAGCCATGGCGGGCTGCTGGCCGACCGCATGCTGCTGGCCGGCAGCGACGACCCTTTGATCTACCGGGTCATCATGCAGATCGCCAACGAGGTGCAGGCCAAGGCCCTGATCAGCTACACCGCCACCGGCACCCAGCTCGGGCTGTCGCTGCTGGCGCGGCGCCGCGCCGACCTGTGCGGTATCCACTGGGGCCCGGCCGAGGAAAGCCGCCAGCGGCATCCGGCGCTGCTGCGCCAGTATCCGCAGCACCACGACTGGGTCCTGGTACGCGGCTTCCTGCGCGAGCAGGGCCTGATGATCGCACCCGGCCTGGCCGGCAGCGACCCGGAGGAGTTGTTCTCGCACGACAAGCAGTGGGTCATGCGCCAGGAGGGCGCCGGCTCGCGCCGTTTCCTGCAGGAACTCGTCACCCGCCACGGCCTCGACCCCGCGTCGCGGCGCGCGTCGACGCGGGCCTATTCCGAGCGCGACGCGGCCTCCGCGATCGCCATGGGCTACGCCGATGTCGGCATCGGGATCCGCGCCGCGGCAACGGAGTTCGGCCTCGACTTCATGCCCATCGGTTGGGAGGCTTTCGACTTCGCCATGCCGAAGCGCATGTTCTTCCGCACGTTGTTCCAGAAGATGATCGACTACCTGCGCAGCAGCGAATGCCATCGCCTGGCGCAGAAGTTCGGCGGCTACGACTTCAGCGAGACCGGCAACCTGGTCTGGCCGGTCTAGCGGTCGCGCGGAGCGCCCGTTACGGGGCGCCCCGCGCCCGGACTCAGGCCAGGTCCAGCGTTTCGCTGATGACGTGCTGCACGCCGAGGCCCGGCAACTCGAGCGTCACCTTTGCGGCCACCGCGTCACCCGGCTTGAGGGTGCCCGCTTCCAGCGCGGCGCGCACGGCCTGCTCGATCTCCCGCTGCGAGGTGATGCCGACGACCTTGAGGAACTTGCGAATCTCGAGATTGAACTTGTCTTCGTCCAGCGATGCGTTGCTCATGGGATTTCTCCGTGATGTGTGTGAACTGAAAAGAAAAAGGGCCGGGGCGCGGGCTGCGCCTCAGGAGCGCTCGCCGTCCAGGCCACCGAATTGCATGCGACGCTCCAGCGTCTTGCGCGACACGCCCAGCCGTCGGGCCGCCGCGGACTTGTTGCCGCCCATGGCGCGCAGCACGCGCGCCATGTGGTGCTGCTTGACCTCTTCGAGCGTCCAGTCGAGCGGATACTCGGCCACTTCCGCCGGCCCGCTCTCGGCCGCCTCCGCGGCGGCGAGCTGGTCCAGCGCCAGGCCGCCCAGCATCAGGCTGCGCTCGACGAAGTTCTTCAGCTCGCGCACGTTGCCGGGCCAGCGATATTCACGCAGCCGCGCCATGCTGCGACCGTCCAGCGGCAGCGCCGGCACGCCGAGGCTGCCCGACAGCGTGTCCATGAAGTGTCGCCCCAGCGACTCGATGTCCTCCGGCCGGTCCCGCAGCGGCGGCAGGTTGACCTGGGCTACGTTGAGGCGGAAATACAGGTCTTCGCGGAAACGACGCTCCTTCACCAGCACCGGCAGGTCATGCTGCGTCGAGGCCACCACGCGCACGTCGACCGGCACTTCCTGGTCCGCGCCCACCGGCCGCAGTGCCCCCTCTTCCAGCACGCGCAGCAGCTTGACCTGCAGGCCGAAGGGCATCTCGCTCACCTCGTCCAGGTAGAGCGTGCCGCCCCTTGCCGCGACGAACAGGCCCTCGCGCCCCTGGTGCGCGCTGGTGAAGGCGCCCTTGGTGTGGCCGAACAGCTCGCTCTCCAGCAGCTCCGGCGCGATGGCGCCGCAGTTCACGGCCACGAACTGGCCGCGGCGCATGCTCATGGCGTGCAACCAGCGCGCCACCAGTTCCTTGCCCGTACCCGTCTCGCCCTCGATCAATACCGTGCCCGGCAGCGGCGCGATGCGCTCGATGAGCGCGCGCACTTCACGCATCTGGGGGCTGTCGCCGATCAGCTCGCGGCCCCGCGCGACGCCGTTCCGGGCACGCAACCGCGGCGCGGCGGGCTGCTCATGTTCCCCCGCAGCCAGTTCGCGGAGCGTCGCCAGCAGGGCATCGGTCTGCAAGGGACGCGTCAGCACCACGGCATTCCGCCCGGCCAGCGCGGTCTCCAGCGCCTCGGCCTGGCCCGGCTCGGCGAGCAGCACGATGCGCACGGGCACTTCTTCGCGCTCCAGCTCACCGAGCCAGTCGAGCGCCGCCGCGTCGGGCAGTTCGGAGTTGACCACGAGAAAGCCGAAGTGGCAGCGGGCCATGAGCTGGCTGGCCTTGAGGGCGCCTTCCGCGGAATCCACCAGCGCGACATGACGGCGCAGCGACTGGCGCAGCTGGCTGCGGAAATCGGGCCCGCCGCCGACCACCAGCACGGAGGCGCCCTTGATGTCCACGTTTCCGTTGTCCGACGCGAGTTTCAAGGCGGATTTTCCTGTCTCAATTGCTGCAGAGGCGGAGCGCGAGCCTACCGCCTGCGCCATAACGACTCAATAGGGGGAGAAAAGTTGGACAAATTGTCGCGCTGCGCCAAATTTTCCGGG
>CAYPTW010000062.1:13862-15664 GCA_964413755.1 uncultured Thioalkalivibrio sp. | reverse complement strand
CTACGCGCTTCTTCTTCGCCGCCGGCTTCTTCTTCGCGGCGGGCTTCTTCTTGGCTACGCGCTTCTTCTTCGCCGCCGGCTTCTTCTTCGCGGCGGGCTTCTTCTTGGCAACGCGCTTCTTCTTAGCAGCCGGCTTCTTCTTCGCGGCGGGCTTCTTCTTAGCTACGCGCTTCTTCTTGGCCGCCGGCTTCTTCTTCGTCGCCGGCTTCTTCTTTGCTACCGCCTTCTTCTTCGCGGCGGGCTTCTTCGCGACTGCCTTCTTGCGAGCGACCGGCTTCTTCTTCGCAACAGCCTTCTTGCGAGAAGCCGGTTTCTTCTTACTGGCAGCCTTCTTCTTTGATGCAGCAGCCATGATCATCTCCGTGTAGTGGGTTCGCGCTGCTGTATATACAACAACGCGAAACTTCCAGCAAACATATCAAGGCATTCTTTGGTCGAAGGTTTGGCGCGCGGCGCTGCGTGCGTGCCCGTGACGACGCGACACTTTCTCTGCAGCTTCGCGTCGAAAACGATTTCGCCTGCTATTTCACTTGCGAAAGCGATTCGATGAATTTCCACTGTGTTCCCGTTACGGGCATCACCGACAAGCGGTTGCCCTTGGCGAGCAACTGGAACCCGGACAGCGATTCGTCGGTGCAAGCCTTGAGTTCGCGCAGACTTACGACGCGCGCGAACTTCTTCTTCAGCTTCACGTCGACCATGAACCAGCGCGGGTTTTCGGGATCACTCTTCGGATCGAAGTGGTGATCATCGGGGTCGAAAGCGGTGTGGTCGGGATAACCTTCGCGCACGATTTCCACGATGCCGGCGATGCCCGGCACTTCACAGTTCGAGTGATAGAAAAAAGCGAGGTCGCCCTTCTTCATCTGGTCGCGGAGCATGTTGCGCGCCTGGTAGTTGCGCACGCCGTCCCAGCATGTCTTCTTCTGCGGCGCCCGCGCCAGGTCATCGATGGAAAACGAGTCGGGCTCCGACTTCATCAGCCAGTAGTTCATGCTCTTGCTCCTCGCATGTGTCGGCCTCGCTCGGTGACGACGAGGTCCAGTGGTATGTCCCAGGGTTGCCGCGGCAGGGCGCTCACCCGTTGCAGGGCGAAGGCGGCGCCGGCCAGCAGGGGGCGGCGCCGGCGGCGCTGCAGCGCCCGGTCATAATAGCCGCCGCCCATGCCGAGCCGGTTGCAGCCTTCATCGAAAGCCACCAGCGGCACGATGACCAGGTCCAGCGTGGCGACGCCGGTGCGGCGCCGTGCGACGGGCTCAGGGATGCCGAAGCCATTGCGACGCAGGCGGCCCTGCCGGGTCCACGGGGCGAAGCGCATGGTGCCCGCATGACCCACCACGGGAAGGTAGAGGCGTTTGCCATGTGCCCACGCATGCGCTGCCAGGGCTCTCAGGTCGGGCTCGCCGTCGGCGGGCCAGTAGAGCGCAATCCGCTGCGCAGCGCGGAAGGCGGGCAGGCACTTGATGCGCTCGACGATGGCGCGTGTCGCCAGGGTGCGCCGGCTGCCGCACAGGGCGCGCCGGCGCAGGCGCATTTCCCGGCGCAGGGCGGGGAGCCCGCTGACTGTAGGGTTGCTGGTGAGAATAGGGTGGCGCCTCCCGCCTGTGCCGTTACGAACCATTGCTCTCGAACCGGAGCAATAGGTGGGGCCGGCAATCGAGCCTAAGGCTTTCCGCTTGTTGCGGGCTTGCGCACTGGCACCGACTGGTCCCGGCCCCTGGGTGGTTAATTAGGGTCGAGAGGAACCCGGCCCATATCGAACACCGCAGGAGGCGCCAAGACTTATAGACTCGCCGCGGGCA
>CAYPTW010000062.1:0-13762 GCA_964413755.1 uncultured Thioalkalivibrio sp. | reverse complement strand
CGCACCTGCTCGTTCTTCTGCATCAGCGAGGCCCGCTCCAGCATCAGGTTTTCCTGGCGCTGGCGCAGTGACCGATTCTCTTCCTTCAACTGGCGGCATACCGCCACGAGTTCCTCGAGCCGGTGCTCGAGGCGCTTGAGTTCGATGTCCACTGCCTGGGCGGTGCCTTCGTCCATGGCCGCAACTATAGTTAGGCCCCCGGGGGCGGTCAATCAGCCGCGCGCGCCATGCGTGGCGCGGGGCCCTGGTGGTAGCATCCGGACATTCGGCCGCAGCCGGCGCGGCCGCCCGCGCGAGGCAAGCAAGTGACGACCATGCCCTACTACGGTGAGCTCCAGGCCGCCCTCGGTGCTGCGCCCTCCGGCAGCTTGGCTGCGGAGGCCCACGGCACCCTCTGCGGCCTGCTGTGCGCGGGCGCTGAAGACGTGCCGGAAGCCTGGCTGCACAACACCCTGGCTGACGTCGAGAGCTACAGCTTCGGCAGTCCCGGGGATGCGCGCAGCCTGCTCGAGGCGGTGCACGAGGCGACCGTGGGCCGGCTCGAAGGCGACCAGATGGGCTTCGAACTGCTGCTGCCGGACGATGACGTGGCGCTGGAGGATCGGGCTGCGGCGCTGGCTGCCTGGTGCAACGCCTTCCTCTACGGGCTGGCGATGCGCGGCCTGCGGCCGATGGAGGAGCTGCCGGACGAACTGCGCGAGATCCTCGCGGATTTCTCCGAGATCGGCCGTGCCGGCGTGGCCGAGGAGGAAGCGGAGGAAGTCGGCGAAAGCGCCTACGCAGAGCTGGTGGAATACGTCCGCGTCGGCGTGCAGATCGTGTACGACGAGTGCCGTGCTCCGCGGCAGGCCGAGCCTGCGGCCCGGCACCACTAGCATCCCGCTCTCGCGGGCATGCCACCGGTTATCATGGTCGACGACCCAAGAGAAGCAGGACACCAGAAGTAATGAACCAGAAGGACTTCGCCCGCCGGCGCCGGCAGCTGATGCGCATGATCGGCAAGGGCGGTATCGCCATACTCCCGGCGGCGCCCACCCGCGTGCGCAACCGTGATACCGAATATGCCTACCGCCAGGACAGCGATTTCCATTACCTGACCAATTTCCCCGAGCCCGAGGCGGTGGCGGTGCTGATGCCGGGGAGGCCCCACGGCGAGTTCGTGCTGTTCTGCCGTGATCGTGACCCGGAGCGCGAGACCTGGGACGGTTACCGCGCGGGCCCGGAAGGCGCGGTGCGGGACTTTGGCGCGGACGATGCGTTCCCGATCTCGGACATCGACGACATCCTGCCCGGCATGCTCGAGCACAGCGAGCGCGTCTATTACACGATGGGGCTCAGCGCGGATTTCGACCAGCGCCTGCTCGGCTGGGTGAACCAGCTGCGCGCGGCGGCCAAGACGGGCGTGACGACCCCGACGGAATTCGTCGCCCTCGACCACCTGCTGCACGACATGCGGCTGTTCAAGAGCCGCAGCGAGATCACGGTGATGCGCAAGGCGGCGCGGATCGCGGCGGCCGCCCACGTGCGCGCGATGCAGGCCTGCAAGCCCGGGAAGTGGGAGTACGAGATCGAGGCGGAATTCCTGCACGAGTTCCGCCGGCACAACGCCACGACTTCGTACCAGCCCATCGTCGGCGGCGGCGCCAACGGCTGCATCCTCCACTACGTGGAGAACAAGGACCAGCTCAAGGAAGGCGAGCTGCTGCTGATCGACGCCGGCTGCGAGTACGACAGCTACGCTTCCGACATCACGCGCACTTTCCCGGTCTCCGGTCGTTTCAGTCCCGCGCAGCGGGCGCTGTACGAGGTGGTGCTGGAGGCCCAGCTCGCCGCCATCGACAAGGTGCGGCCGGGCAACCACTGGGACGACCCGCACGACGCCGCGGTACGCGTGCTGACGCGCGGGCTGGTGAAGCTCGGCCTGCTCAAGGGCCGCGTGCCGACGCTGGTGAAGAGCGGCGCATACCGCCGCTTCTACATGCACCGCACCGGCCACTGGCTCGGGCTGGACGTACATGACGTGGGTGACTACAAGGTCGGCGAAGCGTGGCGCCTGCTGGAGCCGGGCATGGTGCTGACCGTCGAGCCCGGCCTCTACATTGCGCCCGGCAGCAAGGGCGTGGCCAAGAAATGGTGGGGCACGGGGATTCGTATCGAGGACGACGTGCTGGTGACCGCGGAGGGCCCGGATGTGCTCTCCGCAGATGCCCCCAAGGATCCCGCGGAGATCGAGCGCCTGATGCAGGCAGCCTGAAACGAATGAGCGCGCGCGAAGAATTCGACATCGTCATTGCCGGCGGCGGCATGGTGGGCGCGTCGCTGGCCCTGGCACTGGCCGCATTACCGCTGCGCACACTGGTCGTCGAGGCAACGCCGCCCGACGACTCTGCCCAGCCCAGTTACGACGACCGGGCCACGGCAATTTCCGCGAGCAGTCGGCGCATCCTGGAGGGTATCGGGTGCTGGACGGAACTGGCGGCCGCGGCGGCGCCGATTCGCGCCGTGCACGTGTCGGAGCGCGGTGCCTTCGGCGTCACGCGGTTGCGTGCGGCGGAGCACGGGTTGTCGAGCTTCGGCCACGTGGTGGAGAACCGCGCGCTCGGTACGGCATTGTGGCGCCGGCTCAACGCGGAGGCCTGCCTGTCACTGCGCGTGCCCGCGCGCGTGACCGGCCTGGCGCAGGATGAGCAGGGAGTCGCGGTGACCATCGCTGCCGGCGACGGCAGCGTGGTGGAAGTGCGTGCGCGGCTGCTGGTGGCTGCAGACGGGGCTGGTTCGCCGACCCGGGCACTGGCCGGCATCGAGCACGAGACCCGCGACTACCAGCAGGCGGCGGTGATCGCGAACATCACCCCGGCGGAAGATCACGGCGGCACCGCCTTCGAGCGTTTCACCCCCAGCGGTCCGCTGGCCGTGCTGCCTCTGCCCCGCGGCCGCGCGACCATCGTCTGGACTTTGCCGCCGGAGCGCGCCGCGGCAGTCGTGGCGCTCGACGACGATGCTTTCCTGGCCGCGCTGCAGCAGGCCTTCGGCTACCGCCTCGGCGTGTTGCGCAAGGCCGGGCGCCGCTCCAGCTATCCGCTTTCGCTGGTACAGGCGCGCGCGTGGCATGCGGGTCGCGTGGCGCTGGCCGGCAATGCCGCGCACGGCATCCACCCCGTCGCCGGCCAGGGCTTCAATCTCGGCCTGCGCGATGCGGCGGCATTGGCGGAGCTCGTAGCGCGGCATCCGGGCGATCCCGGCGCGGCGGGCGTTCTCGAGGAGTACGCCGAGTGGCGCGAGGCCGACCGCGCCCGCACGGTGCGCGACACCGACAGCCTGGTGCAGGTGTTCACCAGCGAGCTGGCAACGCTGCGCGCGGGGCGCCGCCTCGGGCTGGTCGGGCTGGACCTGCTGCCGCCGGCGCGTGCCATGGTGGCGCGGCGCGGGATGGGACTCGCCGGCCGGTTGCCTCGTCTCGCGCTGGGCCGGAGCCTCGGGCCATGAGGCGGGGCAGCGAAGACATCGCGGTGGTCGGCGCCGGTATGGTCGGTGCGGCGACTGCAGCGCTGCTGGCGCGCGCCGCGCCCGACACGCCGATCGTCGTGCTGGATGCGAATGCGCCGCCGCACTGGAGCGCGGCCGAAGAGCCGGGATTGCGTGTTTCGGCCCTCTCGGAAGCCAGCCGGCGCGTGCTCGTCGCGTGTGGCGCCTGGGACGAGATTAGCGCAGGGCGTGTCAGCCCCTACGTCAGCATGCGGGTATGGGACGGCGAGGTGCCGGCCGGCGGGCCCGGCGCGATCCGTTTCGACGCCGCCGACATTGCCCAGCCGGTGCTCGGCCATATCGTCGAGAACGAGCTCGTGCGACTCGCGCTGCGCAATGCCCTGCTGCGGCTGGACAACGTGCGGCTCCTGGACGGCGCCCGGCTCCAGAGCCTGGCGCTCGACGGAGACCGTGCGGAGCTGGAGATGGAGGACGGACGCCGGCAGCAGGTGCGGCTGGTCGTCGGGGCTGACGGCGCAGCAGCGCCGTCCCGGGCCATGGCCGGGCTGGAAGTACGCGGCCACGACTACGAGCAACAGGCCGTGGTGTGCAACCTTCGCTGCCAGCTGCACCACGAAGAAACCGCCTGGCAGCGGTTCCTGCCGACCGGGCCGATTGCCTTGTTGCCGCTGGCGGACGGGCGCGTCTCCATCGTCTGGTCCACTACGCCCGAGCACGCGCATGGCCTGCTGCAGATGGACGACGAGAGCTTCCGGGCGGCGGTCGCAGAGGCCAGCGACGGCTGTCTCGGCGAGGTCGTCGAGGCCGGGCCGCGCGCGGCGTTCCCGCTGCGCATGCGCTACGCTCCGGTCTACACGCGGGCGCGCTATGCGCTGGTCGGTGATGCGGCGCATACGGTGCATCCGCTGGCAGGGCAGGGCGTGAACCTGGGGTTCCTGGATGCCGCGGCACTGGCCGAAGTGGTGGCTGCCGCGCTGGCTGCGGGCCGGGATCCCGGTGACCCGGCGCTGCTGCGCCGCTACGAACGCTGGCGCAAGCCCGAGAACCTGTTGTCGATGCGCGCCTTCGACGGTATCAACCGCCTGTTCAGCAACGCCAACCCCGGGCTCGGCGCGGTGCGCCGCGCGGGCCTGACGCTGGTCGACCGGCTGGCGCCGCTGAAGGGTGTATTCATGCGCCGCGCCATGGGGCTCGAGGGCGACCTGCCCGCGACCGCGCGGCGCGCGGCCTGAGACGGACGAGATTTTAGGAGGACCATGACCATGCCGAGGCAGGAGATGGAACAGCTGCTGGCCGAACTGCGCAAGCAGGTGGCGGGCACGCGCGAGCTCAGCGCCGGCCAGCGGGCGCGCATGGAGGCCTTGCGCGAACAGATCGAGGAGCGCCTGGCGGCCGACGAGGTGCCGCCGGAAGAAGGACTGCGGGAGCAGGTGCGCGAGCACATCGACGAGTTCCAGCGCAGCCATCCGACGCTCACCATGGTGCTCGGCCGCATCCTCGATTCGCTCAACAAGATGGGCATCTAGCCGCGATGCAGGTCCGGCCGTTCAACCAGCCTGCGCCGCGACTTGGTAACCAGTACGACGACGACCGCGTGCTGCGCTCGCTGCTGGCGCGCCGGTTCGGCGGCAAGGTGCCGGCGTCGGTGGCCGAAGCCCTGCGCGAGCTCGGTGAACTCGCCGGCGGCGAACTCGCCCGGGCCCAGCTGGATGACCGGCATCACGAGCCGCGCCTGGTGCAGTGGGACGCCTGGGGCAACCGTATCGACGAGATCGAGCTGTCGCCATTGTGGCGCCGCGCGGAGCGGCTGGCGGCGGAGTTCGGCCTGGTGGCTGCGGGTTACGAGCCGGAGCACGGGCCGCTGGCGCGCACCGTGCAGTTCGCCCTGGTGCACCTGTTCCATCCCTCCACGGACGTCTACAGCTGCCCGCTGGCGATGACCGACGGGGCGGCGCGCACCTTGCTCGACTCCGGCAACCAGGCGCTCATCGATCGCGCCGTGCCGCGCCTCACCAGCCGCGATCCCGCCCGGTTCTGGACCAGCGGGCAGTGGATGACGGAGTCCACCGGCGGCTCGGACGTCGGCGCCTCGGAGACCGTGGCGCAGCGCGACGGTGCGGGCTGGCGCCTGTGGGGACGGAAGTGGTTCACCTCCGCGGCCACCTCGCAGATGGCGTTGACGCTGGCACGCCCCGAGGGCAACGGCCCCGGCGGGCGCGGCCTGGCCCTGTTCTATGTCGAGACCCGCGACGAGAGCGGCCGGCTGGACCGGATCGAGGTGTTGCGGCTGAAGGACAAGCTGGGCACGCGCAAGGTGCCGACGGCCGAGTTGATCCTGCACGGCACGCCCGCCGTGGCGGTGACAGGAGAGAGCGACGGCGTGCGCCGGATCGTGCCGATGCTGACCCTGACACGCACCTGGAACAGTGTTTGCGCGGCGTCGTTCATGCGCCGCGGCGTTGCGCTGGCCATGGACTATGCGCGCCGGCGCGAGGCTTTCGGCCGGCCGCTGTCGCAGCAGCCCCTGCACGTGCAGACCCTGGCGGCGATGCAGGCGGAGTACGAGGCGGCCTTCCACCTCTGCTTCGAGCTCATCCACCTGCTGGGGCGCGCCGAGCACGGCGAGGCCGGTGAGGACGAGCGGGCGTTGCTGCGGCTGATGACGGCGCTGACCAAGCTGACCACCGGCAAGCAGGCGGTGGCGGTATCCACCGAGGCCATCGAATGCTTCGGTGGCGCGGGCTACGTCGAGGACACCGGACTGCCCGTCATCGTGCGTGACGCCCAGGTGCTGCCGATCTGGGAAGGCACCACCAACGTGCTGTCGCTGGAGCTGCTCAAGGCCTGTGGCGACGGGGCGCCGCTGGCCGTGCTGCGCCAGCGCCTCGCACGCTGTGCCCGCGCTTGCGCCGACGGCCGCCTGGTCGCGGCCGCCAGCATCGCGACCGCGGCCGCAGACCGCGCCCTGGCGCGGTACCGGCACGCCGCGGAGTCGGGCCCGCAGGCACTGCAGGCGCAGGCGCGCGGCTTCGCCCTGACGCTGGGCCGCGCCGCGGCGCTGGCGCTGATGTGCGAGCATGCGCAGTGGTCGCTGGATAACGAACAGGACGGGCGCGCGCGGGCCGCGGCGCTGGCGTTTACCGCCACGCGTATCGACCTGCTCGACGCCATCGAGCCGGACGACGCCAAGCTACTGGTCGAGTAGGGCGTCGACCTTGGCGGCGCAGATGAAGTCGTTCTCCGACAGCCCCTTGATCGCGTGCGTGGAGAAGCGCACCAGGCAATGACCCCAGCCGACCTCGAGGTCGGGATGGTGGTTCTCGTTGTTGGCGATCCAGGCCACGGCGTTGACGAAGCCCATGGTGCGGTTGAAACCCTTGAAGCGGAAGTCGCGGCGAATCTCGGTCGCGTCGTCGTTCAGGGTCCAGTCCGCGTGCAGGCGGCCCAGGAACTCGCGGGCCTCGGTCGCGGTCATCGGCTGCAGTCCCCCTTCGCAGGGGACGCAATGCTTGGCAGTGAGATCACTCACGGGGTGCTCCTCGGTGAAGAATTGACGTTCAGGCGCTGGCCGCTTCCTTGGGCGGAAAGGCCGGCGGGTGCATGCCCATCTTCCTGGCTTGCTCGATCAGGCCCAACAGGTCCATCTGCGCCACCTCGAACAAGGTATCGAAGCTCTCGATGACGAAATAGATCGGCTGGAAGATGTCGATGCGGTAAGGCGTGCGCAGGGCGTCCAGCGGGTCGAAGCGCTTGCGCTGCGGCTCCGGGCTCTCCAGTGCGTAGGTGGTCTCGCCGATGGAGGAGACGATGCCGGCGCCGTAGGTGCGCAGGCCCTCGTCGCGCCGGTGGATGAGGCCGAACTCCACGGTGAACCAGTACAGTCGCGCCAGCATGGGCCGGTCTTCCTTGCGTGCCGCGGCGCCCGCCTTGCCGTAGGCATGCGTGAACGCGGCGAAGCGCGGGTCGGTGAGCAGCGGCGTATGGCCGAAGATCTCGTGGAAGATGTCCGGCTCCTGCAGGTACTCCATCTCCTCGCGGCTGCGGATGAAGCTGGCAGCCGGGAAGCGCTTGTTCGCCAGCAGGTTGAAGAAATCGGTGAAGTTGATGAGCGCCGGCACGGGCGCCACTTCCCACCCGGTATGCGCGCGCAGGACGCGGCTCACGTCCGCGCATTGCGGCACGCGGTCTTCGGGCAGGTCGAGCAGCTCCAGCGCTTCGATGTATTCGCCGCAGGCGCGCCCGGGCAGCACCTTCTTCTGTCGCGTGATCAGCTCGTGCCAGACCTGGTGCTCTTCATCCGTGTAGTGGATGTAACCGTTCTCGTCGGGGACCTTGGCCACGTATTTCGTGCCCTTGCCCATGACTTTCTCCGTGGAAGCAGATGCTGCCTATTGTACCGGGGTGCTCCGGCAGGCTTCATGCCGCGCCGCGTCACGGCGCCCGGATCAGGCCCGTGGCGGGTAGCGCCGCTCCACGTAGGCGTCCACCATCGCCTGGAACTCGGTGGCGATGTTGTCGCCCTTGAGCGTGACGTCCTTTTGGCCGTCCACGTACACCGGCGCCACCGGCCGTTCGCCGGTGCCGGGCAGGCTGATGCCGATGTTGGCGTGCTTGCTCTCGCCGGGGCCGTTGACCACGCAGCCCATCACCGCCACCGTCATCTCTTCCACGCCTTCATAGCGCTTCTTCCATTCCGGCATGCGGTGGCGCAGGTGCGACTGGATCTGTTGCGCCAGCTCCTGGAAGAAGGTGCTGGTGGTGCGGCCGCAACCCGGGCAGGCGATCACCATCGGCGTGAAGGAGCGCAGCCCCATGCACTGCAACATCTCCTGCGCCACGATGACTTCCTGCGTCCGGTCGCCGCCCGGTTCGGGCGTCAGCGAGACGCGGATGGTGTCGCCGATGCCTTCCTGCAACAGGACGGCCATCCCGGCCGTGGAAGCGACGATGCCCTTGCTGCCCATGCCCGCCTCGGTAAGGCCGAGGTGCAGCGGGTAGTCGCAGCGCGCGGCGATGTCGCGGTACACGGAGATCAGGTCCTGCACGCCGCTGACCTTGCAGGAGAGGATGATGTGATCGCGCGGCAGGCCGAGTTCCACGGCGCGCTCGGCGCTGTCGAGCGCCGAGCGGATCAGCGCTTCCTGCGTGACGGCGCGCGCGTCCAGCGGCTCCGCCAGCTGCGAATTCTCGTCCATGAGGCGCGTCAGCAGGTCCTGGTCGAGGCTGCCCCAGTTGACGCCGATGCGCACCGGGCGGTCGTTGCGGCAGGCGACTTCGATCATGGCGGCGAACTGGGGGTCGCGCTTCGAACCGCGGCCGACGTTGCCCGGGTTGATGCGGTACTTGGACAGGGCCAGGCCGCACTCCGGCACTTCGGCCAGCAGCTTGTGGCCGTTGAAGTGGAAATCCCCCACCAGCGGCACGTTCAGCCCCATGGCATACAGGCGCTCGCGGATCGCGGGCACCGCGGCGGCGGCTTCGCGGGTGTTCACCGTGACGCGTACCACTTCCGAGCCGGCCCGGGCCAGGTCCGCCACCTGGCGCACGGTGCCCTCGATGTCCGCGGTGTCCGTGTTGGTCATGGACTGCACCACGATCGGGGCGTCGCCGCCGACGCGGACATGGTCGACCTTGACCTGGAGGCAGGGACGCCTGCGTACGGGATTCATGCCAGTGGGCTCCGACAAAGGGGGTCCGGGGACGCAATGATCCCCGCCTTGCGGCACACTCGCAAGGGAGGCATCGCCTCGGGTATCATGCGCGCTTCAACGTTACAGTCCCTGGTGGAGAGACCCCGGCCGGACGCAGGCCCGGGGCGCCGAAGGCGCAAGCACCGCCCGGAAACGCTCAGGCAAAAGGACGCCGGGGACGAGTTGGCTCTGGAGAGCGGCCCGACAAGGGTCCACCGAAGGTGAGCGGTTCCGCGTTGCATCGCGGCACTGAATCTCTCAGGTAACCGGACAGAGGGGCGGCAGGCGGCGCTGGCTGCCATGCTGTTGGGTTGTGGGAGACAGAGCGCGATGGGCGAGAAGACACCACTTCATTCCGAACACGAGCGCCTCGGCGCGCGGATCGTCGATTTCGGCGGCTGGGACATGCCGCTGCACTACGGTTCGCAGGTCGAGGAGCACCATGCGGTGCGCACCGAGGCGGGCATGTTCGACGTCTCGCACATGACCGTGGTCGACGTGAGCGGCGCGGACGCCGGCCCGTGGCTGCGCCGCCTGCTGGCCAACGACGTGGCGCGCCTGCAGGCGCCCGGCAAGGCCCTCTACAGCTGCATGCTGAATGAGGACGGGGGTGTCATCGACGACCTCATCGCCTATTACCTCGGGCCCGAGCGCTACCGCCTGGTGGTCAACGCCGCGACGCGCGCCAAGGACCTGGACTGGATGCAGCGCGCGGCGGCCGGTGCGGATGTGACCGTCGCCGAGCGCCCGGAGCTGGCCATGATTGCCGTGCAGGGGCCTGCGGCGCGCGAGCGCGCGGCCGCCCTGCTGCCGGAGGCGGACCGCGAGGCGGCGCTGGCCCTGGCGCCGTTCACCGCGATGCCCTGCGGCGAGCTGTTCGTGGCGCGCACCGGTTACACCGGCGAGGACGGCTGGGAGATCATCCTGCCGGCCGGGCATGCGGTCGCGACGTGGCAGGCATTGCTGGCGGCGGGCGTGCGCCCCTGCGGCCTCGGCGCCCGCGACACGCTGCGCCTGGAAGCGGGCATGAACCTGTACGGCCAGGACATGGACGAAACCACCTCGCCGCTGGAGTCCGCGCTGGGCTGGACCGTGGCCTGGGAGCCGGCGGAGCGGGATTTCATCGGCCGCGCGGCCCTGCAGGCGCAGCGCGACGCCGGCCCGCCGCGCAAGCTGGTCGGCCTGTTGCTGGAAGATCGCGGCGTGTTGCGCGCTCACCAGCGCGTGGTCACGCCCGCGGGCGACGGCGAGGTCACCAGTGGCAGCTTTGCCCCGACCCTGGGCCGCTCCGTGGGCTTCGCGCGCATTCCGGCCGGCGCCGCAGAGCAGGTCGAGGTCGACATCCGCGGCCGCCTCCTGTCCGCCCGCGTGGTACGACCGCCCTTCGTGCGCAACGGCAAGCCGCGCATTCAGCTCGACTGAACTTCCCTTCGACGCCCACCACTTCGAGAGGCCCGTCATGAGCAATATCCCCTCCGATCTCAAGTACACCCGCACGCATGAGTGGCTGCGGCAAGAGGACGACGGCACGTTCACCATCGGCATCACCGACCACGCCCAGGGCGCGCTCGGCGACCTGGTGTTCGTCGAGACTCCCGAGGCCGGTCGCGAAGTCACGGCGGGCGAAGCCTGCGCGGTGGTCGAGTCGGTCAAGGCCGCCTCGGACGTGTACAGCCCGGTCAACGGCGAGGTCGTGGCCGGGAACGAGGCGCTGGCCAGCCAGCCGGAGCTGCTCAACACCGATCCCTACGGCGACGGCTGGATCATGAAGGTCCGCCCGGCCGCCGCGGGCGAAACCTCTGCGCTCATGGACGCGAAAGCCTACGAGGCGACGCTGGAAGACTGAGGCCCCGAGCGCCGCGCGTTTCCCTCCGGAGTTAAACCATGCCTTTCATTCCCCACACGGAAGACGACATCCGCGAGATGCTTGCCGCCATCGGCGTCGGCGAGATCGAGCAGCTGTTCGACGAGATCCCGGCCGGCCTGAAGGTCGATTCGCTGCCCGGCGTGCCCCCGGCCCTGAGCGAGATGGAAGTCCAGCGCCTGATGCGTGAGCGGGCGGCGCAGGACGCCGGCCACCTGAATTTCATCGGCGCCGGCGCCTACGAGCACCACATCCCGGCCGCCGTGTGGGAAATCACCACCCGCGGCGAGTTCTACAGCGCCTACACGCCCTACCAGGCGGAGGCGAGCCAGGGCACGCTGCAGCTCATCTACGAGTACCAGTCGATGATGGCGGCCCTCACGGGGATGGACGTCTCGAATGCCTCGCTTTACGACGGCGCGTCCGCCATGGCGGAGGCCGCGCTGATGGCCGTGCGCGCGCACCGGGCCTCGAAGTCGGCGCGCATCCTGGTGCCGACGACGGTCAACCCGGCGTACCGTCGCGTGGCGCACGCCATCGCCGGCGGGCAGGGGCTCAACTTCGAGACCGTGCCCTATGACCCGGACACCGGCACCACCGCGCTGGCAGCACTGCAGCCCTGGGCGGAGGAGGATGTCACGGCGCTGGTGATCCAGCAGCCGAACTTCTTCGGCGGCTACGAGGACGTGGCCGCGCTCACCGACTGGGCGCATGCGCGTGGCGCGCTGGTGATCGCGGTGGTGAACCCCACCAGCCTGGCGCTGCTGCAGCCACCGGGCGAGTGGGGTGAGACCGGGGCGGACATCGCCTGCGGCGAGGGCCAGCCGCTGGGCGTGCCCTTGTCTTCGGGCGGACCGTATTTCGGCTTCCTGGCCTGCCGCCAGGCGCTGGTGCGCCAGATGCCCGGCCGTATCGTCGGCAAGACCGTCGACCTCGACGGGCGCGAGGGCTTCGCCCTCACGCTGCAGGCGCGCGAGCAGCACATCCGGCGCTCCAAGGCGACATCCAATATCTGCACCAACCAGGGGCTCATGGTGACGGCCGCGACCATCTACATGAGCCTGCTCGGCGCCGAGGGCCTGGCGCGGGTCGCGGCCGCATCGGTGCGCAACACGGCGGAGCTGGTCGGGCAGCTGGAGTCGCTCGAGGGCGTGCAGCGCGTGTTTCCCGGCCACTTTTTCCACGAGTCGGTGCTGCGGCTGGACCGGCCGGTGGGGCCGCTGCTGGAAGCGCTGGCACGGCGTGGCATCCTCGGCGGCTACGACCTGTCGCGCGACTACCCTGAGCTGGGCAATGCGGTGCTTGTATGCGCCACGGAAATGCGCACGGCCAGCGACATCGAGACCTATTTCCAGGCGCTCAGCGAAGTGCTGCGCGAGGCCCAGGTGGCCTGAGCGGCCGCTCCCCATTTCGAATTCATTCCGGAGTTAAATCAATCATGGCTACCATCACCCTGCAGGGCAACGAGATCCACACCGCCGGCGAGTTTCCGCGCGTCGGCGGCAAGGCACCCGACTTCACGCTCACCGACAGCGCGCTCAACGACGTCTCGCTGTCGCGCTGGATGGGCAAGAAGAAAGTCCTGTCGATCTTCCCCAGCATCGACACGCCGGTCTGCGCGTTGTCGACCAAGAAGTTCAACGACTACGCCCGTGAGCACGACGACACCGTGATGCTCATGATCTCGCCCGACCTGCCGTTCGCGCACAAGCGTTTCTGCGGCGACGAGGGCCTGGACAACGTGGTGACGCTCTCGACCATGCGCTCGCCCGACTTCGCACGCGCCTACGGCGTGCTGATCTCCGACAGCGCCTTCGCCGGCCTGACGGCCCGCGCGGTGGTGGTGCTGGACGAGAACGACACGGTGGTGCACGCCGAGCTGGTGCCGGAGATCGCCAACGAGCCCGACTACGAGGCGGCGCTGAAGGCGCTCGGCTGACATGCGCGAGCCGCTGATCTTCGAGCATTCACGTCCCGGCCGTCGCGCCGTGGCGCAGGCGTCGTCGGCCCGCGCCGAGGCGGATATCCCGGCCGCTTTCCGCCGCAAGGCGCCGCCGTGCCTGCCGGAAGTCTCGGAGCTGGGCGCGGTGCGCCATTACACGCGCCTGTCGCGCCTGAACTTCTCCATCGATACGCACTTCTACCCGCTGGGCTCGTGCACGATGAAGTACAACCCGCGGGCCTGTAACACGCTCGCGCTGCTGCCGGGCTTCACCGGCCGCCATCCGCTGGCGCCCGAGTCCACCGGCCAAGGTTTCCTCGCCTGCATGTGGGAGCTGCAGGAGATCCTGCGCGAGGTCACGGGGATGAAGGCGGTCTCGCTGACGCCCATGGCCGGCGCCCAGGGCGAATTCGCCGGCGTGGCCATGATCCGCGCCTACCACGTGGCGCGCGGCGATTCCCATCGCAACGAGATCATCGTTCCGGACGCGGCGCACGGCACCAACCCGGCCACCGCCACCATGTGCGGCTGCAAGGTGATCGAGATCCCGACGGGACCGGACGGCGACGTCGACCTCGATGCGCTGAAGGCCGCGGTGGGCCCGAACACGGCCGGCATCATGCTGACCAATCCGTCTACCGTGGGCGTGTTCGACCGCAAGATCCTGGAGATGTCGAAGGTGGTGCACGCCGCCGGCGGCCTGCTGTACTACGACGGCGCCAACCTGAACGCCATCCTCGGCAAGGTGCGCCCGGGCGACATGGGCTTCGACGTCATCCA
>CAYPTW010000061.1:0-15873 GCA_964413755.1 uncultured Thioalkalivibrio sp. | reverse complement strand
CCAGGCGCTCGCCGGGGACCGGCGCGACGACTTGCAGGATGCGCTCGATGACCGATGGGTCGTGCAGGAAATGCTGGCCAAACCTTTTGCGGGGGCGGTGGCTCAAGGGTGTACCGGTGCCTGGGAGGGAAAGGAAGAAGCTGAGTCTGGGACAAAATCGGCATCCCGCGCAAATCGTCCCGACAGGCGCCGGGCCCCCTGAATTAACGTGGGATTAAGTCTTGTCCGCTAGGCTCCCGGTTTGGTTGCGACGGCGAGGACAGGGGGCGTGGACTTCGAACGAAGACACGGTATCGCGGGCCGGACGCTCGGGCCGCCGAGCCATTGGAAGTTGCTGCTTTGGCCGACGCTCCTCTACTTGTGCCTTCTCGCGCTGCTAAGGCTGGGCGACGTCGACCACGCCGTGGCGCGCTTTTTTGCAGCCCCGGGGCAGCAGGGCTTTCCGCTGCGCCATGCCTTTGTCACCGAGTTCCTGTTTCACGACACCGCCCAGGCGGTCATGAAGCTCGTAATGGCCGTGCTGCTGATGGCCTGGCTGGGCAGCTGGTTAAATGCCCGCCTTGCCCGGCACCGGCTGGCGCTGGGGTACCTCGTGCTGACGGGCATGCTCGGCGTCAGCCTTGTCGGTCTCGGCAAGCAGCTGAGCAACGTCGATTGTCCCTGGGACCTGGAGGCTTTCGGTGGCAGCCGGGCGCCCCAAGAGCTGCCCGAGGAAGGGGCTGCGGGTACGCCGGTCGGCCACTGCTTCCCGGGCGGCCACAGCTCATCGGGCTTCGCCCTGTTCGGACTGTTCTTCCTGGCACGCCGGCGGCGGTCGTCGCTCGCGGTGCAGGGACTGCTGCTGGCCCTCTTTCTCGGCAGCGTCTTCGCGATCGACCAATGGGCGCGCGGCGCGCACTTCCCTTCGCACGACCTTACGACGGCCTATGTTTGCTGGTTGACGGCCCTGGCCGGCGACTACTGGCTTCTGCGGCCCGGTGGTCGCGTGCTGCATGAGGAGGGCTGAGCAACGGCCGCAGGGTCAGTAGTACTCTGGCGACAAGCCGTCGCGCATCCTCGCCTGGCGCAGGATGTCCAGATTGGGTCGATAGGCCTCGGTCTCGATTTCGAACAGCCCCAGCAGGGTGTGGAACACGTTGTCGTGGGAAAAGGGCCTGTCCACCAGCTGCTGCATGGCCTCGATCCGGGCGCTGTCGAAACGACGCCCGAACCAGAACACAACGGGCACCCGAGTCTGCGCGTCCGGCGCCAGGAAATAGGGCAGGCCGTGAAGGTAGAGTCCGCTCTCGCCGAGCGATTCACCATGATCGCTGACATAGATCATCGCCGTCTCGAAGCGGTCGTCATTGCCGCGTAACAACGCGATGACCTTGCTCAGGAAATAGTCTGTGTAGAGCAGCGTGTTGTCGTAGGTGTTGCTGATCTCTTCTGCGCTGCAGGCATTGAGCTGGCTGGTTTCGCAGGTAGGCGTGAAGCGACGGAACGTCTCCGGGTAGCGCTTGTAGTACGCGGGCCCATGGCTGCCCATGTGATGCAGGACAATCAGGATGTCGCCGCTGGGATGCCTGTCGATGAACGATTGCAGGCCGTCCAGCATGCCCTCGTCCCGGCACTCGATGTCGCACACCGGGTTGGCCTCGGGTGAACGGAAATCTTCAAACCGCACTCGCTCGGCAACGCCCTTCGAGTCCGAGTTGTTGTCCCGCCAGAGCACTGTCACGCCGGCATGCTGCAGGACATCGAGCACATTCTCCGTGTGCCGGGCTTTATCGTCGCGGAAACTTTGCCGATCGTAGATGGCGAACATGCAGGGCACCGAGACTGCAGTCGACGTACCGCAGGAGGATACGTTGCGCAGGCTGGCGACCGCCTCCTGCGCCAGCAGCGGATTGGTCTCGCGGTCGTAGCCGTTCAGCGAGAAACGGTCGCTTCGAGCCGTCTCGCCAACGACCATCACCACCAGTTCGCGGTCGGTGTCCGCTGGCGGCGCATGGGCATCCTCGCCCACCACCTCGAGCGGCTGCTGGCCGTCCTTTAGCTGGAGAGAGGCCCAGCGCACCGCACCATGCAGGGGCGCCGCAGGATTGCTGTAATAGCGCAGCGGCTTCTGCTCGCGAATGAAGGACGCATAGAAGCTGCTGGAGGACAGTGCAAGCCCGATCGTCAAGAGCACCGCGGTCAGCACCAGCAACCCGCGATTACGCAGCATGCTCAGGGTGCTCTCAGGCCTGATGCGCGCCCGGAACAGGGCCACCGACGGCAGTGTGCCGAGCAGCAGCACGTACAGGAGCAGGCGCGGGGTGACGAGATCCGATGCCTCGGCCGGATCGGTGAGGACCACGTTGTTGATCATCTCGTGGTCGATGATGACGTTGTAGGTGTCCATGAAGTACGCAGTCCCGGCAGCCATCAGGAAATACAGCGCGAAGACGGGCTTGACGAATCGGACAAGCGACAGCAGCGCCAGCGGCAGGACCGTGACGCATAGCAGGACCACGGCCACCGAGGCGATATGGGCATATCCCCACTGCTGACCGGCGTAGACCTCGAAAAGTCTGCGGAAGAACGCAAGGTTGGCAAAGGCAACGGTGAACAGGGCGCTGCCGAGCACGACCTGGTTGCCGCTCAGGGTATATCTCACGCCTTGAAAGCCCTCCTGGTTCGTCGGAATCCCCCGAACCTGGAAGCCTAGCTCGGCTTGCTTAAGCCGGGCTTAATGAGAACTGGCGACGATCGCGAGCGCGGCTTCCAGGGCAGCGACCAGGCTGCCGGCATCAGCCTTGCCCGTGCCGGCCAGGTCCAGCGCCGTGCCGTGATCGACGGAGGTGCGCACGATCGGCAGGCCCAGGGTAATGTTCACGGCGCGGCCGAAACCGGCGTACTTCAGCACCGGCAAGCCCTGGTCGTGATACATGGCCAGCACAGCGTCCGCGCCCTCGAGCTGGCGCGGGGTGAACAGCGTGTCGGCAGGCAATGGCCCGACCAGCCGCATGCCTTCAGCGCGCAACTGTTCGAGCACCGGCCCGATGACTTCTATCTCCTCGCGGCCCAGGTGCCCGCTCTCCCCGGCATGCGGATTCAGGCCCGCCACCAGGATGCGGGGCGTGGCGATGCCGAAGCGCGTTTGCAAGTCGTGATGCAGCACGCGCAGCACGCCCGCCACGCGTTCCCGGGTGATGGCTTGCGGCACTTGCGCCAGCGGCAGGTGCGTCGTGGCCAGCGCCACGCGCAGGTTGCCGGCCGCGAGCAGCATCACGGGGTTACCGCCGCTGATCGCCGCCAGGAACTCGGTATGACCGGAGAAGGGCAGGCCGGCGTCGTTGATCACCGCCTTGTGCACGGGCGCCGTGACCATGGCGTCGAACTCGCCTGCCAGGCAGCCTTCCGCGGCGCGGCGCAGCATCGCCAGCACTGCAGGTGCATTGGCCGGGTCGGGCTGGCCCATCGTGGCGCACCGTTCGAGCGGCAGGTCGATGACCTGCAGCACGCCGGCCTGGTGGGGTTCCGGGCGGGACACGGTCCTGATACTGACGTCGGGCTGCAGCCTGCGGGCAAGCGTCTCCAGATGCGCAGCGGGGCCGACCGCCACCAGCCGTGCGGGCCAGGCGCGCTGCGCTACGGCCAGGCAGAGTTCCGGCCCGATCCCGGCCGGCTCGCCGGTGGTGAGGGCGATGGCCGGGAGTGCCATGGTTACGCGCCGCTAGCTGCCGAGGATCTCGACCCAGGCTTCGTCGCGCAGCTTGCGCAGCCAGAGCTCGGTCTCCTGCTCCAGCTTGCTGGCGCGGATCGCCTGGATGGCGCGGCGGCGCTTCACGTCGTCCGTGGTGTCGCGTTCCTGCCTCTCCTCGAGCAGGATGATGTGCCAGCCGAAGGGTGAACTGAAGGGCTCGCTGATCTCGCCCGGCTGCAGCTCGGCCAGCACCGCCTCGAACTCCGGCACGAAGGTGCCCGGTGGGTTCCAGCCGAGATCGCCCCCGCGCGTGGCGGAGCCGGGATCTTCCGACTCGATCATGGCGATATCGGCGAAAGACTCGCCGCCCAGCACGCGCTCGCGGATTTCCTCCAGGCGGCTGCGCACGGTGACGTCGTCCAGGACCTCGTTGGTGGTCATCAGGATGTGGCGCGCGCGGGTCTGGACTTCCAGCACCGTGTCATCCCCGCCGCGGGTCTCGTTGACGCGGAAGATGTGGAAGCCGCTGCCGCTGCGCACGGGCTCGCTGATCTCGCCCGCAGACAGGCCCTGGATGGCCGGGGCAAACTGCTGCGGCAGCTGCGCGCCCTGGCGCCAGCCCAGCCTGCCGCCCGAAAGCGCCTGCTGTCCGGCGGATTCCGCCACTGCCATGGCAGCGAAGTCCTCGCCGGCGAGCAGCCGGGCATGGATGTCGCGCGCGCGCGCTTCGACTTCGGCGACCTGGGCCTGCGAGGCGTCCGCAGGCAGCGCCACGAGGATCTGGGAAATGTCGTAGTCGATCTCGTTACCGCGGTTGGCTTCGTATTGTTCCAGCCAGCGCTCGATCTCCCGTTCCGAGACCGCAATACGCGCCATCACGTCGCGCTGGCGCAGCGCGTCGATGGTCATTTCGCGTCGCAGCTGCTCGCGGAACTCGGCGTACTCGATGCCGTCGGCGGCCAGCGCGGCCGGCATGTCGGCGAAGCTGAAGCCGTTGCGCTCCGCGACGCGGGCCAGTGCCATGTTGAGCTGCTCGTCGCTGATGCGAATACCGAGCCGCTCGGCGCGCTGCATCTGCACCTGCTGCACGATGAGGTTTTCCAGGATCTGTTCCCGCAGCACCGATTCGGGCGGCGCCGCCGTGCCTTGCTCGCGCAGCCGCCGCATCACGGTCGTCACCTGGTTTTCCAGTTCGGAGCGGAGCACCACGCCGTCGTCGACCAGCGCGATGATGCGGTCCAGCAACACGCCTGAGTCGCTCAGCGTGGCTGCACGGGGCGCGGCTCCGACGCCTGCAAGGCAGGCAAACAAGATGATAAAGCGCAATAATTTCAATGGCATAAATTTGGGATTAGTCTTGGACCGAGTAGCCTAGGATATCATTCTCGTAGCGGCGCCTGGCACTCTGTCCGGCGAGGCCCTTGAACTCCACCTGCAGGCGCACGGCGTTGTCGGTACTGCCGTCGCGACGACTGACTTGCTCGGTCGCCGCGAGGCGGATGGCCCAGCAGCAACTCTCGTATTGCACGCCCAGCACCTGGTCCACCGTGGTCTTGTCGCGCAGGGAGTACTCCAGCGCGGTGACGAAACTCCAGCGGTCGGAGAGCGGCCAGCCCACCGAGAAGGCGAGATCCTCCAGCAGGTCCGGCCGGTAACGGTACGCAAGGTTCACCACGCGGTTGGGCGCGGGCTGGTATTGCAGCCGGAATTGCGCCAGCCGCGTGGTGTCGCTGACGTTGTCCCACTGGTAGCCGATGTCGGCGTTCCAGTTGTTGAACAGCCCCAGCCCGAGCTCCAGCACGATAGGCGAACTGCCGGCGGTCTCGAGGGTCTCGTCCGGCAGCGTGACGCGCGGATCCTCGAAGTACCAGGCCTTGCCGATGGCTGCGGTGAGGAACTCGCGGCCCGTGCGGGTTTCCAGCAAACGTGTAGTGACACCGAAGCTCAGCTGGTTGGTGTCGCCGAGGCGGTCCGCACCGAGGTAGCGGTTGGGGCGGAACAGCTGCACGTAATTGAAGTCGGGACGACCGCTGTCGAACAGCGGCTGCGCGTCCTGGTTGCGGAACGGTATGTAGGCATACAGCACGCGCGGCTCGAGGGTCTGGACGAATCGCGCAGACGAGAGGGGGCGCTCGAAACGCAGTCCGGAGTCGACGCTGAGGATGGGCGCGACGTATCCCGGCAGGTCATCGGCACCGGGCTCCTGTTCGCCGAGGTAGTACTGCACCATCCGCATGCGCGCCGCAGGAGTGAAAAAGAACCCCGGGGCCTCGACCGGCAGGCTGATTTCAGGTTCCAGCACGGTGCGCGCACCCTCCGGCCCGACGCCGCGCGTGAACGCGGCAAGCTCGGTGCGCAGCCGTAAGTCCATGCCGAGGGGCCCATCCAGCCACAGGCCTTCCGCCACCACCTGGGGTATGCGCGCATAGGGACGTTCGTCCTCCGGAATATCCAGGTCGAGCGTGCGGAAGTTCTGCGCCCGGGCCGTGATGCGCCAGGTCGGCCCCGCGTAGTCCGCCTGCAGGAGGCGTTCCACGTGGGTGCGGCTGGTGACCTGGGGGGAATCGCCGAGGTTCTGGAAATAATCGGTGTCGGACACGTCCTCGATCTCGGCTGTAAAACGCCAGCCGTTGTCGAGCCGTGTCAGGTGAGAGAGGTTGAACCAGATGCGCGGACTCTGCTCCGGGACGTCCCTGTCGCGATGCAGGTAATCCAGCTGGACCTCGCCGCGGCTCTCCGGCGTCAGGTAACGGAACTGGTTGTCCAGCTTGAGGCCCCGGTTCGACAGGAAGACCGGGGTCAGCAGGTGGTCGTAGTTCGGCCCCAGGTTGAAGTAGAACGGCGCGCTGATCTCCAGCCCGTTGCGCGAGGACTGGCCGAATTCGGGCACCAGGAAGCCGGTCTTGCGGCGGTCCGACAACGGGAACGACATGTAGGGGAGATAGACGATGGGGGCGCCGAAAAACCGCAGCGTGACGTTGTCGGCCTCGCCGACCTCTTCGGTGGTATCGAGTTTCAGCTCGCCGATGCGCAGCAGCCAGTCAGGGTCCTCGCCCGGGCAGGTGGTGTAAGTCACACCCTCCATGCGGATGCGGCCGTTGCCGCGCGCACGGATGGTTTCGGCACCGCCGCTGGCCGGCCGCGTCGGGAGCCGGTATCGGTTTCCCGTCAGGATGGCCGTGCCCTCGCCGGGGAGGTACTCCAGCCGCTCGGACTCGACCTCGAAACCGGGCTGGACGAAACGCGCCCCGTCGATTGCCAGCAGGCGGCCCTCGACCCGGTTCCACGTGGCGCCCTCGGTCTCGAGCCGCTGGTTGCCCCGCTGCAGCACCACGCCGCCGGTGAATACCGAGTCCCCTTCCGCGGTCAGGTCGGCCCGGTCGGCCGACACTTCGATCGGCGCATCTTCGTCGATCGGCTCGAACTGCATCGGCTCGGGCACCGGGCACAGCGGCGCGGCGGCGAGCGGCGCGCTGCCCATGAGGATGACTAAGAGGGCCAGAACACGGGGCATCAGGCTGTCCGGACGAGGCTCGCTAACATGGCATACTTTTGCCGCGGGAACCCATTATCGCGGCTGGACGGCCAACGGGGGAAATAGCGTGAAAGCGATGGTACTCGCGGCCGGCCGCGGCGAAAGGATGCGCCCCCTGACGGACCGGCTGCCCAAGCCCCTGCTGCCGGTCGGCGGCGAGCCGCTGGTCGGCCACCAGCTGCGCATCCTGGCCGCGGCAGGATGCCGTGAGGTGGTGATGAACTGCGCCTGGCTGGGCGAGGTGCTGCAGGAGTCTCTCGGCGACGGCCGCCGCTGGGGTGTAGAGATCACTTATTCTCCCGAGCCCTGGCCGGCGCTCGACACCGGCGGCGGCATCTTCCAGGCGCTCCCCCTGCTCGGCACAGCGCCCTTTCTCCTCGTCAACGGCGATGTCTGGTGCGAATGGTCGCCGGCCGCATTGCAGTTGGAGGAGGGCATGCTGGCCCAGTTGCTGCTGGTGCCGAATCCGCCGCACAACCCTGCCGGTGACTTCGGGCTCGAGCAGGGCAGGGTGCTGCCGGATGCCGCGCAGCGCTTCACTTACGGCGGCATCGCACTGCTGCACCCGGCGCTGTTCGCAGGCTGTCATGCGGGCCGTTTCCCGCTGGCGCCCCTGCTCAAGGAGGCAGCGGCGGACGGGCGCGTGAGCGGGATATTGCACGAGGGGACCTGGCTCGACGTCGGCACGCCTGAACGGCTTTACGCGCTGCAGGCCAGGCTGGCGGGGTCCTGAAGCTCCGCCAGCAACGCCCGCTCGAGGTCATCCATCACCGTTTCCAGCGGCGTCGCCACCCCGAGATCAGCCAGCTGCGTGACCTCCAGGCCGCTGAAGCCGCAGGGGTTGATGCGACGGAACGGCTCGAGGTCCATGTCCACGTTCAGCGCCAGGCCGTGGTAGCTGCAGTTGCGCCGGATGCGCAGGCCGATGCTCGCCAGCTTGCGTGCCTCGACGTAGACACCCGGCGCTTCGCGGTCGCCACGCGCCTCTATGCCGTAGGCGGCGACGCAACGGATCACGGCCCGCTCCAGCGCGCACACCAGCGCCCTCACGCCCAGGCCGTTGCGGCCCAGGTCGAGCAGCGGGTAGACCACCAGCTGTCCCGGCCCGTGGTAGGTCACCTGGCCGCCCCGGTCGACCTGTACCACCGGAATGTCACCCGGCGCCAGCAGGTGCGCCCGGCTGCCGTTGAGCCCGAGGGTGAAAACAGGGGGATGCTGCAGCAGCCAGATCTCGTCCGCTTGCTCGGGGCCGCGGGTCTCAGCGAGCGCCTGCATGCGCCGCCAGGTCGGCTCGTAGTCGACCATGCCGAGGCGCCGGACCACGGGCGCTTTCATCAGAGCACCATGAGCACGCGCTCGTGTGCGCTGAGGTCGGCGTAAATGGCGTCCAGCTGGGGCTTGCTTTGTGCTCGCACCAGGACGGTCAGGGCGACGAAGTTGCCGTCCCGGCTGAGGCGCTCGCGCACGCGCGTGGCCGGGATCGGGCCGGCATGGTTTTCCACCAGCGCCACCACGAGGGCGGCGAAGTCGTCCGCCTTCCGGCCCATTACCTTGAGCGGAAAGTCGCAGGGGAACTCGAGCAGCGTGTCGTCGCTCATTCGAACCAGAGCTGTACCGAATCGATAGCGCGCTGCAGCAGGCTGCCCTCGGCGACGCGCGCCAGGGGATACAGCTGCAGGTCCGCGAGGGACTGTCCCTCGAGCGTCAGCCGCAGCCGGCCGACCGCCTCTTCCGGGGCCACTGGCGCGATCAGCGGTGTCTGCAGCTCCATGGTGGCCTCCACCAGTTCGTAGCGGCCGCGCGGCAGCGTCACCCACAGGTCTTCCTGCAGGCCGAGGGGCAGTGCCTCGACCTCGCCCTTCCACAGCCGCGTCGTGGTCACCGGCTCACCCGCAGCGTAGACGCGATGACTCTCGTAGAAGCGGAACCCCCAGTTCAGCAGGGCCTGGGTGGCGTCGGCGCGCGCCTTGTCGCTGTTGGTGCCGAGCAGCACCGAGATGAGGCGCATGTCGCCACGCTCCGCCGACGAGACCAGGCAATAACCCGCCGCGTCCGTCATGCCGGTCTTGATGCCGTCGACGCTCGGGTCGCGCCACAGCATCTTGTTGCGGTTGCGCTGGGTGATGTCGTTGTAGGTGTACTCGCGCTCGGAATAGAGCGAGTAGAACTCGGGGAACTCGCGGATGATGGCCGCTGCCAGCAAGGCGATATCGCGCGCCGAGCTGTAATGGTCTTCGGCCGGCAGCCCGGTGGCATTGCGAAAGTTGGTGTTGCGCATGCCCAGGCGCCGCGCGTATTCGTTCATGAGCTCGGCAAAGGCCGCTTCGGTCCCCGCGGTGTACTCCGCGAGGGCCACCGAGGCGTCGTTACCGGACTGGATGATCATGCCGCGGATCAGCTGGTCGACGCGCACGCGCGTGCCGACCTCGATGAACATGCGCGAACCGCCGGTGCGCCAGGCGCGTTCGCTCACCGTCACCATGTCGTCCAGCTTCATCTCGCCCTTGCGCAGCTCGCTGAACACCGCATAGGCGGTCATCAGCTTGGTGATGCTGGCGGGGTCCATGCGCTCGTCGGCGGCCTCCTCGGCAAGCACGCTGCCCGAGTTGTAATCCATCAGGATGTGCGCCCGGGCCGCCACGGCCGGAGACGCAGGCACCGGCGGCAGCGCGGGCGGGCCGGCTTGCGCGTAGGTGTGCAGCGGGGCGAGCAGGAAGGAGAGGGCGACGCAGAGGGCGGTGATCAGGCGCATGGATTCCTTTGGCGGCTTGGTGCCGGCGGGCTGTGGAGGGGACCGCCGGAAATGTTACACCGTCCGGCCGCGGCGGTCAGTCCGAGGCAAGGTGCGCGTCGTCGATGCCCAGCGCGCGCACGGCCTCGAGCATGCGCTCGATCTCGTCCAGGGTGCCGAGCGGGCCGATGCGCACACGATAGACGGTGCGGCGCAGGCCCTTCTCGGGATGCGTGTTCACGTCCTTGATGCCCCGTTCGGCCAGCCTGGCCTGGAGGCGCGCGGCATTGCCGGCATCCGAGAAGGCACCGACCTGCAGCCATACCGGCTCCACGGCCATCGAACCGGTAGTCGGCGAGGGCGCCACGGCGGCCGTGGTGCCCGCAGCGGGGCCGACCACCTCGACGTCCACCAGCGCCGTGCCGTCGTTGTGCATGCCCAGGCGCACCGCGGCGGCATAGGACAGGTCGATGATGCGGTCGCCGACGAAGGGCCCGCGGTCGTTGACGCGCACGACGATACTGCGCCCGTTGTGCACGTGAGTGACGCGCACATAGGTGGGCAGCGGCAGCGTCTTGTGCGCCGCCGTCATGGCGTACATGTCGTACGGCTCGCCGCTGGAGGTGAGGCGGCCGTGGAACTTGGTGCCATACCAGCTGGCGATGCCGCGCTCACGGTAACCGGCGGCGTCGCTCATCACGTAGTAGCGCTGGCCCATGACCTCGTAGACGGGCGGGTTGCCGCGCGCGCTGCGCGGTTCCGCGCGCGGCACGGCGTCCGGGATATGGCTCACGTCGCGCGGACGCGCCGGTGCGGAATCCTGGTCCACGGGGGTCGTGCCGCAACCACCCAGCGCCGCAGCCAGGAGGAACATGCCGGCGAGTGCGCCATGCCGGCGCACGGCGCGGCTAGCCGGCATCCGCGCCGGCCTCCACGCGAGCGCGCACGGCCTGCCCGAGTTCGTACACGGCCAGGGCGTACATCAGGCTGCGGTTGTAACGCGTGATGACGTAGAAGTTGTGGAAGCCCGCCCAGTAGGCCGTGCCGTCCTCGCGCTCCAGCGCGAACAGGCCGGCCGTGGCCGCCGGGTCGGCCGGCGCGGGACCGGCCAGGCCGATGCCGGCCCGCCACAGTGAGCCGACGGTGGTGTTCGCCGACAAGCCCTGGTGCGCCAGCGCGGCCGGATCGGCGTCGCCGGGCACCGCCGGCGCGACCACGGGCGCGCCCGGGCGCCAGCCGTGTGCACGGAAGTAATTCGCCACGCTGGCGAGGATGTCTTCCTTGCTCTCCCACAGGTCCACGCGGCCGTCGCCGTCGCCGTCCACGGCGTAGGCACGGTAGCTCGACGGAATGAACTGCGGCAGCCCCATGGCGCCGGCGTAGGAGCCGACCGGGCCCGCGATGCCGAGGTCCTGTTCGTCCGCCAGCAGGATGAACTGTTCCAGTTCCTTGCTGAAAAACGCGCTGCGCGGCGGGTACTCGAAGGCCAGCGTGGCGAGGGCGTCCAGAACGCGGTAGCGCCCGAGGATGCGCCCGTAATAGGTCTCCACGCCGATGATGCCGACCAGCATTTCTTCCGGTACGCCGGTCTCCGCAGCGACGCGCTCGAGCTGCTCACGGTGCTGGCGCCAGAACTCCGCGCCCGCGCTGATGCGCTCGTCGGTGATGAAGATCTTGCGGTACTCGTGCCACGGGCGCACGCGCTCGGCGGGACGGCTGATGGCCTCGATGATCGGCGGCTGGACACGCGCCTGTGCCAGTACGGCACGCACCGTGTCCGGCGCGAGGCCGTGGCGTTCCTGCGCGCCCGCGATGAAAGCAAGCACGTCGTCACGCGCCAGGTCGAGCGGCTGCTCCGCGGAGGCCGTCGCCACGGGCGCGAGCCCGGCCGCCAGGCCGACGCAGCAAAGGAATTGCAGTAAACGGTTCACCTGGCGAGCAAGTTACGGTGGCCTTGAATGGACATGAGCATACCGAAACCCGCCATGAGGGTCACCATGGACGTGCCGCCATAACTCACCAGGGGCAGCGGCACGCCGACCACCGGGAGCAGGCCCGTCACCATGCCGGTGTTGACGAAGACGTAGACGAAGAAGGTGAGGCTGATGCTGCCGGCGAGGAGGCGGCCGAAGGTGTCCTGGGCCTGCAGCGCGATGTACAGCCCGCGGCCGATGATGAACAGGTAGGCGACGATCAGCAGGGCCAGGCCGATGAGCCCGAACTCTTCGCCGAGCACGGCGAAGATGAAATCCGTCGAGCGCTCGGGCAGGAATTCCAGCTGCGCCTGGCTGCCGTTGCCCCAGCCCTTGCCGAACAGGCCGCCGGAACCGATGGCGATCTTCGACTGGATGATGTGGTAGCCGGCCCCGAGCGGGTCCGATTCCGGCTGCAGGAAGGTCAGCACGCGACGGCGCTGGTAGTCGTGCATGAAGTACCACAGGACCGGCGCGAGCGCGGCGCCGAGAGCGCCAAGGAGCAGGATCATGCGCACCCGGAGCCCGCCCAGCAGCACCACCAGGAGCCCCGAGCTCGCCACCAGCAGGGCGGTGCCGAGGTCGGGCTGGCGCGCGATCAGGAACGCCGGCACCACGACCATGAGCAGCAGCGCGCAGACCTCGAGGAATCGCGGCGGCAGCGGGCGGTCATGCAGGTACCACGCAGCCATCATGGGCACCGCCAGCTTCATCATTTCCGAGGGCTGGAAACGCACCACGCCGAGGTCCAGCCAGCGCTGCGCCCCTTTGCCTATGTCGCCGAAAAAGAGCACGGCGAACAGCAGCGCGAGACCGAGGAGGAACATCCATGGCGCCCACAGGCGCAGGATCTTGGGCGGCACCTGCGCCACCACCAGCATGACGCCGAAGGCGACGCCGAGGCGCACCAGCTGGCGCAGCAGCAGCCCCTGGTCCTGGCCGCCCGCGCTCCACAACACCACCAGGCCGAACGCCGAGACGGCAAGCAGGCCCATGAGCAGCGGCGCGTCCAGCCTGAGCGCCGCCAGGATGCGCGCGCCGAGCCCGAGGGCATGCTTGTCGCCGAATACCGATGAAGACACGGCCATGTCAGCCGCCCTCCCTGCCGAGCCAGTTATCGATCAGCTTACGCGCGATCGGCGCTGCCGCGGCGCTGCCGCTGGCACCGTTCTCCACCAGCACCGCGATGGCGATGCGCGGGTTCTCCGCCGGGGCGAAGGCGACGAACAGGGCATGCGGCCGGTGCCGCTCTTCCACTTCGTCCTCGTCGTACTCCTCTCCCTGTGCGATGCCGACCACCTGCGCGGTACCTGTCTTGCCCGCGATGGTCCACGGAGAGTCCACGCCGATGGCGCGTGCGGTACCGCGTTCCCCGTGCACCACGGCGACCATGGAGTCCACCGCTTCCTCGACATGCGTGGGCGTGAGTTGCAGCGGCGGCAGGGGCAGCGGCGCGAACTCCTCCCGCGCGCCGCTCAGCGGGTCCTCTACTGCTGCGAGCAGGGTGGGCCGATAGCCTTGGCCGCGGTTCGCCAGGATCGCCGTTGCGTGCGCCAGCTGCATCGGTGTGGCGAGCATGTAGCCCTGGCCGATACCGGTGATCACCGTCTCGCCCGGAAACCAGACCTGGTCCTGCGGGCGCCGGAAAGCGCTGCGCTTCCAGTCGCGCGAGGGCAACAGGCCGTCGCGTTCGCCGGGGATGTCGATGCCGGTGGCCGCGCCGAGGCCGAACAGGGCGAGGAAATCGTGCATGCGGTCGATGCCCAGCGTCACGGCCAGGCGGTAATAGTAGACGTCGCAGGACTGGGCCACGGAGTCTTCCAGGTCCACTGCGCCGTGCCCCTCGCGCTTCCAGTCGCGGTAGCGATGGGAGTGATTGGGCAGGCTGAACCAGCCGGGACACCACATCGTGTCCAGCGGCGAGGTGACGCCGTAGTGCAGGCCGGCGAGCGCCAGCATGGGCTTGATGGTGGAACCCGGCGGGTACTGGCCGCGCAGCGCGCGGTTGAACATCGGCTGGTCCAGGTCCTCCTGCAGCGCCCGGTACAGCGGCGCCGGGATACCCATGCTGAACAGGTTGGGGTCGTAGCCGGGCATGCTGGCGAGTGCCAGTACCTGGCCGTTGCGCGGGTCGAGCGCCACGATTGCCCCGCGCCGCTCGCCGAGTGCTTCCTCCGCCACTGCCTGGAGTTCCAGGTCCAGCGTGAGATAAACATTGCGCCCCGGCACGGCGTCGTTGCGCTCGAGTTCCTGCAGCGCGCGGCCCTGGGCGTTCACCAGCACCTGCCGGAAGCCGGTCGTGCCGTGCAGCAGGTCCTCCCAGGCGCGCTCGGCGCCGACCTTGCCGGTCTGTGCGGTGCCGGCGTAATTCGCGGTGTCCAGTCGCTTCAGGTCCGGCTCGCTGATGGCGCCGACATAGCCCACGGCATGCGCCGCGCGCGCCCCGAGCGGGTAGCGGCGTGCCAGCCTGGCCTGGATGTCCACGCCGGTGAAGCGCGGCCGATTCACGGCGAAGCGGGCTGCCTCCTCGTCGCTCAGCCGCGCCCGCAGGATCGCCGGCTCGAAGCGTCGCTGGCTGCGGATCTGGCCCTGGATACGCGGCAGGTCCTCGGTCCGCACCAGGCCCAGCGCAACCAGCCCGTCCAGCGTGGCCTCCAGGTCCTGCACCTGTTCCGGCACGAGTTCCAGCTGGTACACCGGCTGGTTCTCGGCGAGCGGGCGCCCGGCCCGGTCGAACAGCAGCCCGCGCACCGGGGGCACGGGCTCGAGCCGCACGCGGTTGCCCTGCGAGAGACGGGTGAAGTGCTCGAAGTGCACCACCTGGAGGTCCACCAGGCGGTACATGAGCAGGCCCGCGAGCAGCGTGACGACCACTGCGGCCGCGATGATCCGGCCAAGGAACATGCGCTGTTCGCGCCAATGATCCTTGAGGCGATCGATGCTCATGTCTGCATGCGGAGCTGGAAGCGCAGGCGGCCGAGCAGGGCGGCCAGGACCGGCCAGGCGACGGCTGCCACGGCGACCGGCGTCAGCCGCTGCCAGCCCAGCACCGCATCCCCTGCCACGCCGTCCACCCAGAACACCAGGAACTGGTGTGCCAGCACCACGCCCGTCACCGCCACGGTCTGCTGCCAGGGCGGAAACACGCGCAGGCGCAGGTGGAAATGCAGGGTGATCCAGATCGCGACAGTCATCGCCAGCGCATGCTGTCCAAGCACGCCGCCCTTGAGCACGTCCAGCACCAGGCCGGCGAGCCAGGCCAGCGCCAGCCCGTAGCGGCGCGGATACGCCAGCACCCAGTAGATCGCGACCAGGGCGAGCCACGGCGGACGCCAGGCCGCCAGCTCAGCAGGCAGCGGCGCGACTTCCAGCGACATCGCCACCAGCAGCGAAAGCAGCACCGGCCAGTGGCGCACGCGTCCCGCCGGGCTCATGGCGCCCCTCCGGGTTGCGGCGAGGCCGGCGGTTCGGTCGTGGCCCCTGTCCCGGGTTCGGCCTCGGGCGGGGGCGCGGCGGTGTCGCTCGGCACTTCGACGGGCTCGGCTTCACCACCTTCCCACAACAGCAGCACCTGCCGGCTGCGGTTGAGCGCCGCGGTCGGCTCCGCCTCGATGCGCGCAAAGGGTTCGCCGGGGCGCCGCTCGACCTGCGTCACCCGGGCCACCGGGTAGCCATGCGGAAAGGCGTCGCCGAGGCCCGAGGAGACCAGGAGGTCGCCCACGCGCACGTCCGCGCTGTTGGGCAGGAAAGGGAGTTCCACGCGACTCACGTCGCCGACGCCCAGGGCCACGGTGCGCAGCCCGTTGCGGATCAGTTCCACCGGCGTGGCGTGGCTGGGGTCGCTGATCAGGATCGCCTCGGCGCCGAGCGGGTCGACGCGCACCACCTGGCCCACGATGCCGTCCGCGTCCACCAGTGCCTGGCCGGCGTAGACGCCGGCGTATTCGCCGCGGTTGATGGCGAT
>CAYPTW010000060.1:0-16101 GCA_964413755.1 uncultured Thioalkalivibrio sp. | reverse complement strand
CCGGTCTGGGCGAAGTACTCGGCAGCAGCTGCCCGGTCCCCGGCAAAGCGCGGCAGCACCATTTCCAGGAAGCGCTGGTCCGCATCGGCCTGGAAAGCTGTCTTCTCATAGCCGCCATACATCGGCAGCTCGTTGATCGGCACCCAGATGTCCGTGTCACGCGACAGACCCTGTGGGATGCTCTCGAGCAGCGGCACGCGCCGCAGGCGCACGTCGTCGATGAAGTATGTGGTCTCGCCTCTTGTCTTTAGCGCAGCGAACGCCCAGCCGTGCACGGAGCACAGCCCCAGCCCATCGTCGGGTGCGGCGTTCCAGATTTCCTTGCGTTGCATGACGGCGAACGGAATCGACAGCAGTTTCCAGCCGGAGAAGTCGTCGACAAACTGGTAGGAATAGCGTTCTGCGTCGTCCAGGCGTGGGCAACTGCGCCGGTTGTCGAGCACGTCGATGACAAGGATCGTGCCGCTGTCGCGGCCGTGGAGCCAGAAACTCAGCTCTTTCGCGTCGCTGAGATCATAAGAGATCCATTGATCGACAGTGTCGTTGGCGAACCTGTGCAGCACGCCCGCCCATGTCGTCACATCAAGGTCAACTTGCAGCACGGAGTTTCCCTTCGCATGCCCCGGCACCGCGGGATGCGTTTTCGTCGTGGCCACCCGTACGCTGCTCTTGTCCCCGGAAAACATCGAAAAACCCAGGGCGATACCGTCCGGATCGACGCCACTTCTCAGCCCGGTCTCGAAGTCGTCAACGAAATCTGCGGCGAGCCGGATCGGGGTCCTTGCCTGCTGCGGTGCAGCACATGCTTGCGCCCAGGCAAGCTGCTCCGCCAGCGCGCGCATCGCAACTGCGGTGGCCTTGTCGATCATTGCATCCCGCGCTGCCTGTGATTCGCCTGCCTGAAGCTCGGCGGCCGCAAATACCTGGTGGTGCGCATTCAACAGGAACGAGAAAGCGTTCTCCCCTTCCCTGTCGACGAGGTAGACCTCGATCCCGAAGACCGCCTCATCGCCGGGGACCAGGATCTCCAGCAGGAGGTGATAGTCGGCGCCGGTATGGCTGCCAGGCACCGCCTCGGCCAGCCCCGCAAGGCCCTCCTGGAAAATGAGCCACTGCGACCGGGGGTCGAGTCGGCCAGGGTCCAGGCGGCGGCTCGCGGCCTTGGCGTGACCGATTCCCTGCGCGTCGAGAGAAGCGATTACCTGTGCCTGGGAACGGGACGAGTGGGCGGTGCGCTCGATCCTGCGCACGAGGGTCGGATAGACGGCAATGCTGGCCGCGCCGATATCGTTAAGAAACTGGCTCTCTTGGGCGCTCTCGGGTCGAAACCCCGGGTCCGGGATTGTCACGACCGGGTCGTGCGCCTGCACCACCGGCAATGCCAGCAGTACAACGGCAAGACAGAGCGTGGTTGCGACTCTCATGACATCCTCCGCTGCGTACTGGCAGCCAGGGTGGCGAGACGGGGTTTCTCGCCCGCAAGATGCGTCGCGTCGGGCGCCTGATGGGGTGAGCCCTTTTACTGGGTATAGCAGGCGGGGCCTCGATTGCCAGCCATTCAGATCGGGCGCGAATTTCGGCGCGGGAAATGCGACTTGGCGCACCGTCGGTTTTTTGGCGCCAGGCTAGCATTCCCCTGGGAACTCCAGGGGAAACAACCGTGTGGCCGTTTTCAAGGTCTAAAGAAAAAAAGAATACTGCCGCGAAGCCGGCTGCTTCTGCAGCGGCGCAGCCCGCGCAACGCTACGATGCGGTCGAAGTCGTGCCGGCCGCCTATGGCGCATGCCCGGCTGTACTGGAGCTCGCCGGGAAGCGCTTCTTGAACAACCGGATCCCCAAGCTGCCGTTGCCGGAGTGCGACCGCGCGACATGTGACTGCGGCTACCGGCGCCACAAGGACCGGCGCGCCGGCCAGCGCCGCGCGGCGGACTTGTATGGGGCCAGACCCGAGCTGGCCCAGGCGCGAGACGCGGACGACGGCGACGGATTTGATCCGGCCGCCACGATCGTTGATCTTTATGGGCCCAAGCCTGAGCTGCAGCAGGAGCGCGAGGACCGGCGGGACCCTGCCGTAAAGGGCCGCCGGCGATTCGACAGGTGAGGAATCGGCTTTAGAGGTCGAACTCGATGGTGTCGAAGCGCGAGGTGTCTTCCTGGCGGGCCTGGCGGCGGATGGCGTCGACGATGCTGCGCGAGTCCCAGCCTACGACCTCGGCCGCGTAACCCTTCAGCCTCGGGTCCATGTTTTTCGGTCCGAAATGCTCCACCGCGACAATGGGCAGGTCCAACACCCTGGCGGAGTCGATCGTATACCGGGCCCAGTCGTTGAAGCGCTCCCAGGTGCCGGCCGTGCACACCACGCATTCCGCTTCCTTCAGCGCCGCGCCGATCAGGGTGCGCCGCGCCGCAACCCCGTCGCCCTCCGGGCTGTGGCTGTCCGGGTCCAGCATCACGCGATAGAAAAAGTTGTCTGCGCTCTCGATGAACTCGAACAGGCGGGCATAGTCCTCATCACGGTGCCATCCGTGGACGGCATACAGCCTGATGGGATTGTTTTCCGACATGGCGCCCTCCTCGGCCGGGCCGTGTTTTTCCGGATTCTAACCTATACAAATCACGATGTTGGCCCGGCCGCAGCGCAGTGCCCCCGGGTTGGATAGAATTGCCGCATGCGGTCACCTCCAAGCCGGCTCGGCCAGGCGTGAAATTCCTGCTTTACAACATCCGATACGCCGCCGGCACCGGCGCGCGCTTTCACCTGCCCGTGCCCGGGGCCGGCTACCTGCGGGGCAACCAGGGGAACCTGGACGCCATCACTGAGTTCATCAAGGGGCATAACCCGGACGTAGTGGGCCTGATCGAGGTGGATACCGGTTCGATCCGCACCGGCATGGTGAACCAGGCCGAGGCCATTGCGCGCCAGCTCGGGCACTACAGCACTTACGAGTGCAAGTACGGCGAAAGCTCGATGAACACGCGCCTGCCCATCGTGCGCAAGCAGGCCAACGCCTTCCTCGCCGCGCCCCGCGTCTACGGCGAGCGCTTCCACTATTTCGACACCGGGATCAAGCGGCTGATCATCGAGCTGGAACTGGATGACGTGGCCATCTTCCTGGTGCACCTGTCGCTCAAGTACCGCCATCGACACTGGCAGCTGCGGCACCTGCACGACCTGGTCAAGGCGGCCACCAAGCCCGTCATCGTCGCCGGGGACTTCAATACCTTCTGGGGCGAGAACGAGATGTACCTGTTCATGCAGGCGGCCGGGCTGCAGAGTGCCAACGAGGCCCGCCTCCCGTCCTATCCCAGCCACGCGCCGCGCAAGGAACTGGACTTCATCCTTTATGGGCAGGGGCTGCGGCCGCGGGGCTTTGAAATCCCCCAGGTCCGCCTGTCGGATCATTTGCCGCTGATCTGCGAGTTCGAGCCCGCCTGAGGCCGGTCCACGGGCTACGGCACCGCCCCGGGCCCGGGCGCCCTTTGTTGCGGTCGGACAGGCCTGCGCCTACCATTAAACACTTGTTTCAATCGGGCCGAACCTCTTGACCAGCCTGCTCGACTCCACCCGCGACCGGATCATTGTCGCCGCCGAAGAGCTCTTCGCGCGCACCGGCGTGGCGCGTACTTCGCTGCGCGCCATCACGGCCCTCGCCCGGGTGAACCTGGCCGCGGTGAATTACCATTTCGGCTCCAAGGAAGGCCTCGTCGACGAGGTCTACCGTCGCCGCCTCGAGCCCCTCAACCGGGCCCGGCTGGCCAACCTGGAGAAGCTGGAGAAGCGCCGCCGCAAGCCGACACTGGAAGAGATCCTCGAAGCTTTCATGAGCCCCGTGGCCAGCCTGGCGCGGGATCCCGCCCAGGGCGGCCCGACGGTGATGCGGCTTCTCGGCCAGACCCATGCGGAGGCCGAGGCGCCCTACAAGTCCTGGTTTGCGGGCGAGTACAAGCGGGTGCTCGAGCGCTACCACGCGGCCCTGTGTCGCACGCTCCCTGACCTGCCGCCCGAAGACGTGCGTTGGCGGCTGCAGTTCCTGGTCGGCGCCCTCACCTACCCGGTGGCCGAGCGCCAGCTGGTCGAGCTGGTGTCGGGCGAGTCGATGAATCCCGAGGACGTGCACGACGTGGTGCAACGTTTGTTACCGTTCGTCGCCGCGGGTTTCCGTGCCCCGGTATCCGTATCCAAGCCCGGCCGCCGCCGTCTTCCGGCGCGGCCGACTCAACCCCGGAAACGCTAGGAGTAGATCATGGCCAAGACCCGCCACGCGTCCCACGCGAGCCGCGCCTACGTGGTGGACGGCGCCAGGACGCCGTTTCTCAAGGCGCGCGGGCGCCCCGGCCCGTTCAGCGCTTCGGATCTCGCCGTCGCCGCCGGGCGCGCCCTGCTGGCCCGCCAGCCCATCGCCCCCGACCAGCTCGACGAGGTGATCCTCGGCTGCGCCATGCCCAGCCCCGACGAGTCCAACATCGGCCGGATCGTCGCCCTGCGCCTCGGTTGCGGCAACAAGGTCCCCGGCTTCACCGTAATGCGCAACTGCGCCTCGGCCATGCAGGCCCTGGACTCGGCTGCACGCAACATCTGGCTGGGGCGCGCGGATCTCGTGCTGGCCGGCGGCACCGAGGCGATGAGCCGCGCGCCGGTGCTGTTCAACGATGACATGGTGAATTGGCTTGCCGACCTGGCCCGCGCCAAGTCGCCGGTGGACAAGGCGGTGCAGATGACCCGGCTGCGGCCGAAGCACTTCGCCCCGGTTATTGCGCTCATCAAGGGCCTGACCGATCCCGTCGTCGGGCTCAACATGGGCCAGACCTGTGAAGTCATCTCGCATCGCTTCGGGATCGGGCGCGAGGAAATGGATCGCTTTGCCGCTCGCAGCCACCACCGGCTTGCCGCGGCCTTCGACGAGGGCCGCATGGACGAGGTGGTCGCGGTGTACGACGCTGCCGGCCGCGCGCACGAAGAAGATGACGGCCTGCGCCGCGACAGCAGCGTAGAGAAGCTGGCAACCCTGAAGCCTTTCTTCGACCGCAAGGTCGGCCAGGTGACCGCCGGCAACAGTTCCCAGATCACGGACGGCGCCGCCGTATTGCTGCTCGCCAGTGAGGCCGCGGTGAAGAAGTACGGCCTGGAGGTGCTGGGCGTGATCGAGGACAGCGAGTGGGCCGCGCTGGATCCGGCCGAGATGGGCCTGGGCCCGGCGCACGCGTCGGCACCGCTGCTCGGGCGCCACGGGCTCGGCCTCGACGACATCGATTACTGGGAAATCAACGAGGCCTTCGCCGGCCAGGTGCTCGCCTGCCTGGCGGCACTCGATGACGAGGAGTATTGCCGCAACGTGCTGGAACTCGACGGCGCGATGGGCCGCATCGACGAGGACAAGCTGAACCTGGACGGCGGGGCCATTGCCGCCGGTCACCCGGTCGGCGCCAGCGGCGCGCGCATCGTGCTGCACGCCCTCAAGGTCCTCGAGCGCCAGGGCGGCGGCACCGCCGTGGCCACCCTTTGCATTGGCGGCGGCCAGGGCGGCGCCATGCTGCTGAAGAGCAAGCCGGAGTAGCCTCATGAACGACACTCTCAAGCACTGGACACTGCGCCGCGACGACGACGGTATCGCCTGGCTCTGCTTCGACAAGGCGGATGCCTCGACCAACGTCCTGTCACGCGACGTCATGACGGAGCTGAACACCATGCTGGAGGCGATCGAAAAGGATCTGCCGAAGGCCGTGGTGGTCACCTCGGGCAAGAAATCCGGCTTCATCGCCGGCGCCGATATCAAGGAGTTCACCGGCCTGAAGGACTCCGCGCAGGCCTACGAAATGGTGCGGGCAGGCCAGCAGGTGCTGGACCGCCTCGAAGGGCTGAAGTGCCCGACCATCGCCCTGATCAACGGCTTCGCGCTGGGCGGCGGCCTCGAGCTGGCGCTGGCCTGCCGTTACCGCATCATCAACGACGACCCGAAGACGGTGATCGGGCTGCCCGAGGTGAAGCTCGGCATCCACCCGGGCTTCGGCGGCACCGTCCGCTCGGTACAGCTGGCGGGCCCGCTCAAGGCCATGGACATGATGCTGACGGGCAAGAACATCCGCCCGAAGCCGGCCCGCGCGATGGGCCTGGTAGACCAGGTCGTGCCGGCGCGCCACCTGGAGCGGGCGGCCCGCATGATGGCGTTGAAGCCGCCCAAGCCGCGCCAGCTGCCGCTGCAGGACAAGCTCATGAATCTCGGCCCGGCGCGCAACGTGCTCGCCGGCGTGCTGGAAAAGCAGGTGGCAAAGAAGGCCCGCCGCGATCACTATCCCGCGCCCTACGCCATCATCGACCTGTGGAAGCGCTACGGTGACAAGCCGGCCCTGATGATGGAGAAGGAGGCGCGTTCCATTGCCGAGCTGTTCTGCACCGACACCTCGCGCAACCTGGTGCGTGTGTTCCTGCTGCAGGACAAGCTGAAGGCGCTCGGCGGCAAGACACGGCACCAGTTCAAGCACGTGCACGTGGTCGGCGCTGGCGTGATGGGTGGCGATATCGCCGCCTGGTGCGCCCTGCGCGGCATGACCGTCACCCTGCAGGATCGCGAACCGAAGTACATCGCCCCGGTGGTCAAGCGCGCCGCCAAGCTGTACCGGAAAAAGCTGCGTGACCCGCGCCTGGTGCAGGCAGCCCTCGACCGGCTGATGCCCGACGTCGAGGGACGCGGTGTGGCCAACGCCGATGTTGTAATCGAGGCCATCTTCGAGGACGCCGAGGCCAAGAAAAGCCTGTTCCGCGATCTCGAGCCGCGCATGAAGCCGGATGCGGTGCTGGCGACCAATACCTCGAGCATACGGCTCGAAGATCTGCAGGACGCCCTCGACAAGCCCGGCCGCCTGATCGGCCTGCACTTCTTCAACCCGGTGGCGATGATGCCGCTGGTGGAGGTGATCCACACGCCGGACACGCCCAAGGCGGAGATCGACAAGGGCATCGCCTTTGCGCGCAAGATCGACAAGCTCCCCCTGCCCTGCCTCAGTTCGCCCGGGTTCGTGGTGAACCGCGTCCTGATGCCGTACATGATGGAGGCGCTGCTGGCCGGCGAGGACGGCGTGCCCATGCCGGTCATCGATTCCGCGGCGACACGCTTCGGCATGCCCATGGGGCCGGTCGAACTGGCGGACACGGTGGGACTGGACGTGGCGCTGCACGTCGCCAAGATCCTGGGTGCCGCCTACGGCATTCCGGTACCGGACCGCCTGGTCGAGATGGTGGAAAAGAAGCGCCTGGGCCGCAAGACGGGCCGCGGTTTCTACGAGTGGAAGGACGGCAAGGCCGTGAAGCCGCAGGTCAAGGATGCCAGGCCGCCGCAGGACCTCGCGGACCGGCTGGTGCTGCCCATGGTGAACGAGTGCGTCGCGGTGTGGCGTGACGGCGTGGTGACGGACCTGGACCTGCTCGATGCCGGGGTGATTTTCGGCACCGGCTTCGCCCCTTTCCGTGGCGGCCCGATCAATTTTGCGCGGGCACGGGGAGTGGCCGAGGTGGTCGAGTCGCTGCAACGGCTGGAGGAGCGCTACGGCGAGCGTTTTGCGCCTGACCCGGGCTGGAAAGACCTGCCCCGCTAGGCGCTTTTGCGAACTGGGACACAGCCCGGCACCAGGCCGTTCGTGTGATATTCTTGGCACCGGCGCGGCTGAAGCCGCGCCGGCCGCCATTGCGGCCAGGGAACATAAGAAAAGGGAGCGTTCATCCCACCATGCCGGCCAAGTCTCTCGACGTTGATGTACTCAAGGCCTTTTCGCCCCTCGACGGGCTGAAAGCGGAGAATCTCCGCGCGCTCGCTGAAAAGACCGCGGTGCAGGAGATTCCCGGCGGGCGGTTCCTGTTCCGCAAGGGCGACACCGACCGCCGCACCATCTACATCGTCTCCGGCGAGGTCGAGTTGCGCGACGGCGACAAGCTGTTGTCGGTGGTCGAGGGCGGTACGCCCGATGCACGCAGTCCGCTGGCGCCCGGGGTGCCGCGCCGGTCGAGTGCCCGCGCACGCAGCCGCGTCGAATACATCGCGATCGATTCGGACCTGCTCGATGTCATGCTGACCTGGGACCAGACCGGCACCTACGAAGTCAGCGAGTTGCGGGCCGGCAACCTGCCGGAAAGCGACGACTGGATGACCACGCTGCTCCAGACCAAGGCCTTCCACCGCATTCCGGCGGCCAACATCCAGGCCATTTTCATGCGCATGCAGCAGGTCAACTTCAAGGCCGGCGACGTCGTCATCAAGCAGGGTGACGAGGGTGACTATTTCTACGTCATCACCGAGGGCCGCTGCGCGGTGACGCGCGAGACTCCGCTGAACCGGGACGGCATCAAGCTGGCCGACCTCGGCCCGGGTGACACCTTTGGTGAGGAAGCCCTGATTTCCCACGCCAAGCGCAACGCCACCGTCACCATGGTCAGCGACGGCTCGCTCATGCGGCTCGGGCAGGACGACTTCAACACCCTCATGAACGAGCCCATGCTGCAGTGGGTCGACTTCGAGGAGGCCTCGCGCATCGTGGCCGCCGGCGGCGTCTGGGTCGACGTGCGCCTGCCCTCCGAGTTCGAGAGCTACCACCAGGAAGGCGCGATCAACATCCCGCTTTACTTCATCCGCCTGAAGCTGAAGACGCTGGACTCCTCGAAGCCCTATGTCGTGTGTTGCGATACGGGGCGGCGCAGCAGCGCCGCGGCGTACATCCTGAGCGAGCGCGGCTTCGACGCCCACGTGCTGAAGGGCGGCCTGACCATGGCCGACATCGAGAAGAGCTAGGGCATCCATTCCCCCGCAGGGACCGAGTCCATGATCCAGGTCATTCCCGCTTTTGCGGCGCCCCTGATTTCGGCCCAGATGCCGGACTGTGAGGCGCTCAACCAGGAATTGCGCGAACTTTTCATCGCGCGCGCCGAAGAAGGCGACAAGTACCGCAACAAGACACCTTTCGTGACCCGCAACGACGCGCTCTACGAAAGCAACTTCCGGCTGTTCGACTGGCCCCACGATTGTGTCCGCAAGCTGCGCGACTTCTGCTGGGCGGCGCTCTACCGCACCATCGGCGAGCTCAACGGTTACGACCAGGCTTTCCTCGCCCGTCTCCAGGTTGCGCACGAGGCCTGGTTTCACCTCACGCGGCGCGGCGGATTTTTCGCCGCCCACAACCATCCGCTGCACAGCTGGTCCGGCGTCTACTGCGTCTCCCATCATGGCGACGATCCCGAAACCGACAGCGGCAAGCTGACCTTCATCAACCCCTTCGCCACGAACACCATGTACATCGACATGGCTTCGGCCAACCTGAAGCCGCCTTTCGGCGGCGGGCACCGCAAGATCCGCCTGCAGCCGGGCCAGCTGGTGATGTTCCCGTCCTGGATGCTGCACGAAGTCATGCCCTACGATGGCGACGACGTGCGCATCACGGTCGCATTCAATGCGCGTTTCAGGCTGGAAGGAGCGGAGCGGCCCGACGAACCGCTGGGCTGAGCAGGTACCGGCCGGCCGTCCTGCGCCGCCCTGCTACGCCGTCCTACATGGTATGCGTAGGCTTGTCGCCGCCGAGGGCGCCGGCCAGGTAAGTCTCGATGCGGCGCTGGGTGCTGCCGCGGTCCTGCTCGCTGAACTGGACGCCGATGCCGGCGGTGCGCTTGCCCTGCGCGCCCTTGGGCGTGACCCAGATGACCTTGCCGGCCACCGGGATCTTCTCGTCCTCGCCCATCAGGTTGAGCAGCATGAACACCTCGTCGCCGAGGCGATAGCTGCTGCTGGTGGGGATGAACAGGCCGCCGTTCTTCACGTACGGCATGTACGCCAGGTACAAGGCGCTCTTGTCCTTGATGGTCAGCGTCAGAAGGCCGGGTTTGCTTGTAGTCATTATCTTACCGGTCGCCAATAAAGCCCCGCGCCGCGTCACCCTGTATCGAGGCCAGCCGGTCGGCCCAGGGCAGCAGCAGGTTCTCCATCACCATTTGCGGGTTGAAGACCCCGTCACTGCGGACCATGGCCGAGCGCACCTCGTCGCGGTAGCGGAACAGGCGTTGCAAGGGTATTCGCTCCAGCGCCTTTTGCAAAGTCCGCACGGCATCGGCGCTGCCCGCCGGGGTTTCCCCGACTGTCTTGAGACGCACCAGGGCGGCGCTCCAGACGTCCAGCCAGCGCAAGGTCACCGGCACCGGGCGCCGCGCCCACTCCGCGGCCACCTCGAGCGGATCCCGCTTCCCGGCAAGTATCGCCAGCAGGTCGTCCCGGCAACGGGCATGGAGCTCGTCGGCGCCCTCCTCGGCGAGCAGCAGGGCCATCAGCGGGGCACCCCCGGCCAGCTCGAGCAATGCATGCCAGTCGCCCTGCCTGCCGCGCGCTTCCAGCCAGCGCAGTGCCTCCTCCCGGGGAGGTGGCGAGATCCGGATGCGCTGGCAGCGGCTGGCGATGGTAGCCGGAAGGGTGTCCATGCGGCTGCGCACCAGCAACAGCAGGGTGCGCGGGGTCGGTTCCTCCAGCGTCTTCAGCAGCGCATTGGCGGAGTACGGGTTGAGGGCTTCGGCCGGCCAGATCACGGCGACTTTCCAGCCGCCGCCGTGACTGGTCATGGCGAGTTCGGCGCAAGTCTCGCGCACCTGGTGGATCCCGATCTGCTTTTTCTGCTTGCCGTCGTCCCCCGTTTCCAGCGTCACCCAGAGCAGGTCCGGATGAGGCAGCGGGATGGGCGGATCCTCCGCAGGCCACGCGACGCCGAGGACGCGTGCCGCCATGCGGAAGGCCAGGTGCAGCTTGCCCAGTCCTTGCGGGCCTTCTACCAGGTAGGCGTGCGACAGGCGGTCATTGTCGACCGCGGCCGAGAACGCGTTCCAGGCCTCTTCTTGCCAAGGAAAATCAAGCTTTGCCATGAGCTTGGAGGTATTTGTTAATGTGCTCTCGTATTTGGGACTGCACGCCTTCCAGCGGGGCTGCCGCATCGATGACGCGAAAACGCGCGGGCTCGGCCGCGGCGCGTGCCAGGTAACCTTCGCGAACACGGCGGAAAAATTCCAGCCGCTCCTGCTCGAAGCGGTCCGCTGCGCCTCTGGCGCCGGCGCGCGCCAGCCCGATCTCCGGATCTGCATCCAGCAGCAGCGTCAGGTCGGGGCGCAGCTCGCCTTGCACCTGCGTTTCCAGCCAGCGCACGGGCTCGTCGCCCAGGCCGCGTCCGGCGCCCTGGTAGGCATAGCTGGCGTCGGTGAAGCGGTCGCACAGAACCCATTTCCCGGCCGCCAGGGCGGGACGGATGAGCCCGTCCACGTGCAATGCGCGCGCCGCGAAAATCAGCAACAGCTCGGCCATCGGCGAAACGCTCTCCCCCGACGGGTCGACGATCACCTGGCGCACACGCTCGGCCAGCGGCGTGCCACCCGGCTCGCGGGTCAACTGCAGCTCGATGCCGGCGCCTTCCAGCAACGCGGCGACGAAGCCGACGTTGGTGCTCTTGCCGACGCCCTCGCCCCCCTCCAGGGTGATGAAGTGCCCGCGTCCGTTGGTGCCCGGGTGCCCGATCAATTGCCGCTCCTGCGCTCGCGCAAAGTGGCAAGATACCGCGCCACGGCGCGGTTGTGTTCGGCGAGGGTCTCGGAGAAGTAATGGCTGCCGTCGGGGCGACCGGTGGCGACGAAATACAGGGCCTTGCCATCGGCGGGATCCACTGCGGCGGCGAGGGCCGCACGCCCCGGCATGGCAATCGGCGTCGGCGGCAGGCCGTGGCGCGTGTAGGTGTTGTAGGGCGTATCCCTGCGCAGGTCAGCACGACGGAGATTGCCGTCGAACTCAGGTCCCAGGCCGTAGATCACCGTCGGGTCCGTCTGCAGGCGCATGCCGCGCTCGAGCCGCCGCGCGAACACCCCGGCGATCTCGCGCCGCTCGTCGGCGAGCCCGGTCTCCTTCTCGATGATCGAGGCCAGCACCAGGGCTTCATAGGCCGACTCCAGCGGCAGGTCCTCGGCGCGCGCCATCCAGGTCTCGGCCAGCGCCTCCTCCATGGCCTCGTGCGCCATGCGCAGCAGCTCGAGGTCGGTGGTCCCGCGTGCGAAGCGATAGGTCTCGGGCAGGAACCAGCCCTCCGGCGACACGCCGGGCTTGCCCAACCGCGCCATGATCTCGGCATCCGGCAGCTCCGCCACCTGCGTCGAGATCGCGTCGTGCGCGGCGATGGCGGCTTGCACCTGGCGGAAGTTCCAGCCCTCGACGATGGTCAGCGCATGGAGCACGACCTCGCCGGACACCAGGCGGGCCATCACCTCGCGCGGCGTGCTGTGCGGCGGGAAGCGGTACTCGCCGGCGCGCACCTTGACGGCCTGGCCGGTCGCGCGGCCATACCATTCGAACAGGCGCGCATGCTCCACTATGCCGGCCTCCTGCAGTCGCTGCGCGACACGCGAGAGCGCAGCACCGGGCGGCACCTCCATGACGACCTCGGCCGCCGCAGGTCCCGGCTGGTCGAGCGCACGCCAGGCCCACCAGGCCGCGGCCCCGGCCGCCAGCACGCCCAGTAGCACAAGTACGCCCAGGGCGCGGATCACGCCAGCCACGCAGCCCCCCGCGTTGCCAGCAACGCCCGCAGCCGTCCGAGCGTGGGCGTGGCCCTGAGCGCCCTGCCCTCCAGCCGGCTCACGCCGCGCACCCCGGCGACGGCGTTACACAAGAACATTTCCTCGACCTCATGCAGCGCATCATAACGGAGCGTCGCCTCGTATCCCGGCATTCCCGCGTCGGCCAGCGCTTCGAGCAACAGTCCGCGCATCACGCCAGCCACCGCCAGGGCGCTGCCGGGCGGCGTCTCCAGCCGACCGGCACGGAGCCAGAACACGTGGTGACGGGTGCCTTCGGTGACGCAGCCCTCTGCGTCCAGCATCAGGCCCTCCCCCCAGCCGGCCGCCGCGGCTTCACGCGCCCCCAGGACCTGCTCCAGCCGGCCGAGGTGTTTCAGGCCCTGCAGCGCCGGGCTGGCGCCGAGACGCGTGCGGCACAAGCCGACCGTAAGCGGTTCTTCGAGCCCGGCGGGAAGGGGATGCCGCGAGAGGATGCGGCGGCCCGTTGCGTGGGGGTCCGGGGCGTAACCGCGGCCGCCGTCGCCGCGCGTGAGCACGATCTTGAGCACCGCCTGGCCCGGCCCGGCCGCAGCCAGCCGGGCGACCTCCGCGCGCAGGAGTTCTTCCCCGGGCCAGGGCAGCGCGAGCCGCTCTGCGCCCGCCCGCAGGCGCGCCAGGTGCCGCGCCAGCAGCGGCACCGACCCCGCGTGCAGGCGCATCGTTTCGAACAAGCCGTCGCCGTAGTTGAGGCCGCGATCCGTTGCCGGAACAGCGTCGCCGACCTGGCCGTCCAGTAGCATCATTCTTGCGGCTCCAGCGCCAGCAGGAGTCCCTTCGCCTTGGCGCGCGTCTCCGCCAGCTCGAGCTCCGGCACCGAGTCATACACGATGCCGGCCCCGGCGCGGAAGCGCAGCTCGTCGGGGCCGAGCTCCATGGTGCGGATCAGGATGTTCAGGTCGAGCGAGCCATCCGTGCCCAGCCAGCCCATCGAGCCCGTGTAGGCGCCGCGCGGGCCGGCTTCCAGCTCCTGGATGATCTCCATGCAGCGTACCTTGGGGCAGCCGGTGATGGTCCCGCCGGGGAACACTGCGCGGATCGCCGCGCCGGGCCCGACGCCCTCCTCCAGGCGCCCGCGCACGTTGGACACGATGTGGTGCACATGGGCGTAGCTCTCGAGCACCATCATCTCGTTGACCTCCACCGTGCCCGGACGGCAGATACGACCCAGGTCGTTGCGCTCCAGGTCGATGAGCATGACGTGCTCCGCGCGTTCCTTCGGGTGGGCGATCAACTCCTGTTCCAGGGCCGTGTCGGCGGCGGCGGTGTGGCCGCGCGGCCGGGTTCCGGCGATCGGGCGTGTTTCCACCATGCCGTCGTGGATGCTGATGAGCCGTTCCGGCGAGGAGCTGATCACCGCATGCCCGTCCCAGCACGCCAGGCCGGCAAACGAGCCCGGGTTGCTGCGGCGCAGCCGGGCATACAGCGCGGCGGGATCGACCGGCGCCGACAGGGGGACACGCCAGGCCCGCGACAGGTTGGCCTGGAAGATGTCGCCCTTGATGATGTACTCGCGCGCTCGCGCCACCGCGGTGAGGAAACGCGCCGGCGGCTCTTCCTCTGCGGGCGCCTCGAGTCCCTGGAATGCCGCTGCCCCGAGGCTGCGGGCCTGCGCCAGGTCGAGTTCCACCTGCGCCAGCGTCTCGCTGTCGGGCACGCTCAGGGTGCACTCGCCGGCGAGACGGCTGCGCAGCACCACGACATCGCAGCGCACGGCCAGGGCCACCGGCAGGTGGCGCGGTCGCTGCAGGCGCAGGCTGGGCTCCACTTGTGCAGCGAGTTCGTAGCCGAGAAACAGGAACCAGCCGCCGGATGCCGGTCCGCAGCCCGGCGCGGAGTAAGTGCGCGCCGCTGCGTGCCAGCGGTCGAGGGCGCGGAGGAAATCCTGGTCGTCGGCTGCGCCGGGTCCGTGCAGCCGTCCGTCCCCTTCCAGCACCAGGGACTCACCCGGGAACCCCAGCAGCATGTCGCAGCGCCCCTGCGGCGTGCCGCTGGCGGCGCTCTCCAGCAGGAAAGGGTAACGGGCCGGGTTCAGCCGGTGCAGGGCAAGCAGGTCACCCGGATCGGCCAGCTGCACGGTAAGCGGCGCAGCGCGGTGCGCGGATGAGAGCATGGCCGCCCGGCAGTCCGGCCGGACCCTAGTCCAGCGCCCTGAACAGGAGGCTGCCGTTGGTGCCGCCGAAGCCGAAGGAATTGGACAGCGCCAGCCGGACCCGCGCTTCCCGTGCCGTGTTGGGCACGTAGTCCAGGTCGCATTCGGGGTCGGGCGTATCCAGGTTGATGGTGGGCGGCAGCACGCCGTCCCGCATGGCCAGCAGGCAGAACACAGCTTCAACGCCGCCCGCCGCGCCGAGCAGGTGCCCGGTCATGGACTTGGTGGAGCTTACCGCCACGCTGCCGGCATGCGCGCCGAAAGCCCGCTTGATCGCGGTCGACTCCGCCTTGTCGCCCAGCGGCGTAGAGGTGCCGTGGGCGTTGATGTAATCGACCTCTGCGGCGTTCACGCCGGCGTCCTGCAGCGCGTTCAGCATGCAGCGCCGGGCGCCGTCGCCATCCTCCGGCGGCGCAGTGATGTGGTGCGCATCAGCGCTCATGCCGAAGCCGACCAGCTCGCCGTAGATTTGCGCGCCACGGGCGCGCGCGTGCTCGTACTCCTCCAGCACAACGCAGCCGGCACCGTCGCCAAGCACGAAACCGTCGCGGTCGCGGTCCCAGGGCCGGCTGGCGCGCTCGGGCTCGTCATTGCGCGTGGACAGCGCGCGCGCGGAGCAGAAGCCGCCCAGTCCCAGCGCCGTGGTCGCCATCTCGGCGCCGCCGGCGACCATGACGTCGGCATCGCCGTACTGGATGCAGCGGCCGGCCACGCCGATGCTGTGGGTCGCCGTGGTGCAGGCCGTGACCAGGGACAGGTTCGGACCGGTCATGCCGTACTGGATGGAGACGTGTCCCGAGATCATGTTGATGATGCTGCCGGGGATGAAGAAGGGCGAGATCTTGCGCGGTGACTCGTCCGCATCGAGGAAGGCACGGAAGTTGCGCTCGATGGTCTCGATGCCGCCGATCCCCGCCCCGACCGCCACGCCGATGCGGTGCGCATTGCCCGGGGTGACCTCGATGCCCGCGTCCTCGATGGCCTGGCGGGACGCGGCGAAGCCGTAGTGCATGAACGCGTCCATCTTGCGCGCGTCTTTCGGCGGCAGGTAGTCGTCCACGTTGAAGCCGGCCACCGCGCCGCCAAAGCGCGTGGTGAAGCGGCTGGCGTCGAAACGCGTAATAGGTGCGATGCCGCTGCGCCCGGCCAGGATGTTCTCCCAGGCGGTGGCCACGGTGCTGCCGACGGGCGAGACGATGCCCAGGCCGGTGACGACGACGCGACGCCTGCTCAAGCGCTTACCTCCGGCTATGCTGCACGGCGACAGGAGAAGCGGCGCCCCGCCGCGGGGCGCCCGGGTCGCCGGCTCAGTTGGAGCGGGCCTTGATGTAGTCGATGG
>CAYPTW010000059.1:0-16264 GCA_964413755.1 uncultured Thioalkalivibrio sp. | reverse complement strand
CGCGCGTCGCCGATGTTCTCGTTGCGCCCCGGCAGCTCGCCGAGGAAGCCGTCCGGGTCGAAGTACTCGATGAGGTCGTCGATCTCGGTGTGGAACAGGGCCAGGCCCAGCTCGTGGTCCGGATGCGGGCGGTACTTGAGGCCGAAGTCGACGCTGCGCGAGATCTCCGGCTGCAGGTCGGGATTGCCGCCGAAGGCATACAGGTCGCTGGTGCCCGGCGCGCGGAAGCCGCGGCCGATGCCGGCCGTGGCCGACCAGTCGTCGCCCAGCGGGGCGCCCCACTCCAGGTTCCAGGTGTTCACGCCGCCGAAGGTGTCGTGGTCGGTGTGGCGCCCGGCGGCGACGAAACGGTGCCTGCCGAGCGCGAAGCCGGCCTGCAGGTAGACCGCGTCTTCGTCGCGGTCGGCCTTGCCGGCACCCGCAGTCTCCTCCAGCGGCGCGCCGAAGCTCTGGCCCGAGGTGCTCTCCCGCACCAGGCTGAGGCCCGCGGTGAGCTCGAGGCCGCGGATGAAGTCGAGGTCGTTCTGCCAGTCGACGAGGTCGCGCTCGGTGCGCACGAAGTCCTCCGGGTCCACCGCCAGTTCACCCTGGTCGATGTGGTCGATGACGCGCGCCAGCGTGAGTTGCGAACGCCAGTCGCGGCCCTGCCACGCGGCCTGCAGGCGCGTCAGGCGGTTCTCGAAGTCCTGGTCCTGCGGCGCGCGGAAGAAGTCGGCGTACTCCGTGTTGCCCTCCGCCTGCCAGTGGCTGGCCTCGAGCCGCAGCGCGCCGGCGTCCGCGCGCACCCAGGCATTCACGGCGTCATTCTCGAAGCCGCGCGCCTCATCGCTGTCGCGGTAGGTGGGGAAGCCGTCGGTACGCAGGGTGGTCGCGGAGAGGCCTCCCGCGATGTGTTCGCCGCGCGCCGCGACGCGCGCGCCGGCGCCGCGCAGGCCGTAGCGTCCCGCCTGCACATGCGCACCGAGCTCGCGCGCCGCTTCGCCGCGCCGGGTGATGATGTTGATCACGCCGCCGATGGCCTCGGAACCGTACAGCGAGGAGCGGGGACCCTTGACGATCTCCACCCGCTCGACCAGCTCGGGGGTGATGTTCTGCAGTGCCGCGCCGCCGGCGGTGCCCGGGTTCACCTTGACGCCGTCGATCAGCACCAGGGTGTGGTTGCTGTTGGCGCCGCGGATGAAGGCCGAGGTGACCTGCCCCGGCCCGCCGTTGCGCGCGATCTCGATGCCGGCGTGGTAGCGCAGCAGCTCGGCGACGTCGATGGCGTTGCTGCGCTCGATCTCCGCGCGGCCGATGACCACCACCGGCGGCAGCGCCTGCTCGGCGCTGATGGCGCGGCGTGTGGCGGTGACGAGCACGTGATCGAGCAAGGCGGTGTCGGCCGCCACGGGCGACGCCAACGCGGTGGCAGCCAGCGCGGCGGCCGCCAGGGATGAATTCGTTTTCAAGGCCTGTTCCCCTGCGCATGCACGCCCGCATGCGCCTGATCGCGGAATCCGCCGGGGATCGGGGGGGAGGTACAACGGCCGGTCCTGGCCGGTGCGTGCTCCCGCCGAGCACCCGGAACCCGCCAGGCCGGTCTCCGGGCTTGCGAGCGGGGGGCTCCCGGCGCCATCGCCTTCCCACGCTGTTGCGCAGTGGCTCCCGGCCTCGCGGACGGGTGATGACGCTTGACTCGCTTACCGTTGCGGGGGCAGCGCCGGATTCTCACCGGCTTCCCGGGGAACCCCTTGCGGGATTCCCAGCGCGCCGCGTTTGCGCCGCGCTCACCTGACCCGCGCATGTTGTCTCCCGCGCCGCGGGGTGTCAAATTGGCGGGCATGGAACGCTCACGATTTCTGCAGGTGGCGCTCGAGGCCGCCGCGGCGGCGGCCGAGGTCATCCGCCACTACTACAACGACGACATCGAGGTCACGCTGAAGCCGGACCAGACGCCGGTGACGCGGGCGGACGTAGAGTCGGAGCAGGTCATCCGCAAGGCCATCAGCGACGCCTTCCCGGACCACGGCTTCTACGGCGAGGAAACCGGTCATGCGGGGCTCGATGCCGAGTACCTGTGGCTGGTGGACCCGATCGACGGCACGCGCAGCTTCGTGCGCGGCTACCCGTTCTTCTCCACCCAGGTGGCGCTGATGCACCGGGGTCGCGTGATCGTCGGCGTGTCCAGCGCGCCGGCCTTCGACCAGCTGGCCTGGGCGGAGCGCGGGCAGGGCGCCTTCCTCGACGGTCACGGCTGCCACGTGAGCCGGATCGAGCGGCTGGAAGAGGCCGCGGTCTCCTCCGGGAACCTGCGCACCCTGGCCTCCGGCCCGCGCTGGTCCGACTGGGCCGGGGTGGTGCGCCGCGTCGCCCGGATCCGCGGCTACGGCGATTTCTACCATTACCACCTGCTGGCCTCCGGGCGCATCGAGGCGGTGGTGGAGTCGGACGTGAACATCCTCGATATCGCGGCTTTGTCGTTGATTGTCGAGGAAGCTGGGGGCATATTCACCGATCTTGACGGTGCCCCGGTCGGCCTGGAAACCACCAGCGTGCTGGCCGCCAACCGCCATCTTTACCCCGAGCTTGCCGCGTTACTGCGCGTCCCCGGCGCATAGCGTCGATGCACTGCAACAGGTTACATTTCAGGGCTGGATCCTGAACGGAGGCAACCGCCATGGCCGCACAGCCCGCCGACATCGCTGAACAGCAACAGATCGCCCGCATGGGGCGCCTGTTCGAGGCTCAGCGCACGGCGTTCCAGGCGGCGCCGATGCCCGGACTGGCCGCGCGCCGCGCCGACCTGAAGCGTCTCAAGGACGTGCTCATCGCCAACCGCGAACGCTTCGTTGCGGCCGTGTCGGCCGACTTCGGCGGGCGCGCCGCGGCCGAGACCAATGCCGAGATCCTCACGGTGGTGCACCACATCAAGTTCTGCCTGCGCCGCCTGCGCCGCTGGATGAAGCCGCAGCGGCGCGGCACGAGCCTGCTGATGGCGACCACCAAGGCCATGGTGTACTACCAGCCGCTGGGCGTGGTCGGCGTCGTGGTGCCGTGGAACTATCCCATCGCGCTCTCCGCCGGCCCGCTGGTGTTCGCGCTGGCGGCGGGCAACCGCGTCATGGTGAAGATGTCCGAGACCACGCCGCGTACGGCCGAGCTGATGCGCCACGTGCTGTCGGAGGCTTTCGAGGAGCGCCAGGTGGCGGTGGTGCTGGGCGAGACCGAGACCGCGCGCGAGTTCACCCGGCTGCCTTTCGACCACCTGCTGTACACCGGCGGTTCCGAGATCGGCCGCATGGTGATGCGCGAGGCGGCGGCGAACCTCACCCCGGTGACGCTGGAGCTGGGCGGCAAGTCGCCCACCCTGATCTCGGATGACGTGCCCATGGACCTGGCGGCCGAACGCATCTGCTTCGGCAAGGCGCTCAACGCCGGCCAGACCTGCGTGGCGCCGGACTACGTGCTGTGCCCGGCGGGCCGCGTGGACGAGTTCGTGCAGGCCTTCGGCAAGGTGCTGGAACGCATGTACCCCGGGCTGGTGCGCAGTGCCGACTACAGCGCCATCGTCAACGAGCGGCATTTCCGCCGCATGAAGGGCTACCTCGAGGACGCGCGTGAAAAGGGCGCCGAGTTGATCGAGCTGAATCCCGGCGGGCAGTCGCCGGAGCCGGGCAGCCGCAAGCTGCCCCTGTACCTGGTGAAGAACGCCCGCGCCGACATGCGCGTGATGCAGGAAGAGATATTCGGACCGGTGCTGCCCATCGTCGCCTACAACCACCTGCAGGAGGCGATCGACTTCATCAACGCGCGGCCGCGGCCGCTGGCGCTGAACCTGTTCGACTTCAATCCCGAGCGGCGCGCGCGGGTGCTCGCGGAGACGCATGCCGGCGGCGTCTGCATCAACGACGCCGTGAGCCAGTTCATCGCCGAGGACCTGCCCTTCGGCGGCGTCGGCGAGTCCGGCATGGGGCACTATCACGGTTACGAGGGCTTCCTCACCTTCTCGCATGCGAAGGCCGTGTTCGAGCGCCCGCGCATCAACACCGGCAAGGTGCTGTACGCGCCATACGGCGGCTGGCTGCAGCGGCTGCTCTACTGGTTCTACCTGCGCTGACCGCGCCTGCCAGGGACAAGAGCGCATGTGGCTGACGGTCGAGGGCATCGAGCAGGCGTACGGTGACAACCGGGTCCTGAAAGACCTGTCCTTCCGCGTCCCGGCGGGGGCCATCGGCTGCCTGCTCGGCCCGAGCGGCTGCGGCAAGACCACCGCGCTGCGCTGTATTGCCGGCTTCGAGAACGTGCAGGTCGGCCGCATCCTGCTCAACGGCGAGGTGCTCAGCAGCCCCGGCTTCACGGTGCCGCCCGAGAAGCGCGGCCTGGGCATGGTGTTCCAGCAGTACGCCCTGTTCCCGCACCTCGACGTGGCGGCCAACGTGGGCTTCGGCCTGCGCAGCCTGAAGGGCGCGGAGAAACAGCGCCGCGTGGCCGAGGTGCTGGACGTCGTCGGACTCGGCGGGCGCGAGAACCTGTTCCCGGACGAGCTTTCCGGGGGGCAGCAGCAGCGCGTGGCGCTGGCGCGCGCGCTGGCGCCGCGACCCGGCCTGCTGCTCATGGACGAGCCCTTCTCCAGCCTGGACACCGGGCTGCGCGTGCGCCTCGGCACGGAGATCCGCGACATCCTCAAGCAACTCGGCATCACGGCCCTGCTGGTCACGCACGACCAGGCCGAGGCCTTCGCCGTGGCGGACGAGATCGGCGTCATGCGCGAGGGGCGGCTGGAGCAGTGGGATACCGCCTACAACCTGTACCACCGCCCGGTCAGCCGCTTCGTCGCCGAGTTCGTCGGCGAGGGCTGTTTCGTACCGGGCCAGGCCAACGGTGACGGTACCGTGCAGATCGAGCTGGGGCGGCTGGAGCCGACCGAGCCGATGGCCCTGGCGGCCTCGCAGTCCGTCGAGGTGCTGCTGCGCCCGGACGACATCGTGCACGACGACCACAGCAGCCAGACGGCCACCGTGCTGCGCAAGGCGTTCCGCGGCGCGGCCATCCTCTACACCCTCGGGCTGCCCAGCGGGCGGCGCGTTCTCGCCCTCGTGCCCAGCCACCATGATCACCGCATCGGGGAGCGCATCGGCATCCGCCTCGAGGCGGACCATGTGGTGGTATTCCAGGGCTGAGTCGCGCGTTGCGCCCGCGCTTGGCTTCCCCGGCACCGTGTGGAAGAATCCGGGGCAACAGTTTCTGGCATAACCGCCGATGAAGGATTGCATAGACGAGCATGGCTTTCGGGCCAACGTCGGCATCATCCTCACCAACGAGGCGGGACGCGTTTTCTGGGCCGGCCGTGCGGGCCGTCCCGGCTGGCAGTTCCCGCAGGGGGGCATCCTGGAGGGCGAAAGCCCGCGCGAAGCGATGTTCCGCGAGCTGGAGGAGGAGATCGGGCTGACGCGAGACGACGTGCGGGTGCTGGGCACCACGCGCGGGTGGCTGCGTTACCGCTTGCCGCGGCGTTACATCCGGCGCAACAGCCGGCCGGTATGCATCGGGCAGAAGCAGCGCTGGTTCCTCCTCAGGCTCACCGGCGAAGAGGAGCGCGTGCGCTTCGATTGCTGCGATCACCCGGAGTTCGACCGCTGGTGCTGGGTGAGCTGGTGGCACCCGGTCAACGAGGTGATTTACTTCAAGCGCCGCGTGTACCTGCGCGCGCTACGAGAATTCGGGCGGCTGGTTTTCCCTGAAGGCCCGCCGCCGCGCCCCGGTGCGGGCGACGGCCGCGCCGAGACCTGAGAGCGGGTTCCCGCCCGCCGCTGGAGATTCCTTGGACGAACAGCGCCTCGTTGTCAGGCTCCATGACCCGCGCCGCCTGCGCCTGCTGCTGGCGGCGTTCGCCGTGGTCGCGCTGCTGGCCGGTTTCGGCCTGTTCAAGTGGGGCGAGTTCGCCGCCGGCGGCGCCGGCTCCCGCGCCGCGGCCCGGGTCGCCGAGCTGGGCGCGGCCGTGGCCCGCCTGGAGGCCGAGACCCGCACGCTGCAGGAAGAGCTGGCGCGCGCCCGGACCACGCTCGAGGTGGACCGCGAGGCGCAGGCGCACCTGCAGGCTGCGCTGGCCGAGAGCGAGAGCCGGGTGGCGGCGCTGAACGAGGAACTGCAGTTCTACCGGCGCATCGTGGCGCCTTCCGAAGGGCGCACCGGCCTGCGCGTGCAGACGTTCGAGGTCGTGGACGGGCAGCTCGAGCACAGTTACCGCCTGCGCCTGCTGCTGGTGCAGAATCCGCGACGCTCCGGTCGCGCCAGCGGCCGCGTCGAAGTGGCGCTGCACGGCCAGTTGAACGGCGCGGAGGCGAGCCTGGCGCTGGAGCAGCTGGCCGCGGAGCCGCAGGCTTACGAGTTCCTATACTTCCAGGACGTCGACCTGGAAATCATCATCCCGGAGGGTTTCGTGCCGCAGACCGCGGAGATCTCGCTCCGGCCGTCCGGGCGCAACACGCGCACGGTGACCGCCAGCTTTCCCTGGGACGCCCAGGGCTGACAGGAAAACAAACATGTTTGGCAAAAAGAAACGCGACATTTCCAGCATCGCCACACTGGTCGGCGAGGGCACCCGGGTCACCGGCGACGTGGCATTCCGCGGCCGCCTGCACCTCGACGGCGTGGTGGAGGGCGACGTGACCGGCGAGGCGGGCGCCTCGGTCCTGGTGATCGGTGGCGACGGCATGGTCGAGGGCACGGTGCAGGTGGACGAGCTGATCCTCAACGGTTCGGTCCGCGGCGACGTGGTGGCGCGGGAGCGGGTTGAACTCGGGCCCTCGTCGCGGGTCGATGGGAATGTGGCCTACAAGCTGCTGCAGATGTCGGCAGGCGGCTGCGTCAACGGGCGCCTGGTCCACCAGCCCGGGGGCCAGCAGGCCCTCCCGGCGCCGGAGGGCGACGCGTCCGCGGCCGAGGTCAGTTAGAATACTCATCCCATCAACCGGCAGTGACGATCAGCACTATGGCAACGAACATGACCGAGACCACCGCTACTGACCAGCCGCTGCTGTTCACGGACGCGGCCGCCGGCAAGGTCGGCGAGCTGATCCGCGAAGAGAGCAACCCGAACCTCAAGCTGCGCGTCTTCATCCAGGGCGGCGGCTGTTCCGGCTTCCAGTACGGCTTCACCTTCGACGAGAACGAGGACGAGGGCGATACCCGCATCGAGAACGGCGGCGTGACCCTGCTCGTGGACCCGATGAGCATCCAGTACCTCATGGGGGCGGAGATCGATTACCGCGAGGACCTGAACGGCGCCCAGTTCGTGATCCGCAACCCGAACGCATCGACGACCTGCGGTTGCGGTTCCTCCTTCGGGGTCTGACGGCACCGCGGTGAAGCGCTGAGCCTGCGCGCGATGGCGACCGACCCGACACCGGACGTCATCGCCGCGGTCGACCTCGGCTCGAACAGTTTCCACATGGTGGTGGCCCGCCGCAGCAACGGCGAGATCACCATCCTCGACCGCATTCGCGAAATGGTGCGCCTGGGCGCGGGCCTGGACGCCCAGGGCCGGATCACGCCGGAGGCCACCGAAACGGCGCTGGCCTGCCTCGGACGCTTCCGCGAACGCCTCGCGGCGCTGGAGGCCGGCCAGGTCCGGGCCGTAGGCACCAACACCCTGCGCCGCGCGCGGCGGCGCGCCGGCTTCCTGGCCCAGGCGCGCAATGCACTGGGTCATCCCATCGAAGTGATCTCCGGCGTCGAGGAAGCGCGCCTGGTGTACCTGGGCGCGGCCCACAGCCTGCCGTCGCAGACCGGGCGCCGCCTGGTGGCGGATATCGGCGGCGGCAGCACGGAACTCATCGTGGGCGAGGGCTACGAAGCCTTGCGCCTCGAGAGCCTGTACATGGGCTGTGTCAGCAGCAGCGAGCGCTTTTTCGCCGACGGCGTGGTGAGCGCGGAGGGGTTCCGCGATGCGCGCATGTTCGCGCGCCGCGAGCTGGAGCCGGTGCGCAAGGCTTTCCGCCAGCAACACTGGCAGCAGGCGGTGGGGACTTCCGGCACCATCCGCGCCACCGGGCGCGTGTTGCGCTTGCTCGGCGCGACCGGCGGGGAAATCACCCGCGCGGGGCTGGAGGTGCTGCGCGAGCGCCTGCTCGCTGCGGGCGACATGGCGCGCCATGACCTGCCCGGCCTGGGGGAGCAGCGCGCGCCGGTCTATCCCGGCGGGCTTGCGGTGCTGACCGAGATCTTTGCCGCGCTCGAGATCGAGACCATGGTGCCGGCGGAGGGCGCGCTGCGCGAGGGGTTGCTGTGGGACCTCGTCGGCCGGCTCACCGACGAGGACGCGCGCGACCGCAGCGTGCGCGGCTTCCAGCAGCGCTTTCATGCCGACGCGGCGCAGGCGGAGCGCGTCGAGGCCGCGGCGCTGGCCCTGCTGGAGCGGCTGGCCGGGCCCTGGGACCTGGCGGACCCGGAGTGCGCGGACCTGCTGGCCTGGGGGGCGCGCCTGCACGAGGTGGGGCTGGACATTGCGCACGCCCAGCACCAGCTGCATGCCGCCTACCTGCTGCGCCATGCCGACCTGGCCGGGTTCTCCTTCGACCAGCAGCGCCGGCTGGCGGTGCTGGTCGGTGGGCACCGGCGCAAGATCCGCAAGGACTTGCTGGAGGACCTGCATGACCTGCAGGAACCGTGGTCGAAGCGGATGCCTTACCTGATGACCATCCTGCGGCTGGCGGTGCTGCTCAAGCGCAGCCGCAGCGACAAGCCGGTGCCGGCGATCGCTGTCGAGGCCACGCGGCGCAAGCTGAAGCTGGAATTCGCTGCCGGCTGGCTGGAGGCGCACCCGCTGACGCTCGCCGACCTCGAGCAGGAAGCGCGCTACCTCGGCGCGCTGGACCTGAAGCTCAGCTTCCGCTGAGTACCTGGGCCAGGCCGGCCAGGCCGGCCAGGCGCGTCTCCTGTGCGGCAACGCCGTGCGCAGCCGCCGGGCGACGCCAGCTGCCGTCGGCCAGCATCTCCCAGGCGTAGCGATCGTCCTGCAGTTCCAGTTCCAGGTCCTGCGCCAGGCGCCGCCGCAAGGCCGCCCGGGTGACCGGGAACAGCACCTCGACGCGGGTGAAGAAGTTGCGCTCCATCCAGTCCGCGCTGCCCAGGTAGACCTCTTCCTTGCCGCCGTTGGCGAAGGCGAACACGCGCGCATGCTCGAGGAAGCGGCCGACCAGCGAGCGCACGCGGATGTTCTCCGACACGCCGGGCAGGCCGGGCCGCAGGCAGCAGGTGCCGCGCACCAGGAGGTCCACGCGCACGCCGGCGCAGGACGCCGCGTACAACGCCTCGATGACTTCCGGCTCCACCACCGCGTTGAGCTTGGCAATAATGCGTGCCGGTCGTCCCGCGGCCGCATGCGCCGCCTCGCGCCGGATGAGTTCCAGCGTGCGCTCGTGCAAGCCCAGCGGCGCTACCGCCAGCAGCGAGGTGTGCATGCGTGCCCCGGGGCTGGTGAGGAGCATGAGCACCTGGTGCACGTCCCGGCCGATGCGGGAATTGCAGGTGAACAGGCTGTAATCGGCGTAGCGGCGCGCCGTTTCCGGGTGGTAGTTGCCGGTGCCGAGATGCACGTAGCGCCGCAGGCGGCCGTCTTCACGGCGCACCACCAGCAGCATCTTGGCGTGGGTCTTGTAGCCGACCACGCCGTAGACCACGTGGGCCCCCGCGTGTTGCAGGCGGTTGGCGAGCTTGATGTTCTCCGCTTCGTCGAAGCGCGCCATCAGCTCCACCACCACCGTGACCTCCTTGCCGGCGCGTGCCGCCTGCACCAGTGCATCGACCACCGGCGAGTCCGGCCCGGTGCGGTACAGGGTCTGCTTGATGGCCAGCACGGCGGGATCCGTCGCGGCCTCGCGCAGCAGTTCCAGCACCGGCGCGAAGCTCTCGTAGGGATGATGCAGCAGCAGGTCGCCGCGGCGCATCGCCGCCATCACGCCGTCGGCTTGCTGCAGGCTGCGCGGGCGCCCGGGGCTGAAGGCGGGATATTTCAGGTCCGGGCGATCGACCAGTTCCGCCACCTGTGACAGGCGGTTCAGGTTCACCGGGCCGTTGACCTCGTACAGGTCGTCGCCCGTGAGCCCGAAGCGGTTGAGCAGGAAACGCACCAGGTGCGGCGGACAACCCTCGGCGACCTCGAGGCGCACCTCGTCGCCGTAGGGCCGCGAGGCCAGCTCGCCCTCGACCGCGCGCAGCAGGTCCTCGGCGTCTTCGTCGTCGACCAGCAGGTCGGTGTTGCGGGTGACGCGGAACTGGTGGCAGCCGAGCAACTCCAGCCCGGGAAACAGGTCGCCGACGAAGGCGTGGATGATGGAGGAGAGGAACACGAAGTCCTCGCTGCCGGTGCCCTCCACATCCGCCGGGACCCGGATCACCCGGGGCAGGGCGCGCGGCGCCTGCACCACGGCCAGCGGCGCCTCGCGCCCGAAGGCGTCCACGCCGGAGGGCTCGACGATGAAGTTCAGGGCCTTGTTCAGGATGCGCGGGAAGGGATGCGCCGGGTCCAGTCCGATGGGGGTCAGGACGGGCAGGACTTCGTCGCGGAAGAAGCGGCGCGCCCAGCGGGACTGGGCGGCGTTCCATTCGCCGCGCGGCAGGAAGCGCACGCCGTGCGACGCCAGGTCGGGCGCGAGGGCCTCGTTGAAGACGCGGTACTGCTCGTCCACCAGGCCGTGGGCTGTGCGCGCGATCCCGGCCAGGGTCTCGACGGCACTGAGGCCGTCGCGGCGCAGGTAGGTGGTGCCGTGCTCGAGCCGTTCCTTCAGCCCGCCGACGCGGATCTCGAAGAACTTGTCGAGGCTGGTGCAGGACAGGCAGAGGAAACGCAGCCGCTCCAGCGGCGGCACGGCCGGGTCGCTGGCCAGCTCGAGCACGCGCCGGTTGAACTCCAGCGCGGCGAACTCGCGGTTGAGGTAGAGCTCGGGCGCACGCAGCGCGTCGGCGTCCGGGAGGGTGTTCATGCCGTCCATATTGCACCCAGCACGGCCGCGCAGCGCGCCCCGGTCACAGTGGGCAGGTTCCCCGGCAGCCCGGCGAGCGTGCGGGCGGCGAGCCAGGCGAAGGCCGCCGCCTCGACGTAGTCGGGATCGATGTCCTGTGCGGCGCTGGTCTCGACGCACGCCCCGGGCAGCAGCGCGGCAAGGCGCCCGAGCAGCGTGCGGTTGTGCGCGCCGCCGCCGCACACGATCACACGCGCCGGCGGTTGGCCGCCGAGCGCGTCGACCACGGTGCGGGCGGTGAACTCGCACAGGGTCGCTTGCACGTCGGCCGGTTCCAGGGGGTCAGCACCAGCCAGTGCCGCGTCCAGCCAGGCGGGAGAAAAGTCTTCCGGGCCGGTGCTCTTGGGCGCCGGCAGGGCGAGATAGGGATGCGTCAGCAGCCGTTGCAACAGCTGCGGGTCGACGCGGCCGCCGGCGGCCCAGGCGCCGCCCGCGTCGTACGCCTGGCCCAGGTGGCGCCGGGACCAGGCGTCCAGCAGCGTGTTGCCGGGCCCGGTGTCGAAGCCCGTCACGGGTTCGCCCGGCGGCAGCAGGGTGAGGTTGGCGATGCCGCCGAGGTTCAGCACCGCGCGGTATTCGGCCGGGTGCGCGAACACCGCGGCGTGGAAGGCGGGGACCAGGGGTGCGCCCTGGCCGCCGAGCGCCACGTCGCGGCGGCGGAAGTCGGCGACTACGGGGATGCCCGTGGCCGCGGCAATGACGTTCGGGTCGCCGACCTGCAGGGTGAAGGGCGCGGCCGCGCGGGGCCGGTGGCGCAGCGTCTGGCCATGGCTGCCGATGGCCCGCACTGCGGCCGTCTCGACGCCCGCGGCCGCGAGCAGGGCGCTGGCTGCGCCCGCAAACAGCTCGGCGATTTCGCGATCGAGGTACCCGAGTTCGTCCAGCACGTCCGTGTCGCCCGGGTGCGTGCCGCCGGGAATCGCCAGGCGGCGCAGCCGGTCGGCCACCGCGGCCGGGAGGTCGATGCTGCGTGCCGCGCGCACGCTGAAATTATCCGCGCTCACCTCGGCCAGCACGGCGTCGATGGCATCCATCGAGGTGCCGGACATGAGTCCGATATAGAAGCCGGGCAGTAGTTGGTCGGCGGCGGCCAGGGCGCGGCCGTCAGTCGGCCGCAGCGAGCCGCAGCGGCGGCCCGAGACGGTCGAGCTCAGCGATCAGGGGGGCGACGACAGCGGCGAACTCGGCGCGTCGCGCGGCGGGCACGGGGTCGGCCTTCGGCAGGTCCACGGTGCGCGGGTTCTTGTGCACGCCGTTGACCCGGTACTCGTAGTGCAGGTGCGGGCCGGAGGCCAGGCCGGTGGCGCCGACGTAGCCGATGATGTCGCCCTGCTTCACGCGCCGACCGACTTTCGCCGCCGAGCCGATGCGCGACATGTGGGCGTACAGGGTGGTGACGTTGCCGCCGTGCTGCAGCACCACCGTCTTGCCGTAACCGCCTTGCCTGCCCGCGGAGATCACCTTGCCGTCGCCGGCAGCCATGATCGGGGTGCCGACGCGGGCCGCGTAGTCCACGCCGCGGTGCGGCCGCTTGGTGCCGAGCACGGGATGCAGCCGGCTCGGGTTGAAGTTGGAGCTGACGCGGGTGAAATCGACCGGGGCGCGCAGGAAGGCCTTGCGCATGCTGTCGCCCTCGGGCGTGTAGTAGCTGGCGCGACCGTCCTCGTCGGGAAAGCGCACGGCGCGGAAGGAGCGGCCCTGGTTGCTGAACTCGGCGGCGACGATCTGGCCGTCACGCAGCTTCTCGCCGTCCTGCCAGATTTCCTCGTACACCACGGAGAACCAGTCGTCGCTGCGGATCTCCAGGGCAAAGTCGATGTCCCAGGCGTAGATGCCGGCGAGGCGCATGATGGTCCCGTCGGAGAGGCCGGCCGCCAGCCCGGCGGCATAGAAGGAGGAGTCGATCCGTCCGGTGGCCTGCGCCAGCCGGATTTCCACCGGGTGGTCGATGAAGCGGGCCGCGTAGCCTTCCTCGCCCTGTTCCACCACCAGGCTGCGCGTCTCGTCCAGGCGGCGCGTCAGGCCGAGCACGGCAGGGCCGTCGTGGTGGATCTCGAAGGTATCCCCGGGACGCACCCGCTTGAGGTGGGGCGCGGCCTCGTCCAGGGCCAGCAGGCGGTGCAGGTCGGCGACCGAGAGCTCGTGGCGGCGGAACAGCCGGTCGAGACTGTCGCCTGAGCGCACCTCGAGGACGGTACGCTGATCGGTCGGCGCCGGGGCGACAGGCTGCGCTATCTCCACCGGCTCCGCCGGGGCGCTGTCCTGCGCCGGCAGTGTTGCGTCGTCCGCCGCGACCGGCGGCAGGGGCAGGGTCTGCACGGAGCGGGTGACGGCCGGGACCTGCTTGCCCTCGGCGGGGCGGTCCGCCCACAGCGCGACCAGCCCGGCGCACACCGCGAAAGAGACCACGACGGCCACGTGGTGCCGTCGCAGGGGCCGGCGCTGCCTGCCCTGCGGGTAGTCCTTCAGCTTGTAATCGTGCCGCACTCCGCTTCCCACTCGACCCACCGCGCCGCAGGCTGCAAAATTGGCGTTACCCTAGCCGTCCCGCGCCACCCGGTCAATGCGCTGTTTCACAGAAAAAACAGCGACTCACCATGGAGTCTTGATGAAACCTGCCAAAGAACAGCTCGGTGAACTGCTGCGTGGCACCGAGGAAGTGCTGCTGGAGCGCGAACTGGAGGAGCGCCTCGCCGCCGGGCGGCCGCTGCGCATCAAGGCGGGCTTCGATCCCACCGCGCCGGACCTGCACATCGGCCACACCGTGCTCATCAACAAGATGCGCCAGTTCCAGGCTTTCGGGCACGAGGTGATCTTCCTCATCGGCGACTTCACCGGGATGATCGGCGACCCGACCGGGAAAAACGCCACGCGTCCCCCGCTGACTCCGGAGGAGATCGCGCAGAACGCGCGCACCTACGAGGCGCAGATCTTCAAGATCCTGGACCCGGAGCTGACCCGGGTGGAGTTCAACTCGCGCTGGATGGGCGCCATGAACGCCGCCGACCTGATCTCCCTCGCGGCGAAGCACACGGTGGCGCGCATGCTGGAGCGCGACGACTTCAACCGCCGTTACGCCGAGGGGCGGCCGATCGCCATCCACGAGTTCCTCTACCCGCTGGTGCAGGGCTACGACTCGGTGGCGCTGCAGGCTGACGTGGAGCTGGGCGGTACCGACCAGAAGTTCAACCTGCTGGTCGGGCGCCAGCTGCAGCAGGCCTGGGGGCAGCCCGCGCAGGTCGTGATGACGGTGCCGCTGCTCGAGGGGCTGGACGGCGTGCAGAAGATGTCCAAGTCGCTCGGCAATTACGTCGGTATCAACGAGGCGCCGGCGATCATGTTCGGCAAGCTGATGTCGATCAGCGACGATCTCATGTGGCGTTATTTCGAGCTGCTGTCGTTCCGGCCGTTGCCCGAGCTGGAGGCGCTCAAGGCCGGGGTCGCCGCGGGGCGTAATCCCATGGAGGTGAAGTTCGAGCTCGCCCACGAGCTGACCGCGCGCTTCCACGGCGAGGAGGGCGCGCTCGCCGGGCGCCGCGACTTCGACCAGCGCATCCGCGCCGGGGCGATGCCCGAAGACCTCGAGAGCAAGGTGCTGGCGTGCCCGGGTGGGGAGATCGGCCTGGCGGCAGCGCTGACCGCGGCCGGCCTGACGGCGAGCAACTCCGAGGCCTTCCGCGAAATCCGCCAGCGCGCGGTGCGCGTGGACGGCGAACGGGTCGAGGATGCGCGTATGGTGCTCAAGGCCGGTGCGCGCCACGTGCTGGCGGTGGGTAAGCGGCGCATCGTCGCAGTCGAGTTGCGCCCGGGCTGAGCCGCGGCGCGAAATTTCAAGCGCAAAGTTCCATTCAATGTGTCACGGAGGAATCCACATGTTCTATCGCAGACTCGCAGCCGCGCTGCTCGCAGGCCTGGTCGCCGCTCCCGTTATGGCGCTCGATGCCGAGCAGGCGCAGAAGGCGACGGAGACGCGCCAGTCGGTCCTCAAGGTCGTCGGCTGGAATATCGGGCCGCTCGGCGCCATGGCGCGCGGGCTGGTGCCTTACGACGCTGAGCTGGTGGCGCGCAACGCGCAGCGCATCGCCTGGATGTCGAGCATGGTCCCCGACGCCTTCCGCGCCGATACGCGCGAGCATGAGGTCACCACCGAGGCGCTGCCCGTGATCTGGGAGAACTATGCGCGCTTCGAGGAACTGGCGGCCAACGCGCAAGCCTCCGCGGAGCGCCTCGCCGAGGTCGCCGCCAGCGGGGACGAGGCGGCAGCCAAGCAGGCCATCGGCGCGCTCATCGACGATTGCCGCGCCTGCCACAACGACTTCAGGCTGGACGACTAGTACAGCCCGAGGTCGGCGAGGCTCGGCCCCGGCGCCGAACTCACCAGGTACCACACCCCGGCCGCGGCTGCCGCCAGCAGCACCAGTGCAAGCGGCAGCCGCGAACCCGGGATCGCCGGCTCGCGCGTGTGCTTGCGTCCGGAAAACATCGATGCCACCAGGTTGACGCCCGGGCGCACGAGATACAGCAGCACCGCGACGATGTGCACCGCGGCAGCTGCAAGCAGGATGTTGAACACGGTCTCGTGCGTGTCCTCCGCGATATCGCGCAGGTCCTCCGAGGCCGCCCAGTACCAGGGCCCGGCGTCCAGCCCGTCGTGGCTGTTGAGCATGCCGCTGGCCACCTGCAGCGCCAGCAAGCCCAGCAGCGCCAGGATCATCCAGCCGCCGGCGGGCGTGTGACCGGCCGGTTCGGTCGCGCTGCCATCGAGCCAGCCGCGCAGGTAGGCGAATACCTTGCGCGGCCCGGCGACGAAATTGCTGAAGCGCGCGTAGCGCGGTCCGACCAGCCCCCACGCGATACGGAACAGCAGTAACGTGGCGATGGCATAGCCGACGTAGAAATGGACCTCCATCCAGCCGGCCTCGGCGCTCGCCCAGGCGGTGGCGAACAAGGCGGCCAAGAGCCAGTGGAACACCCGCACGGGCAGGTCCCAGACGAGGCGCGCCGGGGCGGCCGCGAACTCTTTTTGCGTCTCCATGGGGGCAGACTATAAACCGCTTCGCTGCTGCTTTGAGGTGTTGTTCGCGGCGGGGCTTGACGGCGTTTCGCAGTGGCCTATAATGCGCGCCCCACCGACGAGTCCAGCGTGGATTCGGGGAAAGACCTGGAGCAATAAATTTTGTTTCAGGTTGTTGACAGCCCCGGGTCCTCGTATATACTTGTCGGTCTGCCCCGGCCACAGTGCCTGGGCCCGCTCTTTAACAATC
>CAYPTW010000058.1:0-16460 GCA_964413755.1 uncultured Thioalkalivibrio sp. | reverse complement strand
ATGTGCGGAATCGTAGGAGGCATCGCCGAGCGCGACGTGGTCCCCATCCTGATGGAGGGCCTGCGGCGTCTCGAGTACCGCGGCTACGACTCGGCCGGCCTCGCGATCGAGGTCGAGGGCGGCGGCATCGAGCGCCGGCGCGCCGAGGGCAAGGTACAGCGGCTGCAGGATTCACTTGATGCCGCACCGCTGCACGGCAGCTGCGGCATCGCGCATACCCGCTGGGCCACCCATGGTGTGCCGAGCGAGCGCAACGCGCATCCGCAGGTGTCCGGTCCCGGCGTGGCGCTGGTGCACAACGGGATCATCGAGAACCACGAGACGCTGCGCCGCGAGCTGCAGGGCCTCGGCTACCAGTTCGAGTCCGAGACGGACACCGAGGTAGTCGCCCACCGCATCCGCCACTACCTCACCGAGGGCGGAGACCTGCTCGCCGCGGTGAAGCGCACGGTGGCCGATCTCGAGGGCGCCTACGCGCTGGCGGTGATGAGCTCCGACGACCCCGACCGGATCGTGGTGGCGCGCGCCGGCTGCCCGGTGGTGCTCGGCCTCGGCATCGGCGAGAACTTCGTCGCCTCCGACGTCGCCGCGCTGCTGCCGGTGACGCGGCGCTTCATCTTCCTCGAGGAAGGCGACATCGCCCTGGTCACGCGCCAGGCAGTGACCATCGAGGACGGCGACGGCCGGACCGTCAAGCGGCCGGAGAAGGAGAGTGCGCTGTCGGCCGACGCCATGGAGCGCGGCCAGTACCGCCACTTCATGCAGAAGGAGATCCACGAGCAGCCGCGCGCGGTGGCCGAGACGCTGAGCGAGCGCATCGGTGCCGGCAAGGTGCTGGCGCAGGCCTTTGGCCCGGCGGCGGAGAAGGTGTTCGAGCAGGTGCGCGCGGTGCAGATCGTGGCCTGCGGCACCAGTTACCACGCCGGCATGGTGGCGCGGTATTTCATCGAGAAGTACGCCCGCATCCCGTGCATGGTCGAGATCGCCAGCGAGTACCGCTACCGCCAGCCGGTGGTGCCTGCCGACACCCTCTACGTCACCATTTCCCAGTCCGGCGAAACCCTCGACACCCTCGAGGCGCTGCGCGCGGCGAAGAAGATGGGCTACCTCGCCACGGTCGGCATCTGCAACGTGCCCGAGAGCGCGCTGGTGCGCGAGTCGGACCTGGTGCTGATGACCCGCGCCGGCCCCGAGATCGGCGTCGCCTCCACCAAGGCCTTCACCACCCAGCTGGCCGCGCTGTCACTGCTCGGCCTGGCGCTGGCGCGGCGCAACGGCCTCGATGCCGAGACCGAGGCCGACCTGGTGCGCCAGCTCGCCGGGGTGCCGGCGCTGCTGGAGAAGATCCTCGAGATGGACCCGGCCATCGAGCTCCTGGCCGAGCGCTTCGTCGACAAGCACAACGCCCTGTTCCTCGGCCGCGGAATCCAGTTCCCGGTGGCGCTGGAGGGCGCGCTCAAGCTGAAGGAAATCTCCTACATCCACGCCGAGGCCTACCCGGCCGGCGAGCTCAAGCACGGCCCGCTGGCGCTGGTCGACGACGACATGCCGGTGATCATCGTGGCGCCGAACAACGAGCTGCTCGAGAAGCTCAAGGCCAACATGCAGGAAGTCCGCGCCCGCGGCGGCGAGCTGTTCGTCTTCGCCGACCCCGACTCGCACGTCGAGAACGGGCCGGGCGTGACGGTGCTGGAGATGCCGGCCCACATCGAGGACTTCCAGGCGCCCATTGCCTATACCGTCCCGCTGCAGCTGCTCTCCTATCATGTCGCGGTGCTCAAGGGCACCGACGTGGACCAGCCGCGCAACCTGGCGAAGTCGGTGACGGTGGAGTAGGTCGCCAGGCCGGCTGCGGGAAACCACAGCTTACGACCGGATATTTGCTGGGCTAGATTGACCAGATACGGCCGACCTTGGCTTCAGGCCGGAGGGATTCCCGCATGGTCAACGCCAGGGTTCTGGTCCTCGTCTTGTTCTGCGCTGTCGCCGGTGGGTACGCCCCTTCGCTATCGGCCGAGGCCACCGCGCGCGCCGCAGTCGACGTGTCCGAGTTTGTCCGCCGCGACACCTTCAAGGACATCAAGATCTCCCCGACCGGCGAGTACCTCGCGGCGACGGTGCCGCGGGAGGACCGGACCGGGCTGATCATCCTGCGCCGCGCGAGCGGCGAGGTCACTGCATCCTTCGCCCTTGGCAGGGACACGCACGTCGAGGATTTCGTGTGGGTCAACGACGAGCGCGTGGTGATGGGCATGTCGGAGGCCTTCGGCCAGCGCGACGAGCCGCAGCTCACCGGCGAGATGTTCGCCGTCAACGCCGACGGCAGTCGGCTCGTCAACCTGGTCGGCTATCGGGTCGACAGTGGCGGCGCCGGCACCCGCATCAAGCCCAGGGAAGCGGAACGGGTCGCGGGTTACCTCGTGGACGACCTGCCCAACGACGACAAGTACGTCATCGTCGCAATCTGGCCCTTTACCAAGGATCCCTACGCACGCGCCGAGCGCATGGATGTCTACACCGGGCGCCGCAATACGGTCGCGCGCGTGCCGGTCGAGCGCGCGACCTTCACCACGGACAACCAGGGCGTGGTGCGTTTCGCCCGCGGCGCGGGCGTGGACAACTTCAGCAAGCTCTACTACCGCGCCGGGGAACGCGACGAGTGGCGGCTGGTCAACGACGAATCCCAGACCGGCCAGTTCGAATTCGTGCTCGGGTTCTCGCCCGACGACCGGGTGGCCTACCTGCAGGTCGAGTATCCGGAGGGCCCGGACGGCGTGGTCGCCTTCGACGTCGGCACCGGCGAGCGCACGCCGGTGTTCCGCGACGACGACGCCGATCCCTGGCAGGTGATCCGGGAAACCGGGGCCTCCCACGCGCCGGTCGGCCTGGTGCTGATGGACGGGACGCCGCGCACCGTGTTCTTCGACGATGCCTCCACCGATGCCCGCCTGCAGCGGACGCTGGAAGCGGCGTTCGCGGGGCAGTCGGTACTGGTCACCTCCAGCACCAGGGACGCGCGCCAGTCGCTGGTGCAGGTCTCCGCCGACACCAACGCCGGGGATTTCTACCTGTTCGACCGCGAGACCATGGGCGCCTCCCGCGTCATCAGCCGGCGCGAATGGCTGTGGCCGGAGGACATGGCGAGCATGGAACCGATCAGGCTCGAGGCCCGCGACGGCCTCGAGCTGCACGGCTACCTGACGCGCCCGCGCGGCGCGTCCGAGGGCAGGCTGCCGCTGGTGGTGCTGCCGCACGGCGGGCCCTTCGGCGTGTTCAATACCTGGAGCTTCTCGGACGAAGTACAGCTGCTGGCCAGGGCCGGCTATGCCGTGCTGCAGGTGAACTTCCGCGGCTCCGGCAACCGTGGGCGCGCCTTCTACCAGGCCGGCGCCCGCCAGTGGGGACTCGCCATGCAGGACGACGTCACCGACGCCACCCGCTGGGCGATCGAGCAGGGCATCGCCGATCCCGAGCGGATCTGCATCTATGGCGCCAGCTACGGCGCCTATGCGGCTCTGGTCGGCGCGGCCCGCGAGCCCGACCTGTACCAGTGCGCGGCCGGCTACGTCGGGGTCTATGACCTGCAGCGGATGTACCGGGACGACAGCCGCAAGGGCAAGTCCAGCGTTACCTGGCTGAACGACTGGCTCGGCGACGAGGACAGCCTGGCCGGGCGCTCGGCCACCGACATGGCGGACCGCATCAAGGTGCCGGTGTTCCTGGCTGCGGGTGGGGAGGACGAGGTGGCGCCGGTCGAGCACACTGAAGCCATGGCCGCCGCGCTCCAGCGCGCCGAAGTCCCGGTCGAGACGCTGATCTACCCGACCGAAGGCCACGGCTTCTATGACGAGCAGCGGCGCATCGAGTACTACACCAGGCTGCTGGACTTCCTCGCCCGTCACCTCGGCGGGGCCAGGGCGAAACCAGCCGGGAGTGAGGGATGAGCGGACCCGACGTTACTGTCTACGGACTGGGCACCTGCGACACCTGTCGCAAGGCGCGCAACTGGCTCAAGCGTTTCGACATCGCGCACGAGTTCATCGATTACCGCGCCAACCCCATAGCGGCGGAAGTCCTCAAGGACTGGGCCGCGCAAGTGGGTGGCTGGGACAAGCTGATCAACCGGGCCTCGACCACCTGGCGCCAGCTGCCCGAGGCGCGCAAGTCGCCCGGCAGCGACCCGGAGTGGACACTCCTGCTCAAGGAACACCCGGCGTTGGTGAAGCGGCCGGTGCTGGTGACTGCCGACGGGTCCGTGAGCGTCGGGTTCAGCGACAAGGGCTGGAAGGCGCGCTTCGGGATGAAGCCGTAGGGACCGCGCGCCGTGTCTCGCGCACCGCGTTGCGGTTATCATGGGTTTTCGCCAGCCGGCCAATTACGGAGTGAAGCCCATGCGGACCATCGCCCGAGTCTCTGCCCTGACACTGCTTCTGCTCGGCTTCGCTGCCCCAGCGGCGGCCGACAAGTATTCTGAAACCATCGAGCTCTTCAAGGACGCCGGCGAGAGCGCCCAGTTCTTCAACAAGAGCTACGGCTACGCGCTGTTCCCGACCGTCGGCAAGGCCGGCATCGGCATCGGCGGCGCCCGTGGTGAGGGCCGCGTCTATGCCGGCGGCGCTTATGTCGGGGACACCACGCTCACCCAGATCAGCATCGGCTTCCAGCTGGGCGGCCAGGCGTACAGCCAGATCATCTTCTTCAAGGACAAGCGCGCCTTCGACGAATTCACTTCGGGCAACTTCGAGTTCGGCGCCCAGGCCAGCGCCGTCGTGGTGACCGCCGCGGCCAGCGCCGGTGCCGGGACCACTGGTGCGCAGGCCGGCGCGAGCGGCGGCAAGAAGGACGCGACCACCGCCGGCGAGTTCTACAAGGGCATGGCCACCTTCATCATCGCCAAGGGCGGGCTGATGTACGAAGCCTCGGTCGGCGGGCAGAAGTTTTCCTACAAGCCGGTCGGCGCGGAGTAAGCGCAACGCGTACCGGGCGGTTGTAACTTTTCCGTCATGGAGCGCTGGCATGCTCGCCCGTTGACGTGTCGCCAGCGAGGCTCGTGCCAGCCATGTCGGACAAAGTCCTGAATATTCTCTTTCTGTGCACCGGTAACTCGGCGCGCAGCATCATTGCCGAGGCGCTGATCAACCGCCTGGGGGCGGGGCGCTTCCGCGGCTTCAGCGCCGGCAGCCACCCGAAGGGTGCAGTCCATCCGCTGGCGCTGTACGAGCTGCAGCGGAACAGCCACGATGTCGAGGGGTTCCGCAGCAAGGACTGGGCGGAATTTGCGCAGCCCGACGCGCCGCACATGGACTTCGTCTTCACTGTCTGTGACAACGCCGCGGGTGAAGTCTGCCCCGCCTGGCCGGGCCAGCCGATGACGGCCCACTGGGGCATGGCCGATCCGGCCGCGGTCGAGGGCACCGAGATCGAGCAGAAGGCGGCCTTCGCGCGCACCTACCGCGAACTGCGTAACCGCATATCGATTTTCCTGAACCTGCCTTTCGCCACCCTGGATCGCCTGCGCCTGCAGGAGAAGGTGGACGAGATCGGCCGCAGCTGAGCAGGGCGCAAGCCCCGCGATTCAGGCTGCCTCGGAGCGCAGTTCGCGCAGCCGCTCGGCCACCATGCGCCGGGTCCGTTCCAATGCGTCCGGTTCGGCCAGTTCGCAGCTGGGATGACGCCGCAATAGCGGCCAGCGCTCACCCTGGAGCACCCGCTCGAGATAGAACAGGTTGCGTTCGGCCGCGACCATGTAGGGGTTGCGTCCCTCGAACACCGCGTCCATGTGCCGGTAGACGCCGCCGAATGCGCGGTCCAGGCGCGGGTAGCACACCTGGCGGAAGAACGAAGGCGTCTGGCGCAACAGGTCGAGCCCGGAACGGTAGCGCGTCACGATGCGTCCCGACGGCTCGCGCCAGATGGCGATGCCGCCGAGCACGAACTCCGGGTAGAGGCGATCGCGACATTTTTCCAGGTAGCAGCGGTCGGACATCTGCGCCAGCAGGTCCGCCGTGCCCATGATGTGGCCCAGGCGGCGGTCCTTTTCGCGCTCCACCATGATCTGGTCGAGGCGCACCTCGTAGCCGGTGTAGTGCACCACCTGGCGCGCCACTTTCGCCATCGCGCCGAGACCGATGGCCTGCAGGTAGCGGTCGAGGAACTGCGCGCTGCGCGTGACGTGGGAGCGCGTGAACTCGGCACCGTTGACGTGGCCCTCGTCACTGGAGTGACGGATATAGCCTGAGTCGTGGAACAGCGAACAGATGATGCCGAGGATGGCGCGCGGCGCACCGAGGCGTTCGGCGCTGCTCACCGAGACCTCGTGGCCCTCGACCAGCCGCGCCATGGCGAGCGTCATGTCGAGGGTGTGCTGGATGTCGTGGTACACGGTGTCGCAGCCGAGGTAGCCCGGCATGCGGCCGCGGAACAGGTCGTCGAAGTCCTCGAAGGCACGCCGCAACAGCCGCAGCGGCACGCCCGGATAGAGCCGGTTGAAGCTGTCGTGCACGGTCTCCCACACGGGCTCCCAGCGCGTGAGCAGCACGGTGTTGGTGACATCGTGATCGCTGCGCCGGTCGCGCAGCATGATCACGCGGCCCTCTGGCTTGACCGCTTCCATGGATCGAGTCTATGGCAGTGCAGCGAAGGGTGCCATGACGCGATGCGGGTTCTGTGACCATCGTCACAGGGGGGGCGGGCTCAGGCGGCGTCGAACACCGCAACGACGGGCGCATGGTCGGAGGGACGCTCGTTGCGACGCGGTTCCACGTCGACGCCCGAGTGCGTGCAGGAGCGCGCCAGTTCGGTGCTGGCGAGGACCAGGTCGATGCGCAGGCCGCGATTGCGCCGGAACCCCGCCGCGCGGTAATCCCACCAGCTGTACACGGCCTCCGGCTGTTCGAACAGCCGAAAGGTGTCGGCGAAGCCCAGCGCGAGAATCTTTTCCAGCGCGGCGCGCTCCGGTTCGCTGCACAGCACCTTGCCGGCCCACTCGGCCGGGTCGTGCACGTCGCGATCGTCCGGCGCGATGTTGAAGTCGCCCATCACCGCGCAGCGGGGATGGCGCGCCAGCTCGGCGCCGAGGTGTGCGTGCAGCTTCTCCAGCCAGCCCAGCTTGTAGGCGTACTTGTCCGTGCCCACGGCCTGGCCGTTCGGCACGTAGAGATTGAATATCCGCACGCCGTCGATGGTGGCGCCGAGCACGCGCCGCTGGTGATCGTCGAGGCCGTCGAGGTCGGTGACGACGTCCTCCTGTGGGCTGCGCGACAGGAGCGCCACGCCGTTATAGGTGGGCTGGCCGCTGAAGCTGGCGTGGTACCCGAGCTCGCGGAACGCTTCCTGCGGGAAGTTGGCGTCCACCAGCTTGGTTTCCTGCAGCCCGAGCACGTCGGGCTGGTGTGCCTGCAGCCACTCGATGACCTGCGGCAGCCGCACCTTCAGGGAATTCACGTTCCAGCTGGCGATGCGCATGGCGTCAGGCGGCCGAAGCCGTGTCCCCGTCGATGCCCGCCAGGCGCAGCAGCGCGCCGGGTTCCGGCGGACGCCCGCGGAAGGCGATGAAGGCGTCCATGGGGTCGACGCTGCCGCCCACCTCGAGAATGCACTCGCGGAAGCGCCGCCCGGTCTCCGCGTCGAGCACGCCGCGTTCCTCGAAAAGGCTGAAGGCATCCGCCGACAGCACTTCGGCCCACTTGTAGCTGTAGTAGCCGGCGGCATAACCGCCGCCGAAGATGTGCGAGAAGCCGTGCGCGAAGCGGTTGAAGTCGGGATAGGACACCACCGCCACTTCCCGCCTGACCGCGTCGAGTTCCTCGATCACCGCGGCCGCGTCGGCGGCCTCGCGCGCATGCAGGCGGATGTCGAACAGCGCGAATTCCACCTGGCGCAGCATCTGCATCGCGGACTGGAAATTGCGGCTGGCGATGAGCCGCTCGAGCAGCTCCCGCGGCAGGGTCGCACCGGACCGGTAGTGACCGGACAGGCGCTCGATGACCTCCGGATGCCAGGCGAAGTTTTCCAGGAACTGGCTTGGCAGCTCGACGGCATCCCACTCGACGCCGTTGATGCCCGCCGCGCTCGGCCACTCCACCTTGGTCAGCAGGTGGTGCAGGCAGTGGCCGAACTCGTGGAACAGGGTCACCACGTCGTCGTGGCTGAGCAGGCCGGGCCGCTCGCCCACCGGCGGCATGAAGTTGCATACCAGGAAGGCCACCGGCAGCGAGACCTCGGCGCCGAAGCGGGCGCGGCCCACGCACTCGTCCATCCAGGCGCCGCCGCGCTTCTGCTCGCGCGCGTAGATGTCGGTGTAGAGGTGCCCGAGCAGGGTGCCGTCGCCGTTCTCGATGCGGAAGAATTCCACGTCGGGGTGCCAGGTCTCGACCTCGCCACCCGGCACGATGCGGATGCCGAACAGCCGCGCGGCGGTGTCGAACAATCCCGCCATGACGCGCTCGGCCGGGAAATAAGGCCGCAGCTCCTCGTCCGAGACCTGGTAGTCGTGCTCGCGCAGCCGCTCCGACCAGAAGGCGATGTCCCAGGCTTCCAGCGCCTCGCCGGCGAAGTCCCGCACCGCATCCAGTTCGCGTTCGGCGGCCGCGCGGCTGCGTCGCGCCAGGTCCTCGAGAAAGCCGCGCACCTCAGTCACCGAGGCGGCCATCTTGGTCTCCAGCGACAGCTCGGCGTAGTTGGCGAAGCCGAGGATCCGTGCCGCTTCCTGGCGCAGGCGCAGGATGTCGGCCATCACCGGACCGTTGTCATACTTGCCCGCCGACGGGCCGTGGTCGGAGGCGCGCGTCACCCAGGCCTCGTACATCTCCCGCCGCAACTCGCGGTCCGTGGCATGGCTCATCACGGCGAGGTAGCAGGGGAAGTCGAGCGTCAGCACCCAGCCCTCGAGGCCGCGCGTGCGGGCCGCCGCGGCAGCCCGTTCGCGTGCGCCCTCCGGCAGGCCGGCGAGCCGCGCCTCGTCCGTGAGGTGCAGGCGCCAGGCCTGGGTGGCGTCGAGCACGTTCTCCTCGAACTTCGCGCCCAGCGTGGACAGCTCCTGCATGATGGCGCGGAAGCGCTGGCGCGGCTCCGGCGCCAGCGCCACGCCCGCGAGGCGGAAGTCGCGCAAGGCGTCCTCGAGGATCTTGCGCTGGCCCGGCTGCAGCTCGTCGCCCTGCTCCGCGAGCACGCGCTCGAAGGCGCGGAACAGGCCCTCGTGCTGGCCCAGCTCGCTGCTGTAGTCGGAGAGCAGCGGCAGGCAGGCGTTGTAGGCCTTGCGCAGCGCCTCCGTGTTCTGCACGGCATTCAGGTGGCCCACCGGCGCCCAGGCGCGTGCGAGGCGATGGTCCAGCGCCTCCAGCGGCATCACCAGGTTGTCCCAGCGCGGGGGCTGCGCCGCCGCGAGGATCTCTTCCACGCGGGCACGACTCTCGGCAAGCACCGCGCGGATGGCGGGCTCGATATGGCTGGGCCGGATGCGGGAGAAGGCCGGCAGCCCGGACTGCTCGAGCAGGGGGTTGTCCATCAGGTCTCCATGGGTCTGGCGGCGCCGGATATTAACATGGGGCAGGGTCCCATCCGCTTGCCGCGATACGTTTAGAATGCCCTTCGGCCCGGAGGACAGGACAGATGCCCGCACGAGAGAAATTCGACCTGCTGGTAATCGGCGCAGGCAGCGGCGGCCTCGCCGCCGCCCAGCGCGCAGCCGAGTACGGTGCCCACGTCGCCGTGGCGGAATACGGCCCGCTCGGCGGCACCTGTGTCAACGTCGGCTGCGTGCCGAAGAAAGTGATGTGGTACGCGGCCGAGACCGCTGCCGCGCTGGAAGCGGCAGCCGGCTACGGCTTCGAAGTGTCCGCGGGCGAGCACGACTGGGCCGGTCTCAAGGCGCGCCGCGATGCCTATATCCAGCGTCTCAACGGCATCTACGCCGGCAACCTGGAGAAAAAGGGCATCACGCTCCTGCGCGGCCGCGCCTCACTGGCCGGGCCGGGGGTGGTCAGCGTGAATGACCGCGAGATCGAGGCCGGTCGCATCATCATCGCCACCGGTGGCCGCCCGATGGTGCCGGAAATCGAGGGCGCCGAGCTGGGTATCACCTCCGACGACTTCTTTGCCCTCGAGGCGCGGCCCCGGCGCGTGCTCATCGTCGGCAGCGGCTACGTCTCGGTCGAGCTCGGCGGCGTGTTCAACGCGCTGGGCAGCGAGGTCGTCATCGCTACGCGCCGCGACGGCGTGCTGCGCGATTTCGACCCGGCGCTGCGCGAAGCGTTGATGGACCAGATGCAGCGCGACGGCGTCACCGTCGAGACGCACGCGGTGCCCGCCGCCGCATGTCGCCGCGACGACGGCATCGAGCTGCTCACCGTCGACGGGCGCCGCTTCGGCGGCTTCGACCTGCTGCTGTGGGCCGTCGGCCGGGAGCCCAACACCGAGGGCCTGGGCCTGGACGCCGCCGGCGTGCGTACCGACGAACAGGGTTTCATCCCGGTAGACGAGTGGCAGGACACCAATGTCGAGGGCATCCACGCAATCGGCGATGTCACCGGCCGCATCGCGCTGACCCCGGTGGCCATCGCGGCCGGCCGTCGGCTCGCCGACCGGCTGTTCGGCGGCATGGCGGAGCGCAAGCTGGACTACGATTGCGTGCCCACGGTGATCTTCAGTCATCCGCCCATCGGCACGGTCGGCCTGACGGAGCCGGAGGCGCACGCGCTCCATGGCGACCAGGTCGGCGTGTACGAGTCACGCTTCACGCCCATGGTGCACGCCATGAACGAGCGCAAGGTGCCGGCCGTGGTGAAGCTCGTCACCGTCGGTGCCGAGGAACGCATCGTCGGCTGCCACGTCATCGGCGCCGGCGCGGACGAGATGCTGCAGGGCTTCGCCGTGGCGCTGCGCATGGGCGCGACCAAGCGCGATTTCGACGACACCGTGGCCATCCATCCCACCACGGCGGAGGAGCTGGTGACGCTGCGGGGGCGGCGGCCATGAACGTGCGTCCCTTCGGCGAAGAGCTGCCGCGGCTCGGCGTGCGGGTGTGGATCGACCCGGCCGCCGTGGTCATCGGCCGCGTGGAGATCGGCGACGACGCCTCGCTGTGGCCCATGGCGGTGGCGCGCGGCGACGTGAACACCATTTCCATCGGCGCGCGCACCAACGTGCAGGACGGCAGCGTGCTGCACGTGACCCACGACGGGCCGTACTCGCCCGGCGGGCTGCCGCTGGTGATCGGGGAGGACGTCACCATCGGCCACCGCGTCATGCTGCACGCCTGCACCATCGGCAACCGCTGCCTGGTCGGCATGAGCGCCACCGTGCTCGACGGCGCCGTGCTCGAGGACGAGGTGTTCCTCGCCGCCGGCACGCTGGTGCCGCCCGGCAAGCATCTCCAGGGTCGCAGCCTGTACCGTGGCAGCCCGGCGCAACGCGTGCGTGCGCTGAGTGACGAGGAACTGGCCATGTTGCGCTACTCGGCCGAGCACTACGTGCGCCTCAAGGATCGCTACCTCGGTGACTAGCGGGGCGCGGCGCGGCCTGGCCCGCGTGGCCGCCTGCCTTGCCGTGCTGGCGCTGGCCGGATGCGCCCTGCCGCAGCGGCCTGCAGAGATCCAGGTCGCGGCGCCCGAAAGGCCAGCAACAGTGCGCTGGGGCGACATCACGGCGCTGCCGGTGCCGCCGCCCGACCAGCGCCGCTCGTACGGTCCCCACCCGCTGCAGTTCGGCGAGTTGCGCTTACCTGCCGGGGATGGCCCGCACCCGGTCGCGGTCCTGTTGCACGGCGGCTGCTGGCGCGCCGAGTACGACCTGGCGCACGTGTCGCACATGGGCGCGGCGCTGGCGCGTGCCGGGGTGGCGGTGTGGACGCCGGAATACCGCCGTGTCGGCGACGAGGGCGGCGGCTGGCCAGGGACTTTCCAGGACGCCGCCAATGCGCTCAGTGAGATCGACCGGCTGGCGCAGGACTATCCTCTCGACCTCGACCGCGTGGTGCTGGTCGGCCATTCCGCCGGCGGGCACCTGGCGCTGTGGCTGGCGGGACGGCACAACCTGCCGCCGGGACACCCGCTGCACGCCGTCGAACCGCCACGGATCCGGGGCATAGTGTCGCTGGCGGGCATCACCGACCTGCGCCGCTACGCTGCAGGCGAGCGCGGCTGCAATGCCGCCGTGCCGCTGCTCATGGGCGGCACCCCGGCGGAACAGCCGGAACGCTACGCCGCCGCCAACCCCGTCGAGCTGTTGCCGCTGGGCGTGCCGCTGCGGTTGCTGCAGGGTGCCGCCGACCCGATCGTCAAGCTCGAGCAGGCGTCGGACTTCGCGGAACGGGCCAGCATCTACGGTGAGGACGTGCAGGTGCAGCTCATCGACGCGGCGGGACACTTCGACCTGATCGCGCCGTTCGCACCGGCCTGGCCGACCGTGCAAGCAGCAGTGCTCGCGGTGCTGGCGACGGACTAGGGACCGGCGGCGCCCGCGTCTCCCAGGCCCAGGGCGTCCCCAGCCCCGGCCAGCGCCATGAGGCCCAGCACCAGGAACAGCCCCGCGGCGACGATCCTGATGGCGCGCACCGGCAGCCGGTGGGCCAGCCGGTCGCCGAGGAACACGCCCGGGATGTTGGCCAGGGTCATGCCCAGCGTGGTGCCGGCGACGACCGGCAGGAAAGTCTCGAAATGCGCCACCAGCGCCACCGCCGAGACCTGGGTCTTGTCGCCGAACTCGGCCAGGAAGAATGCGACGAAGGCGGTGCCGAACGCGCCCAGCGGGAGGGTCGGCGCCGTCGCCTCCTCCTCTTGCCCGGGCCACAGCATCCAGGCCGCGATGGCGAGGAAGCAGCCGCCGACCACCCAGCGCAGGCCGGCCGGACCCAGCAGCTGCGTGATCCAGGCGCCCAGCGCGCCGGCGAGGGCGTGGTTGGCGACGGCGGCGAGGAAGATTCCCGCCACGATGGGGAAGACCACGCGGAAGCGCGCTGCCAGCATGAAAGCGAGGAGCTGTGACTTGTCGCCCAGCTCGGCGAGCGCCACCACGCCGAGTGATACGAGGAAGGGTTCCACCGGACCCGGCTCCCGTCAGCCGTCGCCGCGCAGCGCCGCCAGCACCCCGGCCGTGGGCGGGCGCACGCCGCGCCACAGCGCGAACGATTCCGCCGCCTGCTCGACCAGCATGCCGCGCCCGTCCGCTACGCCCGCGGCCCCTCTCTCCCGGGCCCAGCGCTCGAAAGCCGTGGGTCCCGAGCCGTAGGCCATGTCATAGCAGAACGTGTCCGGCCCCACGGCATCGTCGGGCAGGTCAGGCACGGCGCCGGAGAGGCTTGCGGAGGTGGCGTTCACCACCAGCGCGAAGGGGCCGTGCGCCTCGCCCAGGCCGATGCCGGACACTGCGCCGTCGGCGCTGAAGTCGGCGGCCAGGGCACGCGCCTTGTCGGCATGACGGTTGGCGATCACCAGCTCGCACGGCCCGGCGTCGAGCAGCGGCCCGAGCGCACCGCGCGCGGCGCCGCCGGCGCCTACCAGCAGGATGCGCTTGCCTGGCAGCGCCAGGCCCAGGTTCTGCTGCAGGTCGCGCAGCAGGCCGGCGCCGTCGGTGTTGTCGCCGAGCAGGCCGCCTGGCGTGACTGCGAGGGTGTTCACCGCGCCGGCACGTCGCGCGCGCGGCGTGAGCCTTGCGGCGGCCTCAAAGGCGGCCAGCTTGTGCGGCACGGTGATGTTCAGCCCCTTGCCGCCCGCCTGCAGGAATTCGGCCAGCGCGGTCTCGAACTGGCCCGGCGGCACGTCGCGCGCCTCGTACACCAGCGACTCGCCCGTCAGCTCGGCGAAGCGGGCGTGGAGCCAGGGCGAGCGGCTGTGCCCGACCGGGTGGCCGAACACCGCGTAGCGGTCGGGCGCGTTCAACGGCGCGCCGGCCTCAGCCTTCCCTGAGCCAGCGCGCGACCGCGGGGGCGAAGTAGGTGAGAATGCCGTCGGCGCCGGCACGCTTCATGGACAGCAAGGCCTCGAGTACGACAGCCTTCTCGTCCAGCCAGCCGTTGGCCGCGGCGGCCTTGAGCATGGCGTACTCGCCGCTCACCTGGTAGACGAAGGTCGGCACGCCGAGCTCGCTCTTCACGCGCCGCACGATGTCGAGATACGGCATGCCCGGCTTGACCATGAAGGCATCGGCGCCTTCGGCAATGTCCAGCGCGACCTCGCGCAGCGCCTCGTCGCTGTTGCCCGGATCCATCTGGTAGGAGTACTTGTTGCCGCCGCCCAGGTTGCCGGCCGAGCCCACCGCGTCGCGGAACGGGCCGTAGAAGCTCGAGGCGTACTTGGCCGAGTAGGCCAGGATGCCGGTGTTCACGTGACCGGCCTCTTCCAGCGCTGCGCGGATGCGGCCGACGCGGCCGTCCATCATGTCGGAGGGCGCCACCCAGTCGGCACCCGCCGCGGCATGCGACTGCGCCTGGCGCACCAGCGCTTCCACCGTGACGTCGTTCAGCACGTAGCCCGAGTCGTCGATGATGCCGTCCTGGCCGTGGGTGGTGAATGGATCGAGCGCCACGTCGGTGATGACGCCGAGCTGCGGCAACGCGGCCTTGAGCGCCCTCACGGCGCGCTGCGCCAGGCCCTCCGGGTTCCACGCCTCGCTGCCGTCGAGGCTCTTCGCTTCCGCCGGCGTCACCGGGAACAGTGCCACGGCGGGCACGCCCAGCCCGGCCCATGCAGTCGCTTCCCCGACCAGCTCGTCGATGGACATGCGCTCCACACCGGGCATGGAGGCCACCGCTTCGCGCCGTCCCTCGCCCTCCAGCACGAACACCGGGCAGATCAGGTCGTCCACCGACAGCGTGTTCTCGCGCACCATGCGGCGGCTGAAGTCGTGGCGGCGCAGGCGGCGCATGCGGGTCAGGGGGTACTTGGCGTCGACGGGAGCAGTCATGGGCGTCATCCGGGTCGGGGCGTAAAGCGTAATTCTCCCGCGATTGGGCCGGCCTTGCCAGCGCCGGGGGTTCTGTGTGTGTAATAAATGGGAATCCTCCACGGTCTCTATGCATGACGGCAGCTATTGCCAACCTGGGCGACCGCCGGCGCTTCGAGCGCCTGGTCGGCGCCTTGCGAACGGATCTCTACCGCTACGCCTTGTGGCTGGCGCGGGATCCGCAACTTGCGGAGGACGTGGTGCAGGAATCGATGTTGCGGGCATGGCGGTCGTTCGACGGCCTGGAGGACGAGGCGAAGGCCCGTCCCTGGCTGGTGACCATCGTGCGACGCGAATTCCTGCGGCTGCGCGAGAAACAGCGCGAGGAGAGCGTGGATCCGGACTTTTTCGCGGACATGGCCGACCTGAGCGACGCGGGCGAAGACCCGATGGTGGGCGAGCTGCGTACGGCCATCTTTGCACTCGAGGAAAACTACCGCGAGCCGCTGGTGCTGCAGGTGCTGATGGGCCACTCGACCAGCGAGATCGCCGAGATCCTGGGGGTGAGCCAGGGCGCCATCCTGACCCGGCTGCACCGGGCGCGGGAGAAGCTGAAGGAATCCCTGCTCCCCGCTGATGCCGGGACGGAGGAGCGGCAATGAAGACAACCATGACGCCGGAGGAGCGCCGTCGCCGCGAAGCCGTGCTCGCCGATGAGGATCGCTTCGATGCCCTGCTGGCAGCGGCACTGCGGGTGCCGCTGGAAGAGCGCGCCGCCGGGCAGTCACCGGCAGCACCGCGCCGCCGTCCGCGCTGGCCCGCGTTTGCCGCGCTCGCGGCGAGCATGGTGCTGGCCGCCGCGCTCTGGCTGGGCCTGCAGGGCCCGGCCCCGACCGACTTATCGCCGCTCGGCTCAGAAATCGTCGCGCACATCCTGCACGAGCCGGCTTCGCTCGCGGTGACCGCGGGCACGGTGCCGGCGCATGAGTTCGACGAGGTCCTGCGTCGCGGGCACGCCGGCCTCGCGCAACCCGTGGGCCCCGTCAGCTACGCCAAGCTCTGCCCCTTCCGCGGCGAGCAGGTGGCACACTTCGTGGTGCCGGGCGACAAGGGCCCGGTCACGGTGATGTTGCTGCCGCACGTAGACGTGGCCGGACCGACCCCTATCGAGGAGGAGGGTTTCGTCGGCACAATCGTGCCCATGGAGGGGGGTGGCAGCGCCGCCATCGTCGGCACGCCCGACGAGGACATCCAGATCATCCGGGACCGCCTGCAACAGGCGGTACGCTGGAGACTATGAGCAGCCTCGTGCTGCTCGACAACAACGGCCTGAAGGCCGGATATCCGAGAACCGAGAGAGAGAGGACCAAAGCAATGATGAAGAAGACGATCAAACCCGTTTCGCTGGCCGCCGGTATCGCCCTGGCAGGTTCGCTGGCAGGCATCCAGGCCGCCCACGCCGATGCCAACCCCTTCGGCATGACCGCCCTGTCCAGCGGCTACATGACGCAGGCAGCCATCGACGACCACGGCAAGAAGGAAGAGAAGAAGGAAGCCGAGGGCAAGTGCGGCGAAGGCAAGTG
>CAYPTW010000057.1:13673-16519 GCA_964413755.1 uncultured Thioalkalivibrio sp. | reverse complement strand
CCTCGCTGGCGCGTTGCACCACCAGCTTCAGCCCCTTACGCCGCACCTGCTTCGGCTTGCGCCGCCCGGCGCCGGCCGCAGCCGTCTCCTCGGCGGCCAGCACCAGCTCCGCCTGCCCGCCCGTCATCAGCAGGTAGACGTCCGCCAGCAGCTGCGCATCGAGCAGGGCGCCGTGCAGCTCGCGGTTGGAGTTGTCGATCTCGAAGCGCTTGCACAGCGCATCCAGGCTGTTGCGCTGTCCCGGGTGCAGCTGGCGCGCCAGCATCAGGGTATCCAGCACCCCGCATACCTGCGCCATGGCCGGGCCGGGCGGGCTGAGCCGCGCCAGCTCGGCATCGAGGAAGCCGAGGTCGAAGGCCGCGTTGTGGATCACCAGCTCGGCGCCCTGCACGAACTCGAGGAATTCCTCGGCCACGTCGGCGAAGCGGGGCTTGTCGGCAAGAAAGGCGTTCGACAGACCGTGCACGTCCTCTGCGGCGCGGTCGATCTCGCGCTCGGGATTGAGGTACTGGTGGAACTTGCGCCCGGTGAGCCGCCGGTTCACCAGCTCCAGGCAACCGATCTCGATGATGCGGTGGCCCTCAGCCGGCTCCAGGCCGGTAGTCTCGGTGTCGAGCACGATCTGTCTTGTCATGTCTCCAGCCCCTCAGCAGCCTGCAGCGCGTCGATGGCCTCGTTGGCGAGGGCGTCGGCGCGGTCGTTCTCGGGATGGCCGCTGTGGCCCTTGACCCAGTGCCAGCGCACCTCGTGACGCGCCGCCGCCGCGTCGAGTTCCTGCCACAGGTCCTGGTTCTTCACCGGCTTGCGCCCGGCCGTGCGCCAGCCGTTGCGCTTCCAGCCGGCCATCCATTCCATGATGCCGCCGCGCACGTACTGCGAGTCCGTGTACAGGTCCACCTCGCACGGACGCTTCAGCGCCTCCAGCGCGCGGATGGCGGCGGTGAGCTCCATGCGGTTGTTGGTAGTGAGCGCCTCGGCGCCGTTGAGCTCCATTTCGCGCTCACCGGCGCGCAGCAGGGCCCCCCAGCCACCCGGGCCGGGATTGCCGCGACAGGCCCCGTCCGTCCACGCCTCCACCCGGCTCAAAGGCGACTCCGCGTGGTCGGCTCGGCGAGCCCGGTGGGAATGCGTTCGGGCCGTGTCCACAGGCGGCGCAGCGGCGTCACCGCATGCACGCGCTTGATCGCCACCAGCAGGTAGCCGCCGTAGTAACCCGGCAGCCGGCGCCCGCGGTGCCGCATGCGCCCGCCGGATTCGGCGAACGCCGGGAAATAGCGCTCGCGCGTGGTGACGTCGAAGTTCAGCAGCGACAGCCAGTCGCGCAAGCGCCGCTCCGAATAGAGCTGGTCGATGCTGGGCGGCCAGGTGCCGCGCTGCAGCAGCCGGCGCATGCCGAGCACGCTCCACGGGTTGAAGCCCAGCACGATGAGGCGCCCGCCGCCGGTCAGCACGCGCTCGCACTCGCGCAGCAGCTGGTGCGGTTCGCTGGAGCGCTCCAGGGTGTGCGGCAGCAGCACCGCGTCCACCGAGTGGCTGGCCACCGGCAGCTGCCAGTCTTCGGCCAGGAAGCCGACCCCGGGCGCCGCTTGCTGCGCGCACACGGCACGTCGCGCCGTTCCCGCCATGCCGACGAATGCATCCGCCTGGCCCCAGGCGCCGACCTGCAGCAACTGGCAGCCGAACACGCGGCGCAGCGGCTCCGCGGCCACCGCGTGTTCCGCCTGGAGCAGGCGCTGGCCGGCCGGGGATTCCAGCCAGTCAGCGAGTTGCATCGATGGGATCCGCATGGGCCAAGAGCATAGCCGGGGAGCGCCGCCGGGGACAGTCCCCGGCGTGGTACCGGTTGGGGACTGCCCGCAAACGACATAGAATGCCCCGATGCTCAAGGTCACACCCGTCAAAGCGTTCCGCGACAACTACATCTGGCTGATCCACGGCGAGGACCCGCGCTGCGTCGCCATCGTCGATCCCGGCGATGCGCGCCCCGTGCTGGCAACGCTGGAGTCCGCGGGCCTCGAGGCGGTCGCCATCCTGCTGACGCATCACCATCCGGACCACTCGGGCGGTATCCCCAAATTGCGCGAGGCGCTGGACATCCCGGCCTGGGGCCCGGCGGCGGAACCGGTGGCGGGCGTGACCCACCCGGTGGCCGGCGGCGATCACGTCGACCTGCCGCGACTGGGACTGAGCTTTGCCGTGATCGATATCCCGGGTCACACGGCCGGCCACATCGCCTTCTACGGCCACGGCGCCCTGTTCTGCGGCGACACGCTGTTCAGCGCCGGCTGCGGGCGCATGTTCGAAGGGACCCCGGCACAAATGTTGGAATCGCTCGACGCTCTCGCCGGCCTGCCCGATGCGACCCTCATCTACTGCGGCCACGAGTACACCCTCGCCAACCTGCGTTTCGCGCGCGCGGTCGAGCCCGGCAATGCCGAGATCGCGCAGCACGCTGAGCACGTCGCGGCATTGCGCGAAGAAGACACCCCCAGCCTGCCGTCGACCCTGGCGCTGGAAAAACGCATCAATCCTTTCCTGCGCTGCGACCAGCCCGGCGTCCAGGACGCTGCCCGACGCCACGCCGGTCACGCACTCGCCTCGCGCATCGAGGTGTTCGCGACCGTGCGGCGCTGGAAAGACGAATTCGCCTGAGCGGAGGCCTGCCAGTGATCCGAACCTCATTCCTGCTCGCCCTCGCGGCTGTTTTCTCCCTGCTCTCGGCCTGCGCCACGCCACCAGCCACGGAAAAACCCGCGCCGGAAAACGAGGAATCGGAATTACCGCCCGCAGTCACCCGCGCCACGCTGGGCGCCGCTGACCTCTCATCAGAAGGCAGCGCGGACGAA
>CAYPTW010000057.1:0-13573 GCA_964413755.1 uncultured Thioalkalivibrio sp. | reverse complement strand
TTGCGCGAGCAGTTCAGCATTCCGCCGGCCGGGCGCGCGGAAGTGCAGAAGCATGCCGACTGGTACGTGCACCACGTGGACTACCTCGCCCGGGTATTCGACCGCGCCCGCCCCTACCTGCCGCACGTCGCCGCCGAAGTCGAGGCGCGCGGGCTGCCGGGCGAGCTGGCCTTCCTGCCGGTGGTGGAGAGCGCCTTCGACCCCTTCGCCTACTCGCACGGGCGCGCCGCGGGCCTGTGGCAGATCATCCCCAGCACCGGCAAGCATTTCGGCCTGAAGCAGAACTGGTGGTACGACGGGCGGCGTGACGTGCTCGAGTCAACGCGCGTCGCGCTCGACTACCTGGTCTACCTGCACGAGCTGTTCGACGGCGACTGGCTGCTGGCGGTCGCCGCCTACAACTGCGGCCAGGGCACGGTGGCGCGCGCCATCCGCCGCAACCGCTCGCTCGGCCTGGAAACCGACTTCTGGAGCCTGAAGCTGCCGGCCGAGACGCGCGTCTACGTGCCGCGCCTGCTCGGGCTGACCAGGGTGCTGGCCGCGCCGGACGCCCACGGTGTCACGCTGCCCGAGATCTCGCCCGAGCCGGCCTTCGCCGTGGTCGAGCTCGACGGCCAGATCGACCTCGCCGTGGCCGCCGAGCTCGCCGGCATCGAGCTCGCCGCGCTGCAGAAGCTCAACCCCGGCTTCAACCGCTGGGCCACCGATCCCGACGGGCCGCATCGCCTGCTGGTGCCGGTGGCCGCGGCCGAGAGTTTTGGCGCTGCCGTCGCCGCCCTGCCGGCGAAAGAGCGCATGCGCTGGCAGCGGCACGCCGTGCGCCCGGGCGACACGCTCGGCGGCATCGCCCGACGCTACGACACCACCGTCAAGGTGCTGCAGTCGGTGAACGGCCTGCGCGGCGCGCAGATCCGCGCCGGCTCGCATCTCATGGTGCCGACTTCCACGCGCAGCGTCTCGGACTACCCGTTGAGCGCCGAGAACCGCCTCGCGGACACCCAGGCGCGCCAGCGTGCCGGCCGTACACGCAGCGAGTACACGGTGCGCAAGGGCGACTCGTTATGGTCGATCGCGCGACGCCACGGCGTCGGCCACCGCGAGCTGGCAGCGTGGAACGGCATGGCGCCGGGCGACACGCTGTCGGTGGGGCGCACCCTGGTGGTCTGGCAGCGAGGCGACAAGGCTGCCGCCGCCGCGCCCAGCGCCGGCGCCATGATCCGCCGCATCAACTACACTGTGCGCCGCGGCGACTCGCTGTACCGGATCGCGAACAATTTCCACGTCTCGGTGGACGACATCCGGCGCTGGAACAACCTCGAAGGGAAGCGCTACCTGCAGCCCGGACAGCGACTGGTGCTGCACGTGGACGTGACGGCGCAGTCCGGGGGTTGAAGCACCGCATCTGCAAGCCAGGGCGCCGCAGAGCGTCCGGGTCTCCGTAACCAGAGGAGTACACACATGGGATTTCTGCACGGCAAGCGCGCCCTGATCGTCGGGCTGGCGAGCGAACGCTCGATCGCGTGGGGCATTGCGCAGGCCATGCGGCGCGAAGGTGCCGAGCTGGCCCTGACCTACCAGGGCGAGAAGCTCAAGCCGCGCGTCGAGGCCATGGCAGCGGAGCTCGGCGGCGGCTTCACCTGCGGCATGGACGTGGCCGACGACGCCCAGATCGCCACGGCCTTCGCGGCGCTGGGCGAGCACTGGGACGGTTTCGACATCATGGTGCACTCGGTGGGCTTCGCGCCGCGCGACCAGCTCTCCGGGCGCTTCGTGGACTCGGTCACGCGCGAGGGTTTCCAGGTGGCGCACGACATCAGCGCCTACAGCTTTGCCGCACTTGCCAAGGCCAGCCTGCCGCTGATGCAGGGCCGCCAGGGCGCGCTGCTGACCCTGAGTTACCTCGGCGCGGTACGCGCGGTGCCTAACTACAACGTCATGGGCCCGGCCAAGGCCAGCCTCGAGGCGAGCGTGCGCTTTCTCGCCGCCGACCTCGGCGCCGACGGCATCCGCGTCAACGGCATCTCGGCGGGGCCGATCAAGACCCTCGCCGCGGCCGGCATCGGCGGCTTCCGCAAGATGCTCGGCCAGGTGGCGCGGATCGCACCGCTGCAACGCAACGTCACCATCGAGGATGTCGGCAACGCCGCAGCCTTCCTGTGCTCCGACCTCGCCGCGGGCATCACCGGCGAGATCCTCTATGTCGACGGCGGCTACAGCCACGTCGGCATGTCGCTGCCGGAAGACTGAGCAACCGCGGGCGTGCTGCGCTCCACTTCGCTGCTGGTTCAACGCTATGTGCTGGGGCGCGAGACGGTGCTGGCCCAGGCGCGCGCCTTCGACCTGGAACTGCGCGTCCCGGTGCGCGACGCTGCGGGCGCGGGGATATTCCTGCACGGCACGCATGCGCCCGATGTGGCGGACTTCCTGGTGCGTCGGCTCGAGCTGGAGCCGGGCGAACTGGTGTTCGATGTCGGCGCCAGCATCGGCTGGTACGCGCTGCTCCTGTCGCGCCTCGCCCCGCGCGGCGTGACGATCCACGCCTTCGAGCCAGATCCCTGGGCGCGCGGGCTGCTGCAGCAGAACCTGAGTCACAACCGCGCCGACGACGTGGTGGTGGTGGATGCCGCGATCGGCGACACCGCGGGCGAAGCCACGCTGCATCGCTACGGCGCGCGGCGACGCCGGCCGTTACGCCCGGGCCGCGCCGACCGCCTTCCCGTGCGGATGCTGCGCCTGGACGACTATTGCCGCGAGCTGGGCCTCGCGCGGCGGCCGGTGGGACTGGTCAAGCTGGGTGTGCAGGGCTTCGAGTTCCAGGCCCTGCAGGGGGCACGCGCAACGCTGGCGCGCTGCCGCACGGTGCTCACCGAGTATGCGCCGCAGCACCTGCGCCAGGCCGACGTGCATCCTGCGGGGGTGCTCGACCTGCTGGTGGAACTGGGTTTCAGCCCCGCGGTGATCGAGCCCGGCGCCCTGCGGCAGGTGGAACGCGCCGAGCTGCTGGCGGACCCGAGGCCGCAGACGCTGGCCTGGACGCGACCGGTGGTGGCAAGGCGTCCGGCGGCGCCTGATCCGCACGCGCTGGCGATCTGACGGCGCGCTAGCCGCGTCTATCTAGCCCCGGGCCCGCTGCGGACCGTTCTCGACCAGCACGCCTTCCTCGCCTTCCAGCTTGGCCACGATGACCGCGCAGGCACAGTCGCCGAGGATGTTGATGGCGGTGCGCGCCATGTCGAGGATGCGGTCGAAAACGAACAACACGCCGATGGCCTCCACCGGCAGCCCCACGGCGGCCAGGATGATGGCGATCGCCACCAGCGAGGCCGAGGGAATGCCGGCCACGCCGACCGAGGTCACCAGCGCGGTGACCACGATGACGAACTGCACCCCGAAGGACAGCTCCAGGCCGTAAGCCTGGGCGATGAACATGGCGGCCACGCACTCGTAAAGCGCCGTGCCGTTCATGTTCACCGTCGCCCCGAGGGGCAGCACGAAGCTGGAGGTGCGGTTGGACACGCCGGCGCGCTTCTCCATGGCGTCCATGGTGATCGGCAGCGTGGCCGAGGACGAGGCGGTGGAAAACGCCGTCAGCAGCGCCGGCGCGGCGGCCTTGTACAGCGCCACCGGGCTGGCCTTCGCCAGCGTCTTCACCAAGAGCGGAATACTGATCAGCGCGTGCAGCGCCAGCGCACCGAGCACGGTCAGGCTGAACACGATCAGCGGCCGCGCCGCATCGAAGCCGGTCTGCGCCACGGTGCGCGCCACCAGCCCGAACACGCCGATGGGCGCGAAGGTCATCACCCACCCGGTGATCTTCATCATCACCGCGAACAGCCCGTCCCAGAAGCGGTACATGGCCTCGCTCTGGTGGTTCTCGACGCGCGTCATGAAGTAGCCGAACACGATGCTGAAAAAGATCAGCCCGAGCATCTGGCCGTCGGCGGCGGCCTGGATGATGTTCGGCGGCACCATGCTCATGAACAGGCGCGCCAGCTGCCCGCCGCCGCCGCTGCCGGCGGTCGCGCCGACGCTCTCGGCCACGGCGCGCGTGCTCTCCTCCAGCGCCAGCAGGTCGCGTGCCGGCTCGCCGTCGACGATACCCGGCTGCACCAGGTTCACCAGCACCAGCCCGATGAGGATCGCCATCAGGGTGGTGACGCCGTAGAACAGCAGTGTCTTGCCGCCGAGACGACCGAGGTTGCCGCCACCGCCGATGCCCGCCACGCCGACGATGATCGAGGAGACGATCAGCGGCACGATGAGCATCTTCAGCGCATTGATGAACAGGGTGCCGACGAAGTCGAACACCGAGTAGAAAGTGACCCCGAAAAGCGCGCCCTGCTCGCCGGCCAGCCACCCCGCCGCGACGCCCGCGACGATGGCGATCAGGATGCGCCAGTGGAGCTGCAGCTTGCTCAACCTACTGCAGGGCGTTCTCGAACACCGTCACGTCGGCGCCGCGACGCATGTCCTCGAGGTAGGCCTGCAGCTCCTGCGAGGCCCGCGCGCCGCGGGCCTGGTCGCGCAGCTGGCGCTGTTCCTCGGGACGCAGCAGGTCCATGCCGCCGGGCGTGGCGGAGAGCACGCGCACCACGAACTCCCCGTTGGCGCCCTGCGCGCGGCTGACCACGGGCTCGCCGGCGGGCCGCGGCACCGCGAAGGCCGCGCTGACCACCGCCGGCGGGGCCGTCGTATCGTCGCGCACCACGGTCAGTCCGCCGACATGGTCGCCCGACACGGCCTCGGCAACCTCGGCCACGGGCGCGCCCGCGGCCAGGCGCGTCTCCGCCTCCGCTGCCAGCTCGGCCACCCGTGCGGCGGCACGCTCGCGGCGCAGCTCGGCCGTGATCTGCTCTGCGACTTCCTGCAACGGGCGCTGCTGCGGCGGTTGGTAGTCGTTGACGCGCAGCACCACGACGCGGTCGTCGTCGAGCTCGACCAGGGCACTGTTCTCGCGCCGATCGAACACGCCCTCGCTCCAGGCCGCCGCAATCACCGCCGGCGACATGGCGATGCCGGGACCGCCCTGGCGGGTCACGCCGGCCACCGTCTCGATCTCGTAGCCCAGCGCGCTGGCGGCCGGTTGCAGGCTGTCCGGGTTCTCGAAGGCCAGCGTCGCCAGCGACTCGGCGTCGTCGTAGTAGCGGTCCTCGGCCTGGCGGCTGCGATACTCGGCGAGCAGCTCATCGCGCACTTCGTCAAACGTCGCGCCGCCGCTCTGCTCCACCTCGTCGAGACGGATCAGGTGCCAGCCGAACTCCGAACGCACCGGCTCGCTCACCGTGCCGGGTTCCATGGCGAACAGGGCGTCTTCGAAAGCGGGCACCATCATGCCGCGCTCGACCCAGCCGAGATCGCCACCCTGGCGCGCCGAGCCGGGGTCGTCGGAGGCCTCCTCCGCCACGGCGGCGAAGTCCTCGCCGGCCTCGATGCGGGCCCGCAGCGCCTCGATCCTTGCCTCGGCGTCGTCGCCGGTGACGAGGATGTGCGCCGCCTTGCGCCGCTCCAGGCCAAGGAAGCGCTCGGGCTCGCGGCTGACCTCGGACTCGTAGTAGGCGCGCAGGTCTTCCTCGGACACCTCGATCGTCTGCGCAAGTTCCTCCAGCCGCACCTCGATGTAGGCCAGGTCCACGCTCTCCGGCGTCATCCAGCGCTCCGAGCTCTCCTGGTAGCGCGCCTCGACGTCGGCCTCGCTGACTTCGACGTCGGCGAGAAAGCGCTCCAGCGGCAACGCCACCCACTCGACTTCGCGCAGCTCGCGTTGCAGCGCGACGCGGCGCTGGAGCTCGTTCGGGGTGACGAAACTGGAGAGCACGATGGCGTCCTGCAGCTGCTGGATTTCCAGCAGGCGGCGCTGTTCGGCCTCGAACATCGCGGGCGTGTAGCCGGCGCCCGCAAGGGCGGCGCGGTAAGCCTCGATGCTGAACTGGCCGCCCACCTGGAAGGCCTCGTAGGACTGCAACTGCTCGGCCACCTGCGCGTCGCTGACGCGGTAGCCCTGCCGGACCACCCGCTGCTGCAGGAGCTCGCGACTGACGAACTGCTCGATGACGCCGCGGCGGATCTCGTCGGCGATCTCCGCCGGCACGTCGCCGCGGAACGCCTGCTGGAAGCGCGCCACCTGCTCCTGGTAGGCGCGGCGCACCGGCTCCACCGGGACCTCGGCACCGTCGACCTTGGCGGCCATCGGGCGCGGCGTGAAGCTGAGGTCGATGCCCCACACGGCAAACACGATGCCGATAGTGATGACGATGGTCCAGGCAACCCAGCCCGTGATCTTTTCGCGGATTTTCTGCAGCATGAAAGCCTCGGCTCTCCAGGCCGCCCCGGACTGTGCCGGGAGCGGAAAATGAAAGGGCGCCACGCGGGCGCCCTCTCAAAATGGCGGAGCGGACGGGACTCGAACCCGCGACCCCCGGCGTGACAGGCCGGTATTCTAACCGACTGAACTACCGCTCCAAAACTTCAACTGGTGGGTGCTGAAGGGATCGAACCTTCGACCTTCGCCTTGTAAGGGCGACGCTCTCCCAGCTGAGCTAAGCACCCGCGCTCCCCGGGAGGGCGCGCTAGTTTACTGCGTCCTTCAGCGCTTTGCCAGCCTTGAAGCCCGGCACCTTGCTCGCGCGGATGGTGATGGTCTCGCCCGTCTTCGGGTTGCGGCCCTGGCGGGCGGCGCGCGCCTTCACCGAGAAGCTGCCGAAGCCGACGATGGAAACCTGCTCGCCCTTCTTCAGCGCGCGGGTCACGGTGTCCACGAACGCCTCCACGGCCTTGGTGGCGTCGCTCTTGGTCAGGTCGGCGGCCGCAGCCACGGCATCAATCAATTCGCCCTTGTTCATCAGCGTACCTTCGTGTTCTGTATGTGAGTTGTGTCCCCGGCCCCAAACTGCGTTGCCCGCCTGAGCGGCGGGCCGTGCGGGAGTGCGCCGTAAGAGGTCGGGTTTTATAGCAAGCGCACCGGGTGAGGTCAATTGAGCGCTGCCCGGAGGGTCGTGCCGCAGCGCGCCAAACAGGCCGCGCAACCGTAGAAACCGAAACTACATCGGGGCCCGAATTCCGTATCATGGACTGGTTCTAATTCGAGGATGGAATCATGGAGCTCGACCCCCTCTTTCTCTCGCGCGTCCAGTTCGCCTTTGTAGTGTCCTTCCACGCCATTTTCCCGGTGTTCACGATCGGGCTGGCGAGCTACATCGCGGTGCTGGAAGCCGTCTATTACAAGACGGACGACCCCTCGTGGCTGAAGCTGTCCAAGTTCTGGACCAAGATCTTCGCCATCGTGTTCGGCATGGGCGTGGTCTCGGGCATCGTCATGGCCTTCCAGTTCGGCACCAACTGGAGCAACTTCTCCTACGCGGCGTCGAATTTCCTCGGCCCCATCCTCGCCTACGAGGTGGTCACCGCCTTCTTCCTCGAGGCCACTTTCCTCGGCGTGCTGCTGTTCGGGCGCGAGAAAGTGCCGCGCGGGCTGCACCTGTTTGCCGCCTGCATGGTGGCCCTCGGGACGTTCGTGTCGTCTTTCTGGATCCTTTCGGCGAACAGCTGGATGCAGACGCCGGCCGGCGTTGAGATGGTCAACGGCATGATCCAGATGACTTCCTGGACCCAGGCCATCTTCAATTCCTCCTTCCCCTACCGCTTCTTCCACGTGGCGCTGGCCTCCTTCATCACCGGCGGCTTCGTGGTCGCGGGCGTGAGCGCCTGGTACCTGCTGCACGGGCGGCACGGCGACATCGCCGAGAAGGCGCTGAAGATGTGCGTCATCATGCTGGTGATCGCCACGCCGCTGCAGCTGCTCTCCGGCGACATGCACGGGCTGAACACCCTCGAGGAACAGCCGGTCAAGGTCGCCGCCATGGAAGGCAACTGGGAGACCCGGGGCAACGTGCCGCTGCTGTTGTTCGCCATCCCGGACATGGCCGCGGAGACCAACCGTTTCGAGATCGGCATCCCCAACGGCGCCAGCCTGATCCTCAAGCACAGCGCCGACGGCGTGGTGCCGGGGCTGAAATCGGTGCCGCCGGAGGAGCGTCCGCCGGTGGGCGTGACCTTCTGGAGCTTCCGCATCATGGTCGCCATCGGCTCGCTGATGATCCTGGTCTCGCTGCTGGGGGCCTGGAAGCTGTTCCGCGGCACCCTGTACCAGTCTTCGGGGCTGCTGCGCATCTTCAGCCTGATGATCCCGCTGCCCTTCATCGCCGTGGTGGCCGGCTGGTTCGTCACGGAGGTCGGCCGCCAGCCGTGGATCATCTACGGCATGATGACCGTCGGTGAAGGCCTGACGCCTTCGCTCACCGGCTGGATGGCGCTGGTCACGCTGATCGGCTACATCGCGGTATACGCCGTGGTCTTCACCGCCGGCCTGCATTACCTGCGCAAGGTCATCAAGGCCGGTCCGGACCCGGTGGAGCATGCGCACGCACAGATCACCGGCACGCCGAAGCGGCCGTGGTCCGCCGTGGACGGCGAGTTCGAAGCGGCCGGCGCGACAAGGAGCTGAACATGGAACTCATCGACCTGACCCTGATCTGGGTACTGCTCATCGGCTTCGGCGTGTTCATGTACGTGCTGATGGACGGGTTCGACCTCGGCGTGGGCATTCTCTTCCCCTTCGCCCCGGACGAGGAGTCGCGCGACCTGATGATGAACTCGGTCGCGCCGGTGTGGGACGGCAACGAGACCTGGCTGATCCTCGGCGGCGCCGGCCTGCTGGCGGCCTTCCCGATGATCTACTCGGTGTTCCTGCCGGCGCTGTACATCGGCGTGTTCCTGCTCCTCGCCGGCCTGATCTTCCGCGGTATCGCCTTCGAGTTCCGTTTCAAGGCGACCAGCGGCAAGAAGTGGTGGAACATCTCCTTCTTCGGCGGCTCGACCGTGGCGTCCTTCGCCCAGGGCGCGGTGATCGGCAGCTACGTGCAGGGCTTCAACGTGGTCGACGGCCGCTACGTCGGCGGCGCCTTCGACTGGCTGACGCCTTTCACGCTGATGACCGGCCTCGGCGTGGTGGCGGGCTATGCCCTGCTGGGCGTGACCTGGACCATCATGAAGACCGAGGGCAAGACGCAGGAGTGGGCCTTCCGGCTGGCGCCGAAGCTGCTCGCGGCGGTGCTGGTGTTCTTCGTGCTGGTGAGCGCCTGGACGCCCATGACCAACGAGCGCGTGATGTCGCGCTGGTTCGACCACGTCAACTGGTTGTGGCTGTTCCCCGCGCTGACCCTCATCTTCGCGGCCTGGGTGTTCTACAAGCTGAAGCAGCGCGCCGACATCGCCCCCTTCATCGGCTCCATGATCCTGTTCTCGATGTTCTACCTCGGGATCCTGATCTCCATGTGGCCGCTGGCGGTGCCGCCGAACTACACCTTCTGGGACGCCGCCTCGGATCCGGGCAGCCAGCTGTTCCTGCTGATCGGCTTCATGTTCCTGATCCCGATCGTGCTGGGCTACACCGCCTGGACCTACTGGGTGTTCCGCGGCAAGGTCACCGCGGGGGCCGGTTACGCTGGCCACTGAGCCGGCGGCGGGCCCGGTACCGGGCCCGGGTGACTGGCTGAAATCGCGGGCGCCGGCCTGGCTGGCGCCCGCTTCCTTTGGCCTGGCCCTTGCGGAAGCGGCCTGCGTGCTCGCCCAGGCCTGGCTGCTGGCGCTGCTCCTGTCGGCCGCCATCGTGGATGGGGCCGCGCTGGCCACGCTCACCCTGCCCCTCGCCGGCCTGCTCGCCGCATTCACCCTGCGTGCGCTCATCGGCGGTGCGCGCGGCATGCTGGCCGCACGCGCCTCCGGCGCCGTACGCCAGGCCCTGCGCGGGGAACTGTTCACGCACATGGTGGACGCGGGACCGCTGCTGAAGGGACGGCGCGGCACCGGGGCCTTGTCGACCGTGCTGATCGAGCAGGTGGAAACGCTCGACCCCTTCTACGCCCGTTTCATGCCGCAGATGATCACGGTGCGCGTGGTCCCGGTGGCCGTCCTGGTGGCGGTGGCCTGGGCCGACTGGCTGGCCGGCCTGCTGCTGCTGCTGAGCGCGCCGCTGATCCCTGGCTTCATGATCCTCATCGGCTGGGGCGCGGAGCAGGTGAGCCGGGAGCAGCAGGCGGCGCTGGCGCGGCTCGGCGGCATATTCTTCGATCGCCTGCGCGGCCTCGACGTGTTGCGCCGCTTCGGCGCCGAGCAGCGCGAGGCGCGTCGCATCGCGGACTTCACCGAAGACTTCCGTGCCCGCACCATGCAGGTGCTGCGCGTGGCCTTCCTCTCCTCCGCCGTGCTGGAATTCTTCAGCTCGGTGGCCATCGCCATGCTCGCCATCTACATCGGCTTCGGGTTGCTGGGTTTCGTCACGCTCGGCCCGGCGGAGCACCTCACGCTGTTCTCCGGCCTGTTCGTGCTGCTGCTGGCGCCCGAGTTCTACAACCCCCTGCGCACTCTCGCCCAGGCCTGGCACGATCGCGCCGGCGCGCTTGCCGCCGCCCGCAGCATCCGCGAAGTGCTGGCCGCGCCGGCGGCGCGCCGCGAGCCGCCCGCCCCGGCCGCGCGCGTGCCGCAGAGCGCCTGCCGGGTCCGCGTGCAGGACGTGGACCTGGCGCTGCCCGGGCGCCCCCCGCTGTTCCAGGGACTGTCACTGGTCGCAGCACCCGGCGAGAAACTGGTGCTGTACGGGCCCAGCGGCTGCGGCAAGTCCACGCTGCTGGGCATCATCGGCGGCTTTCTCGCGCCGGACGCCGGCGCGGTGCACTACGACCAGGTCGCAGTGGCCGACCTGACACGCGGCCAGCTGAGCGCGCTGCGCGGCTACCTGGGCCAGCAACCGTTCCTGTTCGCCGGCAGCATTCGCGACAACATCTCGCTGGGCCGGCCGGTGGACGACACGGCGCTGGCGCGCGCGGTGGGGCTCGCCGGGCTCGAGGCCTTCCTCGCCGCGCTCCCCGGCGGGCTGGAGACGCCGCTGGGACAGGACGGGCTCGGCGTCTCCGGCGGCCAGGCGCGCCGCATCGCGCTGGCGCGGGTGCTGCTGCGGCCCCGGCCGCTGCTGCTGCTGGACGAGCCCACTGCCAGCCTGGACGCGGCCACCGAGCAGCGCTTCTGGGCCGACCTGGACCGGGCGCTTGCGCAACAGCCGATGACCGTGGTCTGCGCCAGTCACAGCCCGCTGGCGCTGGCCTGGGCCGATCGCACGGTAAGGCTCGGAACGACCGGGCCCGGCGCGGTGCCGGACGCGGGCGACCCCGCTGGAGAAGGCGCGTGAGCGGCCGGCACGGCGCCGAGGGCCTGCCGCTGGGCCGCCTGCTGCGACGGCGGCGCGGCTGGCTGCTTGCCGGCATCGCGCTGATCCTGCTCAGCCTGTTTGCCGGCGTCGCGCTGCTGGCGCTGTCGGGCTGGTTCATCACCGCCAGTGCCCTGGCCGGCCTCGGCGTCATCGCCACGCTGGATATCTTCGCCCCGGGCGCCGGAATCCGCCTCGCCGCGATCACCCGCACGGTGGCGCGCTACGGCGAACGGCTGGTCACCCACGAGGCCACGTTCCGCCTGCTGGCCGACCTGCGGCTCGCACTGTTCGAACGCCTGTTGCGGCTCGACGAGGTGCAGTTGCGCGGGCTGCAGCGAGGCGACACGCTGAACCGCCTCACGGCCGATGTCGACACGCTGGACCACCTGTTCCTCGGCGTCATCGGGCCGGGCCTGTCGGCCTTCCTGCTCACCTTGCTGGCCGCGCTGCTGGCGGCGCTGTGGGTGGACCCGGGCGTGGCGCTGGCGGTGGCGCTGGTGTTGCTGGCGGCCAATCCGCTGGTGGCGGAGCTGGCGCGGCGCAGGGGACTGGCCGCGAGCCGCGGGCTGGTGGCGGCGCTGCCGGGGTTGCGACGCCAGGCCGGGGACGGGCTGGAAGGCTTGCAGGAACTGGTGGCGTTCGATCTCGGCGACGCGCAGCGCCGCGAACTCGAGGCACGCTCCGCGCACATGATCGCGCTGCAGGAGCGCCTGCAGCGGCTCGACGCAGCCGGCCAGGCCGGGGTCACGCTGGCGGGCTTCGGCGCCACCTGGCTGGCGCTGGCGCTGGGACTCGTGCTGCTGCAGGCGGGCACCATCAGCGGCCCGGTACTCGGCCTGCTGGTGCTCGGCGTGCTGGCCCTGGGCGAGGCCTGGCAACCCCTGCCGGCCGCGTGGCGGCGCCTGGAACAGTGCCGGGGCGCCAGCGCGCGCCTCAGCGAGAGCTGGGCGCAATCCCCGCTGCTCGAGGTGGCGGACCAGCCGCGTGCGCCGCAGGGCCAGCGCCTCACGCTGCAGGCAGTCAGCTTCGGCTATCGCCGGGACCTGCCGCCGGTGCTGCACGACCTGTCGCTGGATATCGCGGCCGGCGAGCGCATCGCGGTGGTCGGGCCCAGCGGCGCCGGCAAGAGCACGCTGGCCATGTTGCTGATGCGCCAGCTCGATCCGGACGCCGGCAGCGTGCAGCTCGACGGCGTCGACCTGCGCCAGCTCGACCCGGACGGGTTGCGGCGCCACATCGGCCTGCTGGCGCAACGCCCCGTGCTGTTCCGCGACACCCTGGCGGAGAACCTGCGCATCGCCCGGCCGGAGGCGAGCGACGGCGAACTGCTGCACGCGCTGGAAATCGCCGGGCTGGGCAGCTTCGTGGCGGGGCTGGCGGAGGGTCTCGACACCTGGATCGACGAGGCCGCCAGCAACCTCTCGGGCGGCGAGGCGCGGCGCGTATCGCTGGCCCGGCTCGCGCTGACAGACTGTCCCGTGGTGATCCTGGACGAGCCGACCACCGGTCTCGACGCGGCCACGGCACAGGGCCTGGCGCAGACGCTCGACCGCTGGCTGGCAGGACGCACCGCGGTGATGATCACGCACGACCCGGAGCTGCTGCCGCGCTTCGACCGCGTGGTGCGGCTAGACGCCTGAGCGCGGCGCCTGAGCGCGGCGCCTCGTTGCCCTACCGCGCATGAAAAAGGGGCGCGCAGCGCAACCGCTGCACGCCCCCTCATCCGGTCAGGCCGTCAGTGCGCGTGGACGCCCTTGCCTTCGCCCTTGGTCTCGGCGGCCTGCGGCGGCTCCTCGGGCTTGATGTCCTCACCCGGCTCGGGCAGGTGCGTCAGCGCCACCTCCAGTACCTGGTCGATCCACTTCACGGGCCTGATGTCGAGCTTGCCCTTGATGTTCTTCGGGATGTCGGCCAGGTCCTTCTCGTTCTCCTCCGGGATCAGCACCACCTGGATGCCGCCGCGGTGCGCTGCCAGCAGCTTTTCCTTCAGGCCGCCGATGGGCAGCACCTCGCCGCGCAGCGTGATCTCGCCCGTCATGGCGACGTCGGAGCGCACCGGGATCCCGGTCAGCGCCGAGACCAGCGCGGTGCACATGCCGATGCCGGCGCTCGGGCCGTCCTTCGGCGTGGCGCCCTCCGGCACATGGATGTGCACGTCCTTCTTGGCGTGGAAATCAGGGTCGACGCCGAGCACGCGGGCACGGCTGCGCACCACGGTCATGGCGGCCTGGATCGACTCCTTCATGACGTCGCCCAGGGTGCCGGTGTGGATCAGCTTGCCCTTGCCGGGGATGGTGGCGGCCTCGATGGTGA
>CAYPTW010000056.1:0-16724 GCA_964413755.1 uncultured Thioalkalivibrio sp. | reverse complement strand
AGCGCCGGAATAGGATGCCTGCCGCAGAAATGGTGGGCCGCCTGGGACTCGAACCCAGAACCAACGGGTTAAAAGCCCGCTGCTCTACCGATTGAGCTAACGGCCCTTGCGGGCGGGACACGCGCGGGCAGGCCCCGCGGGCGCGACAGTTTAGCCCATCACTCCGGGCGACGGTATCGGGTCGGGTCCGGCACGCCCGCTGCCGCGAAACCTTCCCGACGCAGGCGGCATGCATCGCAGCGCCCGCAAGCGGCGCCTTCGCCGTCGGCCTGGTAGCACGACACCGTGAGCGCATAGTCGACACCGAGCGCGGTGCCGAGGCGAATGATCTCTGCCTTGCTCAGCTCGATGAGCGGCGCCTGGATGCGCAGCGGCCGGCCCTCGACCGCGCGCCGCGTCGCCAGCGCAGCGACGCGGCTGAAGGCGTCGATGAACTCTGGCCGACAATCCGGGTAGCCGGAATAGTCGACGGCGTTGACGCCGATGTGCAGCTCGTCGGCCTCCAGCACCTCGGCCAGGCCCATGCCGAGCGCCAGGAAGACACTGTTGCGCGCCGGCACATAGGTCACCGGGATGCCGGTACCCGGCGCCTCCGGTACCGCGATGTCCGGATCGGTCAGGGCCGAGCCGCCCACCGTACCCAGGTCGATGCCGATCACGCGGTGCGAAGCGGCCCCCAGCACGCGCGAGATGCGTTCCGCCGCCGCCAGCTCGGCATCATGGCGCTGGCCGTAGCGGAAGCTCAGCGTGTGGCACTCGAGCCCCGCCTGCACTGCGGCCGCAAGCACGGTCGCCGAGTCGAGGCCGCCGGACAAGAGGACGACCGCGCGCGCGGCCGCGGCGTCAGCGACCCGCGACATCGCCCCACAACACCTTGTGCAGCTGGAGCTGGAATCTCACCGGGAGACGGTCCGCGAGGATCCACTCGGCCAGTGCCCCCGGAGCGACCCGCTCCCAGCAGGGCGAAAACAGCACCTCGCAACGGTCCGCCAGGCCGTGCTCACGGACGAACGCCCGCGACCACTCGTAGTCCGCCCGATCACAAATGACGAACTTGGCGCAGTCCCGGCTGCGCAGCGCATCCAGGTTGGCCGGCAGGTTGCGCGCGGACTCGCCGGAGCCGGGCGTCTTGACGTCCATCACGCGCTGCGCACGCGGGTCGAGCACGGCGATGTCCAGTGCACCGCTGGTCTCCACCGACACCACGTACCCGGCCTCGCACAGCTGCGCGACCAGGTCGACGCAAGCCCGCTGGGCCAGCGGCTCGCCGCCGGTAACGCAAACGTGGCGCGCGCCGTGCTCAGCCACCCGCGCCAGGATCTCGTCCAGCGTCAGCCGTTCCCCGCCGTGGAAGGCATAAGCCGTGTCGCAATAGCCGCAGCGCAGCGGACAACCCGTCAGGCGCACGAATACCGTCGGCCAGCCGACCGTGGTCGCCTCGCCCTGCAGCGAAAGGAAAATCTCGGTGATGCGCAGCGACGCCTCGGCGCGCACCGCCTCACCCGCCGCGACGGCCATCAGCGCTTAAGCCCCCTCGGAGCGAATGCGCTCGAGTCGCTGCGTCGCCAGCCGGGCAGCCGTCGAGTCCGGATACTGCTCAACCACGGCCTGGAGCGTCGTCCGCGCCGCGCCGAGGCGCTTCAGCTCGTACTCGCAAAAACCCGCCTTGAGCAGGGCATCCGGCGCCTTGCGCGAGTTCGGGTGTTGTTCCAGCACCTGGCGGAAAGTCGCGAGGGCAGTTTCGAAGTCGCGATTCACATAGTGCGTCTCCGCCAGCCAGTACAGGCCGTTGTCCACCAGCTCGCTGTCCGGGAAATCGGCCAGGAACTTGCGGAAGCCTTCCTCGGCCTGCGGATAGCGTCCCTGCCGCAGGAGTTCCAGCGCCGCCTGGTAGGCCGCCTGGTCATTGCCTGGCGAGACGCCCGCGCCCGCCGACGGCGCCGCCACTACGGGTACAGGCACCGAACCCGCCTCGGGCAGGCCCTCGACCGCCCCTTCCGGCTGCCCGGTACGCGTGCGGCGCTCCAGCGACTGCAGGCGCTGGTCCAGGTCGAGGTACTGGTCGCGCTGCCGGGTGGCGGCGTTCTCGGCCTCGTATTGCAGCGCTTCAGACGCACCGCGCAAACCCCGCACTTCCTCGCGCAGCACCTCGAGCTCGGTCGCGATCTGCAAGAGGCTTTCGTTCCTGACGACGCGCTCGATAGCGCCGACACGCCGGTCCAGCTCCTCCAGCTTGATCAGCACGGGATCTTCCTCCGGCGGCAGCAGGCAGCCGGTGAGGAGCGCAGCAGTGGCCAGGGCCAGGCAGGTGTTGCGCATCATCATCTCGGGTACACGATCTCGACGCGACGGTTCATGGCCCAGGCCTCCTCGTCGCTCCCGGTCACGGCGGGCTGCTCTTCACCGTAACTCACGGTGCTGAGCTGCTCGGCGCGCACGCCCTGCAGCATCAGCGCGCGGCGCACGGCCTGCGCGCGGCGCTCGCCGAGGCCGATGTTGTACTCGCGGGACCCGCGCTCGTCAGTGTGCCCCTCGAGCCGCACCGTGAGGGCCGGATTGTCCAGCAGGCTGCCGGCGTGGGCCGCCAGCGCCTCCGTGTACTCGGCGCGAATGGCGGCGGAGTCGAAATCGAAGTAGATGATGGACCGGCCCAGCAGCGCCTCGGCACCCTCGCCGGCAGCAAAACCGCCCTCGACAGCCTGGCCGTTCATGTAGCTGCCGTCGTCCGGCAGCGGCTGGGTGACGAAACCGTCATCCGGCTCCACGGCCGAGCCCGACACCGGCTCCTCGGGCTCCGTCGTCGGGGTGCAGGCTGCGAACGCAAGCGAGCTGGCGAGCACGATGAAAGTCTTGCGGATGGACATGGCGTTGTATTCCTCTTGGCGTGACCGGGCCGCAGGCGGCGCGGCGATAAGTTGCACTATGTTAACTGTTCGCACTAGCGGGGGTAAGGCGACCACACCGGTTCGCGTACTTCGCCCTCGGTGGTGGCGATGCGTTGCTTGACGCGCCCGTCCGTGGACGTTGCCGCCAGCACGCCGCGGCTGCCCTCGCGCGTGGCGTAGATGATCATGCTGCCGTTGGGGGCGAAACTCGGCGACTCGTCCTGGCGGCCCTCGGACAGGATCCGCAACGAGCCGCGCGCCAGGTCGAACAGCCCGATGCGGAAATTGCCGCGGTCGTTGTGTACCACCGCGAGCTGCGTGCCGTCCGGGGAGATGCGCGGCCGCGCGTTGTACACGCCCTCGAAGGTCACGCGCCGCGGCGCTTCGCCGTCGAGGCCGACGCGGTAAACCTGCGGCCGGCCGGCACGGTCCGAGGTGAAATACAGGCTGCGCCCGTCCGGGGACCAGTCCGGCTCAGTGTCGATCGCCGGGTGGCGCGTGATCCGCTGCAACCGACGCGAGTCCAGCGAAAGGACGTGGATGTCCAGATTGCCGTCAACACCGCCGAGCACCAGCGCCAGCTGGCGGCCGTCCGGCGACCACGCCGGAGCGGAATTGATGCCGGGCTGGCCCGATACCACCTCGCGCCGTCCGGTGGCCACTTCCTGCACGAAAATGCGCGACACGCCCGATTCGAAAGACACGTAGGCGATACGCCGGCCGTCCGGCGACCAGGAAGGCGACATGATCGGCTGCCCGGACTCGGCGATCGCGGTCTGGCGGGCCCCGTCGGCATCCGCCAGCCACAGCCGGTAGCGGCTCCGCTCGCCCTCCCGGTCCACCGTGACGTAGGCGATGCGGGTGGAGAAAACACCGGGCACGCCGGTGAGCCGCTCGAAGATCATGTCGGCAATGCGGTGCGCAGCGCCGCGCAGGTTGCCGGCCGCGGCCGTCAGGTTGAAGGCCATCAGGGGTTCGCCGCGAAACACGTCGAAGACGTGAAACTCCACCGCGTAGCGATCATCGCCCACGGGGCTGAGCTGGCCGATGACCAGGATGTCGGTCTTCAGCAGGCGCCAGTCCTCGAGCCGGACGCCGTCGGGGCGGGTCGGTTGCGTCACCATGTCGCGGCGGTCCATGGGTGAGAACCGACCGCTCGATGCCAGGTCGCTGTCGACCACCGCGGCCACGTCGAGCGGCGGCCGGCCTTCCCCCGCGTAGCCGAACGGCACCACGGCGATGGGCACCGCCTCGCTGACGCCCTGGGTGATCTCGATGCGCAGCTCGGCCTGCGCCGCAGGCACCAGGAAGAAAAACAGGGCGAACAAGGCGGCAATGCGATGGCTCATGGGTCGGTTCAATCCTCGGGCTTGAATATGAAGACAATACTGCGCTCGAAAAGTGCAGGATCGGAAGGACGCGGCAGCGGCGAGGCGCGTTCCACCGCCGCCAGGATGGAGCGTCGCACGGCGTCGTCACCGTTGCAGCTTACGATTTCCGCACTCACGACTTCCATGCCCGGGATCAGGCCGACGCGCACTTCGCACTCCAGTCCGGTACGGGCCGAGGGCGGCCGGTTCCAGTTGCGCTGGACCTGGGACTGGATCGCGCCCAGCCACGCGCCATACTCCTGCGAAGTACGCAGGCGCATGATGCGCTGCTCCTCCTCGATCTGTGCCGCCAGCTGGCGCTGGCGTTCCTCCTGGGCACGTCTTTCTGCGGCCAGGCGCTCGGCCTCGCGTGCGGCCTCCGCCGCCACCTTGCGCGCTTCCTCGGCGCGCCGGGCTTCCTCCGCCTTGCGCGCTTCTTCGCGGCGCCTGGCCTCTTCTGCCTTGCGCGCCTCCTCGGCACGCCTGGCTTCCTCGGCTTTGCGCGCCGCCTCCGCCTGGCGGGCTTGTTCGGCCTTGCGCGTCGCCTCCGCCTCGCGCGCCGCCTCCGCCGCCCGCTGTGCCTCCGCCTGGCGCTCCGCCTCCGCGCGCGCCTGCTGCTCGGCCGCCTCGCGCTCGCGCTGGATGCGCAACTGCTCCAGGCGCCGTGCTTCCTGCGCCTCGCGCTGCCGCCTGAGCTCCGCCTGCCGCTCGGCTTCGCGCTGCTGTTCCACTGCGCGCAGGTCGGCCTCGCTCACCGCCACGGCCTGCACCGGCGGCCGCTCCAGCGGCGGGGCGCCCACCGGCGCCACGGGCAGGCCGGGCAGGCCCAGCACCAGCACGGCGATCAGCGCCGCGTGCATCAGCCCTGCCAGCACCAGGGCAAGCGCATGCTGCCGCAGGAATTCGAGCACCGGCTAGCGGCCTCCCGGGATGTTCAGTTCCTCGGGGTCGGTCACCATGCCGATCTGGCCGGCGCCGGCATCCTGCAGCACGCGCATCGCCCGCGCCACGTCGCCGTAGCTGGCGCGCGCGTCGGCACGCACCAGCACCGGGCGCTCCGGGGCGCGCCGGATGAGGGCCGATGCTCTCTCCGTGGCGACCTCGCGCGTCACCGGGCTGGTGGGATCCTCCAGGTTCAGATACAGGCGCCCCTCCGCATCCACGGACAGCACCAGCGCCTCCTCGTCCAGGTAGTCCTCGGGGTCGAGCGGCTGCGCGCCGACCTTGGGCAACTCGACCTCGATACCCTGGGTCAGCAAGGGCGCCGTGACCATGAAGATGATCAACAGCACCAGCATCACGTCGATGTACGGCACGACGTTGATCTCGCCCATGAGCCGACGGGCGCGACGGCCGGGAGGCATGCTCAGGCCTCCGCCGCGCGCCGCGCGTGCCGCTGCAGGATGGTGGAAAACTCCTCCATGAAGGTGTCGTAGCGGCTTTCCAGCCGCGTCACCGTGTCGGCATAGCGGTTGTAGGCGATGACCGCGGGAATAGCGGCGAACAGGCCCATGGCCGTGGCGATAAGTGCTTCGGCGATGCCCGGCGCAACCATGGCCAGCGTCGCCTGCTGCACGTTACCGAGCGCAATGAAGGCATTCATGATGCCCCACACGGTGCCGAACAGCCCGACGTAGGGACTGGTCGAACCCACCGTGGCGAGGAAGGCCAGGTTCTGCTCCAGCCGGTCGGCCTCGCGCATCTGCGACACCAGCATGGCACGCCGCGCGCCCTCCACGACCTGGCTGGCCTGCAGGTCGTCCTGCTTGCGCAGCCGGCTGAACTCGCGGAACCCGGCCTCGAAGATGCCCGCCATGCCGATGGACGCGCTGTCCCGGGCCGAGATGCGGCGATACAGCCCGTTCAGGTCGCCGCCGGACCAGAACTCCTTCTCGAAGCCGTCGGCCTGCGAACGGGCGCCGTTGAGGACGCGGTTCTTCTGGATGATGACCGCCCAGGAGGCCACCGACGCGAGCAACAGCAGGCCCATCACCAGCTGCACCACCAGGCTGGCTTCCAGGACGAGTCTCAGGATGGAAAGGTCGTGTTGCATGCTGGCTCTACTCCTGGAAAAGATGCGGCGGGAGCGCCGCAGGTCGCATGTCCTGCGCACGCAGGCACGCGGCTGTGACTTCCGCCGTGCACAACAGTTCCCCGTCAGCGGTGTCGCGCCGTATGGACTGGCTGAATTCCATGCTGGCGCGGCGCATGCGCTCGAGCGCCACGCTCACCACCAGCTCGTCCTCGAAGCGTGCCGGCTTGAGGTAGCGGATGTTGACCGCGGTGATGGCGAACAGCAGCCCCGTCTCCGCCAGCAAGGCGGACTGGGACACGCCGAGATGCCGCAGCCACTCGCTGCGGGCGCGCTCGAGGTATTTCAGGTAATTGGCGTAGTACACCACCCCGCCGAGGTCGGTGTCCTCGTAATACACGCGCACGCGCCACGCGAAGGGCGCCGCCAGGCGCGCGTCCATCAGTCCGACTCCGGCGACGCCGACTCGCCCCGCTCGAACAGCGACAGGGTTTCCGGATCGAGCGCCCGGGACGGCGCCGGCAGGCCGAAGTGCAGGTAAGCCTGGCGCGTCGCCATGCGGCCGCGCGCCGTGCGCATCATCAGGCCCTGCTGGATGAGGAAAGGCTCGAGCACGTCCTCGATCGTGCCGCGCTCCTCGCCGATGGCGGCCGCCAGGCTGTCCACGCCGACCGGTCCGCCGTCGAACTTCTCCATGATGGTCAGCAGCAGGCGCCGGTCCATCTGGTCGAAGCCGCGCGGATCGACCTCGAGCATGTCCATCGCCGCCCGCGCCACGGCGGCGTCGATGTGGCCGCCGGCCTCGACCTGGGCGTAGTCCCGCACCCGGCGCAACAGGCGGTTGGCGATACGCGGGGTGCCGCGGGAGCGGCGCGCGATCTCGTGCGCCCCCTCCGGGTCGGCCGCCACGTCCAGGATGCCCGCGGACCGGGTGACGATGCGCGTCAGTTCCTGGTCGTCGTAGAACTCGAGCCGCTGCACGATGCCGAAGCGGTCGCGCAGCGGCGAGGTCAGGAGCCCGGCACGCGTGGTTGCGCCCACCAGCGTGAACGGCGGCAGGTCGATCTTGATGGAGCGCGCGCCAGGGCCCTCGCCGATGATGATGTCGAGCTGGAAATCCTCCATCGCCGGGTAGAGGATTTCCTCGACCACGGGGCTGAGGCGGTGGATCTCGTCCACGAACAGCACGTCGTTGGGCTCGAGATTCGTCAGGATGGCCGCCAGGTCGCCGGCGCGCTCCAGCACCGGGCCGGAGGTGTGGCGCAAGTGGACCCCGAGCTCGTTGGCCACGATGTGCGCCAGGGTCGTCTTGCCCAGCCCGGGCGGACCGAAGATCAGCACGTGGTCGAGAGCCTCCTGGCGCTGCCGGGCTGCCTTGATGAAGATTTCCATCTGGCGGCGTACCGACGACTGGCCGACGTAATCCTCCAGCAGTCGCGGCCGGATGGCGCGGTCCAGCGCTTCGTCCTCGCTGCCCGCGGCCGCGGTCACCAGGCGGTCGTGCTCGATCATCTGCTCACCTCGCTGCCGCCTGCAGGGCTGCGCGGATCATCGCCTCGGTCGAGTCGGCCTTGCCCTCCACCAGCTTCAGCAGGCGTTGCGCTTCCGCAGGCCGGTAGCCGAGCGCCACCAGGGCGCCAAAGGCCTCGTCCGAGGGCGAGCCCGTCGCACCGGTGGAGATCGACTGCGCTACGCCGGCGCCGGTCTGCTTCAGCCGGTCGCGCATCTCCACGATGAGCCGCTCCGCGGTCTTGCGCCCGACGCCCGGGATCTTGGTCAGCGAGACGGCATCCTCGGCCTGCACGCAACGCGCGAAAGCCTCCACGCTGATGCCGGAGAGGATGGCCAGCGCGGTGCGCGCGCCGACCCCGCCGACCTTGATCAGGTTGCGGAACAGCTGCCGCTCCTGCTCCGTCGCAAAACCGTACAGCACGTGGGCATCCTCGCGCACCAGCAGGTGAGTGAGCAGATGCACGGGCTCGCCGGTCTCGGGCAGCTGGTAAAACGTGGACATGGGCGCATCGATCTCGTAACCCACGCCCCCCACGTCCACCAGCAATTGCGGCGGATGCTTCGCTGCGAGCACGCCCTTGAGAAAACCGATCATGCGCGCCCTCCTGCCGCAAGTTGCGCCCGCAGGGCGCGGCCGCCGCGCAGCTGGGCATGGCAGATCGCCACGGCCAGCGCATCCGCCGCGTCTGCCGCCAGCGGCCCGTCCAGCGCGAGCAGCCGGCGCACCATGTGCGCCACCTGCGATTTCTCTGCGCCGCCGCTGCCGGTGACCGCCTGCTTGACCTCCCGGGCCGCGTACTCGTGCACCGGGACCTGCCGCGTGAACGTGCCGCACAGGGCGGCCGCCCGCGCATGGCCCAGCTTCAGCGCGCTGTCGGCATTGCGGTGCATGAAGACCCGCTCGATGCAGATCTCGTCCGGCGCGTACTGCTCGACCAGGCGGGACGCGCCCTCGAAAATAATGCGCAGGCGTGCGGCCATGTCGCCGCCACCGGTGCGAATACAGCCGCTGCCGACATAGGCCAGCGCCGACCCCCTGGCGGTAATGACGCCAAAGCCGGTCACCTGCGAACCGGGGTCGATGCCGAGGATGGTCAGTGACGCCGTCATTCGCCTCCGCCCGGGCCCCGCTCAGGCGCCCGCAAGCACTTCATCCGAAAGTTCTGCGTTGCTGTATACGTCCTGCACGTCGTCCAGGTCCTCGAGCATCTCCAGCAGCTTGAGCACCTGGTCGGCATCGTCGCCATCGACCTCCACGCCGGTAGCGGCACGCATTGTGACCTCGGCCTCCTCCGGCTCGAGACCTGCCGCGACCAGCGCATCGCGCACCTGCTCGAATTCCGCCGGCGACGTGAGCACATCGAAGGAGCTGTCATCGTTGGCCACGACGTCCTCGGCACCCGCTTCCAGCGCCGCGTTGAGCAGGGTCTCTTCGTGCGTGCCCGCCGGGTAGCTGATCACGCCGCAGTGCTGGAAAAGGTAGGAAACGCTGCCGTCGGCGCCCAGGTTCCCGCCGCACTTCGTGAACGCATGCCGCACCTCACCCACGGTGCGGTTGCGGTTGTCGGTGAGGCACTCGACCAGCACGGCGACCCCGCCGGGCGCGTAACCCTCGTAGCGCACCTCCTGGTAATCCGCGCCGCCGTCTTCGCCGGAACCGCGCTTCCAGGCACGCTCGATGGTGTCCTTGGGTACGCTCGCCGCCTTGGCCTTGTCGATGGCCAGGCGCAGGCGCGGGTTCATGCCCGGGTCCGGATCACCGGCACGCGCCGCGCTGGTGATCTCGCGGATCAGCTTGGTGAAGATCTTGCCGCGCTTCTTGTCCTGGGCGTCCTTGCGGTGCTTGATGTTCGCCCATTTACTGTGGCCAGCCATGGAATTCCTGCAGGGTGGGTGGAGTCGGGATTTTACCCTGTTCGCGCGTCGATCCGGGGACGCGGCGACTCAGAACTTGAGCCGCAGGCCGACATGCATGCCGGTGTCGAAGGTCACTTCGGGGCTGCGCTCGAAGTCCGCCTTGATGCCGCGCACGCCGAGATAGAGCTGCCCGGCACGAAACACGTCGTAAGCCGCCCAGGCGTTGTATTCCCAGTACTTGCGCACGTCACTGAAGGACAGCACGTCCGGCGCGTAGTACAGGCTTCCGCCCACGCTGAAGCGGTCGTATCCGGGAATGCGATAGTTCATGAACCCGCCGAGCGGCAGCGCGGTCCCGGAATCGCGGCCCAGGATGTTTGAATCGATGCGCAACAGTCGCGCGCCCAGCCCGGCGCGCAGCGGATTGGGGCCGCCGGTCGCCGCGCCCGTCGCGTGCAGGCCGACCCCATACACCTCGCCGCGGTCATCGTTGTAAAAGACACTTCCGTCGACGACGATATCTCGGCGCAACTGGAGCTCGCCCGTGACCCGTACCGCCTTATCGTTTACGTTGAGGTCCACCCCGTGCGCCGTGGCAGCGGCGGACCAGAGAGCGAGAATCGGCAAAAGTACAAGCCAGCGCATGGCGTAGACCTCCAAAGTAACTTTAAGAATGGACCGTTAGGTTCAGTATTATATACGGAAACTTTTCCCGCCTATATGCAGACCGAAAGCCCGGAAACCAGTTCGCCCGACGCTCTCCTCGCAGCCGCGACCGCCGAGGCGCGCAGCCTGGCCGGCAACGGCCAGGAGCCGGCTGCAGCTCGCGGACTGGCGATCGCCGCCCTGCTGAATGAAATCCGGGCGGAGCCGGAGATCCGGGCTGCAGCCGTACTCTACCCGCTGGCAGCCGCCGGGGCGATCACCGGGGAAGCCCTGGCCAAGCGTTACGGCTCCGAGATGCGGCGCCGCGTGGATGAACTGCAGCGCCTCGGCTCCTTCGGACTGCCGGAGAACTGGACCTCCGGCACGCCCCTGCCCGCCCCGCAGGCCGAAACCCTGCGCAAGATGCTGCTGGCCATCGTCGCAGACGTCCGCCTGGTGCTGGTGCGCCTCGCCGACCAGCTCGATCGCCTGCAGCGCGCACGCGCCGAGCGACCCGAGCTGCGCGAGCGCATCGCCATCGAAACGCGGGAAATCTTCGCCCCGCTGGCCAACCGTCTCGGCATCTGGCACTTCAAGTGGCAAATGGAAGACCTCGCCTTCCGCTACCTGGAACCCGACACCTATCGCGGCGTAGCACAGTATCTCAAGCAGACACGCGAGGGGCGCGAGGCGCGCATCGAGGAAGTGTTGCGCATCCTGCGCGCCGAGCTGGCCAAGGCCGGTATTCGCGGCGAAGTCGACGGACGCCCCAAACATATCTACAGCATCTGGCGCAAAATGCAGCGCAAGCACGTCGGCATCGAGCAGGTGTTCGACATCAGCGCCGTACGCGTGCTGGTCGACACCATCCCGGAGTGCTACGCGGTGCTCGGGCAGGTGCACAGTCTCTGGCCCTATATCGCCGGCGAATTCGATGACTACATCGCCAACCCCAAGGGCAACTTTTATCGCTCGCTGCACACGGCCGTGCTCGGCCCGGGCCAGGAGCCGCTCGAAGTGCAGATCCGCACGCGCGAGATGCACGAGCACGCCGAGCTGGGTGTGGCTGCGCACTGGCGCTACAAGGAAGGCGGACGCGGTGATCCGGCATTCGAGCAGAAGATCAACTGGCTGCGCCAGCTGCTCGCCCCGGACGATGAGAGTGAGGCAGATCGGGACCTGCTGGAGCAGCTGCGCACCGAGATCTTCGAGGACCGCGTGTATGCCTTCACGCCCGCCGGAGACGTGGTCGACATGCCGGCCGGCGCCACGCCGCTGGATTTCGCCTACCAGGTGCACACCAACGTCGGGCATCACTGCCGCGGTGCACGGGTCAACGGGCGCATGGTGCAGCTGACCCACCAGCTCAAGAACGGTGACAAGGTCGAGATCCTGACCGCGAAGAATGCGCGGCCGAGTCGCGACTGGCTGCTGCCGCAGGCCGGCTACCTGGCCTCGCCGCGCAGCCGCAGCAAGGTCCGCGCCTGGTTTCGCCTGCAGGACCAGGACCAGAACCGGCGTTCCGGCAAGCACACGCTGGAAAAGGAACTGGCTCGCCTCGGCCTGGCCGTCGACCTGGATGCCGTGGCGGCCCGCTTCGGCCTGCATGGCGAAGAGCAGCTGTGGCTTGCCATCGGCGCCGGCGACCTCACGATGCCGGCGGTGATCGGCGCCTGCGAACGGGAATCCCCGGCCCCCGAACCGGCGGTGAGCGAGGAGGTCCAGGTCAAGGCACGCCGGCCGACCTATACCGAGGCGGCAGTATCGATCTCCGGGGTCGGCGACCTGATGACCAATTTCGCGCGCTGCTGCCGCCCGTTGCCGCCCGAACCTATCGCGGGCTACATCACGCAGGGCCGCGGCGTCTCCATCCACCGCGCCAACTGCAAGAACCTGTTACGCCTGCAGGCCGAGCATCCGGAGCGGCTCATGTCGGTCGACTGGGGCGGGCGCGAGCACGCCAGTTACCCGGTGGAAATCGAGGTCCAGGCATGGGACCGGACCGGGCTCATCCGCGACATCTCGGCCTTGCTGGCGGACGAGAAAATCGACATCAACGCCATGAGCACCCGCACCGAGCGCAGCAGCCACCAGGCCACCATCGATATCACGGCAGGTATCGGCAGCCTCGAGCACCTGAGCCGGTTGCTGCACCGGATCGGACGCCTGCCGAACGTCACCTCGGTGCGCCGCAAGGCCTGAGTCGCGCGGGGTCCTCGCCCGGCGCTACTTGTTGATGCCGTGCAGGGCCTTGCCGTCGGTCGCCAGGGCCGCCTCGTGAATCGCCTCGGACAGCGTGGGATGCGCATGGATCGTGCGCTGGATGTCCTCGATGCTGGCCTGGAACTCCATTGCCACGACGAGTTCGCCGATGAGCTCTCCCGCCATAGGGCCGATCACGTGGGCGCCGATCAGCGAATCGTCGCGCTTGTTGGCGATGAGTTTCACCATGCCGACCGCCTGCTCCATGGCCTTGGCGCGGCCGTTCGGAGCGAAGGGGAAAGTGCCGACCTTGTAATCGATGCCGGCTTCCTTCGCCTGCGCCTCGGTCTTGCCCACCCAGGCGATCTCCGGCGCGGTGTAAATGACCGAGGGGATGACCTCGTAATTGACCTCGGCGATCTTGCCGGCGATCAGGTCAGCCACCATCACGCCCTCCTCCGTGGCCTTGTGCGCAAGCATCGGGCCGCGCACGAGGTCGCCGACCGCCCAAACATTCTTCACCCCGGTGCGGCATTCCTCGTCCACCTTGACGAAGCCGCGCTCGTCCGTCTCGACCCCCGTGCCTTCGCCGAGCAGTCCCGCGGAGCAGGGCCGCCGTCCGACACAGACGATCACCTTGTCGAATTCGAGTTCGTGCGCGCCGTCCTTGTCCTCGTAACTGAGGGTGACGCCCTTCTTGCCGCTCTTCGCGCCCTGCACCTTCGCGCCGAGGCGGATGTCCAGGCCCTGCTTCTTGAACTGGCGCTGGGCGTCGCGCGCAATCTGCGCGTCGGCCATGGGCAGGAAGGCGTCCATGGCCTCGAGGATCACCACCTCGGAACCGAGACGCTTCCACACGCTGCCGAGTTCCAGCCCGATCACGCCTGCGCCGATGACGCCGAGCTTGCCCGGCACGGCGTCGAACTCCAGCGCACCCCAGGAGTCGACCACCTGCTTGCCGTCGAAGGGCACGCTCTTCAACTCGATAGGCTGCGAACCGGCAGCGAGGATGACGTGCTTCGCCTGCAGGGTCTGCTGCTTGCCGTCGGGGTCGGTGAACTCCACCTTGCCGTCGCCGAGGAAGCGGCCGCGGCCCTGCATCCCGGTCACCTTGTTGGCCTTGAACAGCTGGCCGATGCCGCCGGTGAGTTGCGTGACGATGCCGGCCTTGCGCTTCTGCATCGCCGCCAGGTCCAGCTCCAGTCCGCCGGTCTTGATGCCGTGGGCGCCGAACTCCTCGTGTGCGCGGTGGAACAGCTCGGAAGATTCCAGCAGCGCCTTCGAGGGTATGCAGCCGGCATTCAGGCAGGTGCCGCCGAAGCTGCGGCTGCCGTCGTAGTTCTGCCAGTCGTCGATGCAGGCGGCCTTCAGGCCGTGCTGCGCAGCGCGGATGGCCGCGGGGTAGCCGGCGGGGCCGCCGCCGATGACGATGACGTCGAAGCTGTCGCTCATGCTTGCACCTGTTTTATAGCTGGATCAGCAGACGTGCCGGATCCTCGAGGCTTTCCTTGATGCTGACCAGGGTCTGCACGGCCTCACGCCCGTCGATGATGCGGTGGTCGTAGGTCAGCGCGATGTACATCATCGGGCGCACCTTGATCTCGCCGTTCACCACCATGGCCCGCTCCTGGATCTTGTGCATGCCGAGGATGGCGCTCTGCGGCGGGTTGATGATGGGCGTCGACATCAGCGAGCCGAACACGCCGCCGTTGGTGATGGTGAAGGTGCCGCCGGTGAGCTCGTCGACGCCGATCTTGCCCTCGCGCGCGCGGCCGGCGAAATCACCGATGGCGCGCTCGATATCGGCGAAGCCCATCAGGTCGGCGTCACGCAGCACGGGCACCAGCAGGCCGCGGTCCGTGGAGACCGCGACGCCGATGTCGTAGTAATCGTGGTACACGATGTCGCTGCCTTCGACCGAGGCGTTCACCACCGGGAACTTGCGCAACGCCTCGATCGCGGCCTTGACGAAGAAGCTCATGAAGCCGAGCTTCACGCCGTGCTTCTTCTCGAAGCTGTCGCGGTAACGCTTGCGGATTTCCATCACCGCGCCGAGATCCACCTCGTTGAAGGAGGTGAGCATGGCCGCCGTGGCCTGTGCGTCGACGAGGCGCTCGGCGATGCGGGCGCGCATGCGCGTCATCGGCACGCGCCGCTCTTCGCGCGCCCCGCTCGCTGCGGCAGGCGCGGCTGACGGCCGCGCGGCCGGAGCCGCCTTGCCGCCCTTGTCCTGCTGTTCCAGGAAGCTCATCACGTCGGCCTTGGAGATGCGGCCGTCACGCCCGCTGCCCGGGATGGCCGCCGGATCGAGCCCGTGCTCTTCCACCAGGCGGCGCACCGAGGGGCTGAGCCTGCCCGAGGCCTTGCCCGGCTCCGCGGCACTCTCGTCCGCGTTGTCTTCCGGTTCCTCGTCGTCATCGGTCGGCGCCGGGGCCTGGTCAGCCTTGGCCGGCGCCTGCCCGCCTTCCTCCAGGATCGCCAGGATCTCGCCGGCGGTCACGGTGGTGCCGTCAGAAATGCGGATTTCCTTGAGCACGCCGTCGGCCGGTGCCGGCACCTCCAGGACCACCTTGTCGGTTTCCAGGTCGGCCAGGTTCTCATCGCGGCTGACCGCGTCGCCGGGCGACTTGTGCCAGGCGACGAGCGTCGCATCGGCCACCGACTCCGGCAGCTGGGGCACCTTGACTTCGATACTCATGCTTTCTTCCTGGTCGCTTTATTGCTGGTAGCTTTCTGGCGCGCGGTGCGGGTGCCGCTGAGGGCCGTCTCGACGAGCGCCTGTTGTTGTTGCTGGTGCAGGCCGTAATAACCCGCCGCCGGCGCCGCCGCACCCTTGCGGCCCGCGTAGAACAGCTGGTGCTTGGCGTGGAGCGGCTCCTGCAGGCGGTGCCGGATCTGGTACCAGGCGCCCTGGTTCTGCGGCTCTTCCTGGCACCACACGACTTCTTCCAGTGCCGGGAATTCCTCGATCAGCGCGGCATAGCGGCGGATCGGGAACGGGTAGAGCTGTTCCACGCGCACGATGGCGACGTCGTCTATGCCCTCTTTCCGCCGCGCCTCGAGCAGGTCGTAATAGACCTTGCCGCTGCACAGCACGAGGCGCGAGACCGCCTCGGCGGCAATGTCGTCCACCTCCGGGATGATGCGCAGGAAACGGCCCTCCGACAGCGTTTCCAGCGGCGACACCGAGAGCTTGTGCCGCAGCAGGCTCTTCGGCGTCATCACGATCGTGGGCTTGCGGAAGGGCCTGACCATCTGGCGGCGGATGAGGTGGAACATCTGTGCCGGGTTGGACGGCACCACCACCGACATGTTGTGCTCCGCGCACAACTGCAGGAAACGCTCGAGGCGCGCCGAGGAGTGCTCCGGGCCCTGCCCCTCGTAGCCGTGCGGCAGGAACAGCATGAGACCGCAATAACGGCCCCACTTGGTTTCGCCCGAACTGATGAACTGGTCGATGACCACCTGGGCGCCGTTGACGAAGTCGCCAAACTGGGCTTCCCAGATCACCAGGGTGTCGGGGTTGGTGGTGGCATAGCCGTACTCGAAGCCGAGCACGGCCTCCTCCGACAGCAGCGAGTCGATGACCGTGAAGCTCTTCTGGTCGTCGGCGACGTGCTGCAGCGGGATCCACGGCTCGCGGCCCGCCTGGTCGTGCAGCACGGCATGGCGGTGGAAGAACGTGCCGCGCCCGCTGTCCTGGCCGGTAAGGCGCACGTCATAGCCTTCCGTAACGAGGCTGGCGTAGGCCATGGTCTCGGCAAAGCCCCAGTCCATGGGGATCTCGCCGGCGGCCATGCGCCCGCGGTCGGCCATGATGCGTTCCACCCGCGGATGCAGCTTGTGCCCGTCCGGCACATGCGTGATCGCCGTGGCGAATTGCCCGACCTGCTCCGGGGTGAGCCGGGTCCGGACCGGCTGGCTGAAATTGACCTCGTCGAAGCGCGTCCAGTCGACCGTGAACTTGTTGCCCACGAAGCCCACCGAGGCCGACACGACGCGCCCTTCGTCCAGCCCCTGGCGGTAGGCGTCCACCATCTGCTGGGCCTCGTCGTCCTCGATCACGCCTTCGCCAGCCAGCAGGTCGGCGTAGAGCTTGCGCGTGGTCGGATGGTTGCGCACCACGCTGTACATGGTCGGCTGCGTCGCGGCCGGCTCATCAGCCTCGTTGTGGCCGTGACGGCGATAGCACACCAGGTCGATCACCACGTCCTTGCGGTA
>CAYPTW010000055.1:2404-17251 GCA_964413755.1 uncultured Thioalkalivibrio sp. | reverse complement strand
TGCCGTAGGTGATGATCTGGGCCACGCTGTCGCGGCCGTAGCGCTGCGCCACGTAGTCGATCACCCGGTCGCGCCCGTTGATGCAGAAATCGATGTCGAAGTCCGGCATCGACACCCGCTCCGGGTTGAGAAACCGCTCGAAGAGAAGCTCGTAACGCAATGGATCTAAATCAGTTATCCCTAGCACGAACGCCACCAGGGAGCCCGCGCCCGAGCCGCGCCCCGGACCCACGGGGATCTCGTTGTCCTTCGCCCAGCGGATGAAGTCCGCGACGATGAGGAAGTAACCGGGGAAGCCCATGTCGCAGATGACGTCGAGCTCCCGCTGCAGCCGGGCATGGTAGGTCGCCGCATCGTCCGCGGGGTTGTCGGCCAGCAGGGCCGGCAGCCGCGCTTCGAGCGCCGCGGCAGAAAGCTTGCGCAGGTGGCTGGCGGCATCCTCTCCTTCCGGCACCGGGAAATCGGGCAGGAAGGTCTCCCCGAGGCGCAGGTCCAGGCTGCAGCGCCGCGCAATCTCCACACTGTTCTCCAGCGCCTCCGGCAGGTCGGCGAACAGGGCGGCCATCTCTTCCGCGCTCTTCAGGTACTGCTCGGCGCTGTAGTCGCGCGGCCGGCGCGGGTCGCTCAGGGTATGGCCCTGGTGGATGCACACGCGGGCCTCGTGGGCATCGAAGTCGTCCGCATCGAGGAAGCGCACGTCGTTGGTCGCCACCACCGGGGTGCCGGTGGCCGCAGCCAGGCTCACCGCCTCTGCCACGTGATACTCGTCCCCCTCGCGCCCGGTACGCTGCAGCTCGAGGTAGTAGCTGTCAGGGAAGCGTGCGCGCCAGAACTCGAGGCAACTCTCCGCCGTGTCCCTGCGGCCCGACATCAGCGCCCGGCCGACGTCGCCCTCGCGCGCCGCGGACAAGGCGATGAGCCCGGCGCAGGCCTCGGGTTCGAGCCACTCGCGCTGCACCAGCACCTGGCCGAGCCTGCGTCCCTCGAGATAAGCGCGGCTGAGCAGGCGGCACAGGTTGCGATAGCCGCGGTCGTCCCGGCACAGGAGGGCGAGACGGGTCGGGTGGCGCGGGTCACCCGGCTCGTCGATCCAGATGTCGGCGCCGACCAGCGGCTTGACGCCTTTCTTCAGTGCCCCGCGGTAGAACTTCACCATGCCGAACAGGTTCACCTGGTCCGTCACCGCCACTGCAGGCATGCCCAGCTCGGCCACGCGCTGCACCAGCTGCGGGATACGGATGACGCTGTCGGCCAGCGAGTACTCGGTGTGCAGCCGCAGGTGGATGAAGCGCGCGCTCACCGGCCCGCCCCCGCCAGCAACTCGGCCACCGGCCCGAAGCTGCGCCGGTGTGCAGCGCAGGGCCCGAGCCTGCGCAGGGCGGCGCGGTGCGCGGCCGTGGGATAACCCTTGTGCTGCGCGAAACCGTAGCCCGGGTAGCGCGGCTCGAGGCGTTCCATCCAGGCATCCCGCCAGGTCTTGGCGAGGATGGAGGCGGCGCTGATGGCCGGGACGCTGGCATCTCCGCCGATCACCGCCTCGAAGCTCAGCCCGGCGGCAAAGCGCGGGCAGCGGTTGCCGTCCACCATGATGTGCTGTGGCGCCAGGGCGAGCCGCTCCACGGCGCGGCGCATCGCCAGCAGGCTCGCCGCCAGGATGTTCAGGGCGTCGATCTCGGCGCTGTCGGCCCAGGCGATGGCCCAGGCGGCAGCACGCGAGCGGATCAGCGCGGCGAGTTCGGCCCGGTCCGCCGCCGCAATGCGCTTGGAATCGTCCAGCCCGTCGATGTCGCGGTCCGGGTGCAAAATCACCGCCGCCGCCACCACGGGCCCTGCCAACGGCCCCCGACCGGCCTCGTCCACGCCGGCGATGCGGCCGGCAACCACCTGCAGCGGCATGCTCACGACGCTGCCTCTGCCCGCGCCGGGGGCAGCCGTCCGGCCATCCCCAGCACGGCCTCGGCCGCCTGGCGGTCCGCATCGCGCCGCAACAGGTGGTGCATCTCGGTGAAGCGGGCCTCCAGGCGTGCCCGGCGCGACGCATCGTCCAGCAGGCCCGCCGCCTCGTCCGCAATCCGCTCGGGCGTCGCTGCCTCCTGGATCAGCTCAGGCACCAGCGCCTCGCCGGCGAGCAGGTTGGGCAGCGAGTAATTCTCCGTCTTCATCAGGCGCAGCCCGCGCACGATGCCGACGGTGAGCGGCGCCAGGCGGTACACCACCACCATCGGCCGCTTCAGCAACGCCGCCTCCAGGGTGGCCGTGCCGGAGGCCAGCAACACCACGTCGGCAGCCGCCATCACGGTGCGTGAGCGTCCCTCCACCAGGCGCACGTCCGCACCCGGCGCATGCTCCGCCAGCTGCGCCGCGAAGTGCTCGCGCAGGGCCGGCGAGGCCATCGCCGCGATGAAGCGGATCCCGGGCCGGCGCGCGGCGAGCAGGCCGGCCGCCGCGGCCAGCACGCCGCCGACCCGCGCCACCTCGCCGTGCCGGCTGCCCGGCAGCAGCGCCACCACGCTCCCCTGCCCGGCCTGTTCCACGCCCAGCTCGAGCCGCGCCGCCGCGTGGTTCGGCTGCAGCGGGATGTCGTCCGCCATGGGATGACCGACGAAGCGGGCGGAGACGCCATGCTCGGCGTACAGCGGCGGCTCGAACGGCAGCAGGCACAACACTTCGTCGGCGGCGCGCGCGATGGTGTGGACACGCCCGGGGCGCCAGGCCCAGATCGAGGGACTGACGTAGTGCATGGTGCGCAGGCCCCGCTCACGCAGCCGCCGTTCCAGGCCGAGGTTGAAATCCGGGGCGTCGATGCCGACCACGACGTGGGGACGGAAACGCTCGAAGGCGCCGACCAGGCCGCGCCGCAGCGCCAGCAGGCCCGGCAGGTGGCGCAGGACCTCGGCCAGGCCCATCACCGAAAGCTGTTCCATCGGCGCCCAGCTCTGCACGCCCTCGGCCTGCATGGCCGGCCCTGCGATGCCTGCCAGGCGGGCGTCCGGATAGCGGCGAAGCAGCGCGCGGGCCAGCCCGGCGCCGAGCAGGTCACCCGAAGCCTCGCCCGCGACCAGGCCGATGCGCAGACCGCCGTGCGGCAAGGGAGTGGGTTTGACGCCGTGGCCAGGCATTGCGCGCCCGGCTAGCGAACGATACTGCGGTTGGAATTGCGGATCGAAGCGACGAAGATCTCGAGCTCGGGCTGCTCTGCGGCCAGCCGCTCGAGCTCCGCCGTCGCCTCCGCAAGTTTCAGGCCGCTGCGATACAGCACCTTGTAGGCGTGCCGGATGTTGGCGATCTGCTGCGCGGAGAATCCGCGTCGTTTCAGCCCCTCGCTGTTGATGCCGTGCGGCGCCGGCGGCGTGCCGGCCACCATGACGTACGCGGGCACGTCCTGGCTCAGCCCGGCGTACTTGCCGATGAAGGCGTGCGCCCCGACGCGGCAGAACTGGTGCAGCCCCGCAAAGCCGCCAAAGATCACCCAGTCGCTGACGTGGCAGTGGCCAGCCAGGGAGGCGTTGTTGGCGAGGATGATGTTGTCGCCCAGCACGCAGTCGTGCGCGATGTGCACGTAGGCCATGATCCAGTTGTCGTTGCCGATCACCGTCTCGCCCTGGTCCTGCACCGTGCCGCGGTTGATGGTCACGCACTCGCGGATGGTGTTGCGGTCGCCGATCACCAGCCGGGTGGGCTCGCCGGCGTACTTCTTGTCCTGCGGCTCGTCGCCGATGGAGGCGAACTGGAAGATGCGGTTTTCGCGCCCGATGACGGTCGGTCCCCGGACCACGACGTGCGGGCCGATGACACTGCCCGCGCCGATCTCGACCTCCTCGCCGATGACCGCGTAGGGACCGACCTCGACGCTCTCGTGAATCCGGGCGCTGGGCGCGACCACGGCGCTGGGATGGATCACTGCTGACCGCCCTCCGGCGCAATCATGATCTCGGCGGAAGCCACCCGGCGGCCATCGACGAAGGCCGTCGTGCTGAAGCGCCAGATGGTGCGGATGCGCCGCTCGTAGGTGGCCTTGAGCACCAGCTGGTCGCCGGGCACCACCGGGGCACGAAAACGGGTCTTGTCGATGCCCACGAAGTAGAAGGCGAAGTTCTCGTCGGGCTCGACGCCGGCAGTGCGGAACGCCAGCACGCCGGCCGCCTGCGCCATGGCCTCGACCAGGAGCACGCCGGGCATCACCGGGCGGAAGGGAAAGTGGCCCTGGAAGAACGGCTCGTTGATGGTGACGTTCTTGATGGCCGTCAGGTCTTTGCCGGGGGTGTGTTCCAGCACCCGGTCGATGAGCAGGAACGGGTAGCGGTGCGGCAGGTAGATCATGATGCGCTGGAGGTCCAGCGCGCTGTCTTCAGTCATCCTCGGATTCTCCCCTGTCGCGTTCCATGCGTGCCACGCGCCGGGCCAGCTTGTCGAGCTGGCGGAAGCGCGCCGCATTGCGTCGCCAGCGGGCGGCCTCGTCCACCGGCAGTGAACCCGAGTATACGCCCGGCTCGCGGATGGAATGGCTCACCATGCTCATCCCGGTAATCACCACGCCGTCGGCGATCTCGAGATGCCCGCCGATACCCGTGCAGCCTGCGATCATGCAGTTGCGGCCGATGGTCGTGCTGCCGGCGATCGCGGCGCAGCCGGCCACCACCGTATGCGCTCCGAGGCGCACGTTGTGTCCCACCTGGATCTGGTTGTCGAGCTTGACGCCGTCCTCGATGACGGTGTCCTCGATCGCACCGCGGTCGACGGTGGTGTTGGCGCCGATCTCCACGTCGTCGCCGATGATCACGCTACCGACCTGGGGCACCTTGATCCAGCCGGCCGGCTCGCGCGCAATGCCGAAGCCGTCGCCGCCGATCACCACGCCGGGATGAAGCAGGACGCGCGCGCCGATCTTCACCCCGTGGCACAGCGTGACGCCGGCGACCAGGCGGCTGCCGGCGCCGACTTCCGCGCCCGCGCCCACCACGCAGTTCGGGCCGATCCAGGCGCCTGCGCCGACGCGTGCGCCGGCCTCGATCACCGCCCCCGGTGCCACCCCGGCGTCTGCGGCCACCTCGGCGCCAGCGGCCACGTGGGCCGCCGGGCTGACCCCCGGCGTGAATTCAGGCACCGGATGCAGGTCGGCGGCGATGCGCGCATACGCAGCATACGGATTTGCCGCCACCAGCACCGGCACCGCGCACCCCTCCGCCAGCTCGGGCTCGATCACCACTGCGCCGGCGCGGGTCGTGGCGAGGTACTTGCGGTAGCGCGGGTTGGCCAGGAAGGACACCGCGTCCGGGCCGGCGCCGTGCAGCGTACCGACGCGCGCGACACGGGCGTCCGGATCACCACGCAGCTCGAGGCCGTGGCGGACGGCGAGCTCGCCGAGGCTCCGGCTCATGGGCGCGCGCCGCGCTCTCAGCCGCCCTGGTGGCGTCGCTGCAGGACCTGCAGGACCTGCTGCGTGATGTCGAGCGAATCGCTGGCGTGGATGAAGCCTTCGACCAGCACCAGGTCGAAACCCTGCGCCTGGCCGTAAGCCTGGATCTCGGAAATGAACAGGCGCTGCAGCTCGCCGAGGCGCTCGTTGCGGCGCAGGTTCACGTCCTCGACGAACTCGTTCTGCGTGCGCTGCAGGTCGCGCTGCCCGTCGCGGAACTGCTGCTCCAGGCGACGCCGCTCCTCGTCCGACATGAAGTCATCGGACTTCTGCAGCCGCTCCTGTACCGCCACCAGCTCTTCCTGCTTGGCGCGCAGCTCGCGCTCGCGCGGCGCGAACTCCTCGGTGAGCGAGCGCTGCAGGGCGAGGGCCTGCGGCGCCTCCTCGAACAGCCGGTTGAGCTTGACCACGCCGATACGGGCTTCCGCAGCCGCGGTGGCCGGGACCGTGATGAGCGCCGCCAGCAGCAGCGCGCCGAAAATGCGAGTGAATGCGTTCATAAAATGTGCGTTCCTCAATTACGAATCTTGCGAGTCGCGTCGGACTCCTGCCGGCCCGGCCTCAAAACGCCGAGCCTACCGTGAACTGGAAGCCCTCCGTCCGGTCTCCCGGCTCGCTGTTCATCGGGAGGGCATAACTGAACCTGAACAGCCCCAGCGGTGCCAGCCATTGCACCGACACGCCCGCGGAATACCTCAGACTGGAGAAGTCGAAGGTGTAATCGATCGGCTCTCCCGTCACCCGGTCGAAGAACGGTGTCGTGTCAGTGGAGAATATATTACCGGCGTCGAAGAACAAACTTAAACGCGTGGTGTTGCCGATCTCGCCCGGCAGGGGAAATATCAGCTCCAGCTGCGAGCTCACCTCCAGGTTGCCGCCGTAAGGGTTCTCGTTGGTATCGCGCGGGCCGAGCCAACCCTCGCGGAAGCCGCGCACCGAGCCGGGCCCGCCGCCGAAGTAGCGCCGGAAGGGCGGGATTTCCGTGGTGTCCCCGAGCGCCTCGGCAAAGTTGACCTCGCCGCTCCACTCCAGGAACGTGGGGCCGAAGAAGGGGAAGTATTTCAGCGCGTCCAGCTGCACCGTGTAGTACTCCACCGAGCTGCCGGGCACGGTGTAGTTCAGGGAGATACGGTGCCGCGCGCCGCGGTCCGCGAAGAACACCCGGTTGCGCGTGTCGTAAGTCCAGCCGAGCACCAGCTCGTAGGACTGGAACTGCGTCTCGAAGAGCGTGCCGCCGATCACCTCGCGTTCCCTCGCATCGCCGTTCAACTGCACCCAGCGCAGGGACTGGAAGGGACTGGAGGCGTTGGTCAGCAGGCGCGAGTCGTACAGCTGCGTGCCGAAGCGCAACCGCGTGTACTCGGAGATCGGGTAACCGTACTCGATACCGACGGAGGCCGTCTTGGTGCCGAACTCGGAGGCCCCGGAAACGAACTGGGTGATGTCCCGGTAGGAGGCGGAGACCGTGCGCGAGACACCGTCCGGCGTCACGTATGGATCGGTGTGCAGGAAACTGTAGACGGTCGAGAACTGCCCGGTATTGAGGTCGGCCTCGATGCGGTTGCCGGTGCCGAGGAAGTTGGTGTGCACGAAGTTGGCGTTGAAGATGACGCCCTGCAGGCCGGAGTAACCGATGCCGCCGCCGAAGCTGCCGGGCAGGCCTTCCTTGACCGCGAACTCCACGTCGACGAGATCGTCGCTGCCGATCACCGGGAAGGTTTCCCGTTTCACATCCTCGAGGTAAGGCAGCCGGCGCACGCGCTGCTCCGAGCGCTCCAGCGCCCGGTTGGAGAGATACGCGCCTTCCATCTGGCGCATTTCGCGGCGCAGGACTTCGTCGTTGGTCGAACTGGTGCCGGCGAAGCTGATGCGACGCACGTAGGCCCGCTTGCCCGGCTCGATGTAGAAGGTGACCGAGACGTCGTTGGTCCCCGGGGTGATGGTCGGCACCGGGTCGACGCGCGCGAAGGCGAAACCGTCCTCACCGAGGCGGAAGGTCATCAGCTCCGCCGTCTGCGTGAGCTGCCGTCGCGAGAAGGTATCGCCGGGCTTGGTCAGGATGAGGGCGCGCAGCTGCTCCTCGGGCACCGGGGTCTTGCCGGCGATGCGCACTTCCGAGATGCGATGCGGCTCGCCCTCGCTGACGTTGATGGTGATGAAGATGTCCTGGCGGTCTGGCGAGATCTGGACCTGCGTGGACTCGACGTCGAAGTTGGCGTAGCCGCGGTCCATGTAGAAGGACTGGAGCGTCTCCAGGTCGCCCACCAGGGACTCGCGCGAATAGCGGTCGTCCTGGCGATACCAGGACAGCCAGTTGCGCGTGCGGAGTTCAAACTCGTCCAGCAGGTCCTCGTCGCTGAACACCTCGTTGCCGACGATGGCGACCTGCCGGATGCGCGCCCGCTCGCCTTCCTGCACGTTGATGCTGATATCGACCGTGTTCTCGGCCTCGTTCTCCTCGACCTTGGTGTCGATGACGACACCGTACTTGCCGCGGCTGTAGTACTGGTCGGTCATGAAGCGCTCGACCTCGTCCAGCACCGGCCGGTCGAAGGTGCGCCCGCGTGCCAGGCCGACGCCGCGCAGCGACTCCTCGAGGTCCTCGGTCTTGATGTCCTTGTTGCCGCTGAGGGTGAGCCGGCGGATCGACGGGCGCTCGCGCACCGCGATCACGAGGGTGTCGCCGTCGCGCCGGAACTCCACGTCCGCGAACAGGCCGGTGCCGAACACGGCGCGAATCGCCTCCGCCACGCGCGCGTCGTCGATCCGGTCCCCGATGCTGATGGGGAGGTAGTTGAACACCGTGCCCTCGGCGATGCGCTGCAGGCCCTCCACGCGCATGTCGCGCACGGTGAATGCCTGGTCGTCCTGCGCCGCCGCGCCGCCGGCCCAACCGAGCGCCAGCAGGCACGCCACCAGCCCTGTCCGCAAGAGTTGCTTCACTGTCACCTCAGCCGGCAGCAATACGCGCGATGTCGTTGTAGAAAGCGAATGTCATCAGCATGAGCAGCAGCGCAATGCCCACCTGCTGGCCGATCAGCTGCGCGCGCTCGGACACCGGGCTGCCCTTGGCGAGTTCCACGCACTGGTACACGATCTGGCCGCCATCAAGCATGGGAATGGGCAACAGGTTGATGATGCCGAGGCTGATGCTGACGATGGCCAGGAAGCTGGCAAAGGCGGTCAGTCCGGCTGCCGCGGTGAACCCGGCCGCCTGGGCGATGTTGATCGGCCCGCTGATGTTCTTCACCGACACCTGCCCCATCACCATGCGCGCCATCATGGTCACGGTGAGGGCCGACATGCGCCAGGTCTCGCTCACCGCCGCGCCGACCGCCGCCACCGGGCCGTAACGCTGCTCGGTGCGCACCGGGTCCCACAGCTCGGCAGACACCTGCGGCCCGGCGCCGATGCGGCCGATGCGCTCTCCGTCCTCGTCGGCGGCGCCGATGAACAGCTCGATGCGCTGTGGCGCGCCGTCGCGCTCGACCAGCAGGGCTACGGTCTCGCCGGGGCGCTCGCGCACGAAAGTGACCCAGCCGGCCCAGTCCTCGATCGGCACGCCTGCGGCACTGAGCACGCGATCGCCGCTTTGCAGGCCCGCAGCCGCCGCAGTGCCTTCCGGCAACAGCTCGCCGATCACGGCCGGGATGCGCGGGCGCCACGGGGCCAGCCCCAGTTCCGGGAACATGGCGCCGGGCTCGGTCAGGGTCTGGCTGTCACCGGCATAGACCAGGCGCGCCTCGCGCTGCAGCCCGCTCTCGTCCTCCACCAGCAGGGTGGCGCGGCCGCCCGGGACCATCGCCCCGAGCAGCTCGAGCTGCGCATCCATGAGTGTCGCGGTCGCCGCACCGTCCACCGCCACGATGCGATCGCCGTGCGCCAGCCCGGCCTCCGCCGCCGGGGAATCCGGCGTGACCGCGCCGATCACCGGCTGTACCGCGGGTACGCCGGCTACGAACATCGCCCAGTAGGCGACGATGGCAAAGAGAAAATTGAAGGCGGGGCCGGCGAACAGCACCGCGATACGGCGCTGCGGCGACTGCCGGTTGAAGCAGCGCGGCAGGTCTTCCGGCGCCACGTCACCCTCGCGCTCGTCCAGCATCTTGACGTAGCCGCCGAGCGGGATGGCGGAGATCCAGTATTCCGTGCCGTCGCGCCCGGTGCGGCGCCACAGCGCATTGCCGAAACCAATGGAAAAACGCAGCACCTTGATGCCGAGCCGGCGCGCCACCCAGAAATGCCCGAACTCGTGCACCGCGACCAGCACGCTGATCGCGACCACGAAAGCCAGCACTGATGTGAGTATTTCGCTCAACTTGTCGTCCGCTTCACCAAGAGGGTCCTGCCGCAACGCGGCCGCAGGCCTGATTAGAGTGCCAAAGTCCTGATTTTCTCCGCTGCCGCATCCCGGCTGCGCGTATCCAGCGCCAGGATGGACTCGAGGTCGCCCGGCTCGGGCCCGGCATATTGTGCCAGAACCGACTCGATCACCGCGGCAATGTGGGTAAAGCCGATGCGTCCCTCGAGAAATGCGGCCACCGCCATCTCGTTCGCGGCGTTGAGCACCACCGGCGCGCCCGCATCGCCCGCCGCGGCCCGCATGGCCAGGGCCAGGCAGGGGAAACGCGCCGGATCCGCCGGGCGGAAGCTGAGCTGCCCGCGCGCCGCCAGGTCCAGCGGCGCGACGCCGGAATGGATGCGCTCCGGCCAGGCCAGGGCATGGGCGATGGGCGTGCGCATGTCGGGGTTGCCCAGCTGCGCCAGCACCGAGCCGTCACGGTACTCGACCAGGGAGTGGATGATGCTCTCCGGGTGGATCACCACCTCGACGCACTCGACGCCGACGCCGAACAGGCGGCAGGCCTCGATGATCTCCAGGCCCTTGTTCATCATCGTCGCGGAGTCCACCGAGATCTTGCGGCCCATGTCCCAGTTGGGATGGGCGCAGGCCTGCTGCGGCGTCACCGCTGCCAGTGCCTCCAGCGGGGTGTCGAGGAACGGCCCGCCGGAAGCGGTCAGCAGCAGCCGCGTGACCCCTGCCGCCTGCGGATCCGCGTCGCCGCCCGGCGGCAGGCACTGGAACAGCGCGTTGTGCTCGCTGTCGATGGGCACCAGTTCGCCGCCCGATGCAGCCAGGGCCTCGCGCAGCAGCCCGCCGGCCATCACCACCGCCTCCTTGTTGGCCAGCAGCACACGCTTGCCCGCGCGGGCCGCGGCGAGCGTCGGCAAGAGTCCGGCGGCGCCGACGATGGCGGCCATGACGAAGTCGACGTCGGGCCGCGCGGCGGCCTCGGCCAGCGCCGCCGCCCCGGCGCGGACCTGGACGGACAACCCCTCCGCCTTGAGCGCGGATTCCAGCTGCGCCGCCGCCTCCGGGTCCGCCAGCACCGCCACATCCGGCTGGAAGCGCCGGCACTGCTCGAGCAGCAGCGACCAGTTGCGACAGCCGGTCAACGCGCGTACCGCGAAACGCTCGGGGTTGCGCGCCACCACGTCGAGCGTGCTGACGCCGATGCTGCCGGTCGCACCGAGGATCGCCAGGCCTCTCAAGCCCGCACCCTCACGCCGGGACCAGCCAGCGCACACCCAGCACGAACACGGGAATGGCGGCGAGCAGGCTGTCAATGCGGTCGAGCACGCCGCCGTGGCCGGGGAACACCTGGCCGGTGTCCTTCAGGCCCGCAGTGCGCTTGAGCATGCTGATGCCGAGGTCGCCGACCACGGAGACGCCCGCGGCGGCGAGCGAGAGCGCCACCAGGGGCAGCGCAGGCACGCCGAACCAGTGGGCCGCGCCCGTCGCCACCAGCGCGACCAGGCAGAGCCCGCCGATCAGGCCCTCCCAGGTCTTCTTCGGGCTGATTTGCGGCGCCAGCTTGACGCGGCCCAGCGAGCGCCCGGCGAAGTACGCGCCGACGTCGGCCGCCGCCACCACCACGAACATGTACAGCACCCATTGCGGGCCGAGGCCGCGGGTCTTCAGCAGCCAGGCGAAGGCCAGCCAGGCCAGCGGCAGCAGCACGAGGCCGCCGGCCAGCACCACCGCCCACGGCAGGCGCAGCGGGAAGCGCGTGAGCAGGAGGGCCACCACGCCCCACAGCGCCAGGTGGGCCCAGAGCAGCCCCTGCGGCATATGGCCCGTGGGCATCCACCACGCCAGCCAGCCGATCACCAGTGCCATGGCGAGGGTGTAGGCCGCGCGCGGGACCCCGCCGCGAATCTCCGCCAGCCCCGACCACTCCCAGGCCGCCACCAGCAGGAGTATCCCGAACAGCACCACGCCGACGTCGCGGGAGGCGAAAAACAGCACGGTGAGGAGCGCCGCGATGAGCAGCAGGGCCGTGATGATACGTTCCTTCAGCATGCGCCCGCGCCCTCGTCCTCGGCCAGTTGCTCGGAAGTCAGGCCGAAGCGCCGCTCGACTGCGGCAAAGCGCTCCAGGGCCGCGTCCAGTTCCGCCTCGCCGAAGTCGGGCCACAGGCAGTCCGTGAACCAGCATTCGGAGTAAGCCAGGTTCCACAGCAGGAAGTTGCTGATGCGATGCTCCCCGCCGGTACGGATCAGCAGGTCGGGGTCCGGCATGCCGGCCAGCGCAAGCCGCTCCGCAAGCCGTGCCTCGTCCACCTGGTCCGGCGCCAGCCTGCCCGCCGCCACGTCACCTGCCAGCGCGCTGGCGGCCTGGGCGATGTCCCAGCGCCCGCCGTAGGCCAGCGCCACGACCAGCACCAGGCGCGTGTTGTCGCGCGTGCGCTCCTCGGCGGCCGCCATGCGCGCCTGCAGTTCCGCCGACAGGCTGGAGCGGTCGCCGATGAAACGCAGGCGCACACCGTTGCCGTGCAACTCGTCGACCTCGCGCTCGAGCGCCTCGAGAAACAAGCGCATCAGGGCCCCGACCTCGCGCCTGGGGCGGCGCCAGTTCTCGCTGGAGAAGGCAAACAGTGTCAGGTGCGAAACGCCGCGCCGGGCGCAGGCCTCGACCACCGCCCGCGCGGCGCGCACGCCGGCGCGATGGCCGGCCTGGCGCGGCATCATGCGCTGTCGCGCCCAGCGGCCGTTACCATCCATGATGATGGCGACGTGGACGGGCGTGGCTGGAGGATTCACTTGTGGAGACGCGAAGCCGCCCGGGCCTCAGACCTCGAGCAACTCCTGCTCCTTCTCGGCCACCACCGTGTCGACCAGCGCAATGTGCTTGTCGGTGAGCCCCTGCACTTCGTCCTGGGCGCGGCGGTCGTCGTCCTCGGTGATCTCTTTCTCCTTCAGCAACTCCTTGATGTGATGCAGGGCATCACGACGGATGTTGCGAATGGCGACCTTGGCGTTCTCGCCCTCGTGGCGCACGACCTTGGTCATGTCGCGGCGGCGCTCCTCGGTGAGCGGCGGCAGCGGCACGCGGATGACGGTGCCGGCCGTGTTCGGGTTGAGGCCGAGGTCCGATGTCATGATGGCTTTTTCCACCACCGCCACCATCTGGCGCTCCCAGGGCGTGATGGTCAGGGTGCGGGAATCCTCGACGCCGACGTTGGCCACCTGGCTCAGCGGCACGTCGCTGCCGTAGTACTCCACGGTGATGTGGTCGAGCAGGCTGGTATGGGCGCGTCCCGTGCGCAGCTTCTTCAGCTCCCCGCGCAGCGACTCCACGCTCTTGTCCATGCGCTCGTTGGCGTCCTTCATGATCTCCTGCAGCATGCTCATGCTCTGGGTCCTCTCAGGCTTCGGCGCCGGGCTCGGTCGCCCGCGTCACCAGGGTGCCCACGTCCTCGCCGTTGACGATACGCAGCAAGTCGCCCTTGTTGTGGACGTTGAACACGCGCAAGGGCAGGTCATTGTCGCGACACATCACCACCGCCGTGGCGTCCATGACACCGAGGCGCTTGTCCAGCACCTGGTCGTAGGTCAGGCTGGGGTAGTGCTCCGCGTCGGCGACCTTCTTCGGGTCGGCGGAGTACACGCCGTTCACCTTGGTCGCCTTCAGCAGCAGGTCGGCATTCATCTCGATCGCGCGCAGGCTGGCGGCGGTGTCGGTGGTGAAGAAGGGGTTGCCGGTGCCGGCGGCCAGGATCACCACGCGGCTCTTCTCGAGGTGCCGGATGGCGCGGCGGCGGATGTAGTCCTCGCACACGTCGTTGATGCGGATCGCCGACATCACCCGCGCATGCACGCCGAGCTTCTCCAGCGCGTCCTGCAGCGCCAGCGAGTTGATCACCGTGGCGAGCATGCCCATGTTGTCGCCGGTGACGCGGTCCATGCCGGCCTCGGCCAGCCCGGCGCCGCGAAAGATGTTGCCGCCGCCGATGACCACCGCCACCTGCACGCCGAGCTCGCGCACGTCACGCAGCTCGCCCGCAATGCGGTTGATGACCTCGGGGTCGATGCCGTAGTCGACGCCACCGAGAAGCGCCTCGCCGCTGAGCTTGAGGAGTATTCTTTTCGGAACTTTCCGGCTCATTTCGCCCCCTGCGATCAAAACCCCGGCACTGCCGCCGTAAAAAAGAACCCCGCTGTGTGCGGGGTCCTCGAGTTTACCTCATCTCGGGCCCGCGCGGCGGTAGCCTGCGCGGTCCCATGCTGCGATGCGCCGGGCCTCAGCCACCGCGCACCTGGGCCATCACTTCCTCGACGAAGTTGTCGGCCTTCTTCTCGATGCCCTCGCCCACCTCGAAGCGCACGAAGGACTGCACGGCGGCGCCATGCTCCTTGAGCAGCTTGCCGACGGTGGTGTCGGGGTCCTTGACGAAGGGCTGGCCGACCAGCGTGATCTCGGCCAGCTGCTTGCGCAGGCGACCCTCGACCATCTTGGCCACGATCTCGGCCGGCTTGCCCTCGCCCTTGGCCTGCTCGACCAGGATCTCGCGCTCCTTGTCGAGGTAGTCGGCCGGGACCTGGGTCTCGTCCACGTACTGCGGGCGCGAGGCGGCAATGTGCATGGCGATATCGCGCGCCAGGCCGTCGTCCCCGCCCTCGAGCGCCACCAGGACGCCGATGCGGGTACCGTGCAGGTAGCTGCCGATCAGGCCGGTGGACTCCATCAGTGCAAAGCGGCGCACGCCGATGTTCTCGCCGATCTTCGCCACCAGGCCGCGGCGGACTTCTTCCACCGTGGCGCCGTCCATGTCGGCGCCCAGCAGGCCCTCCAGGTCGGCCGGGCGCTGCGCCAGCACCAGCTCGCCGACGCGCTGCGCGAAGCCCTGGAAGTCGTCGCCGCCGGCGACGAAGTCGGTCTCGCAGTTGACCTCGAGCACCGCCGCCGCCTTGTGGTCCGGCGTCGCGGTGATCACCACCAGGCCTTCGGCCGCGATACGGCCGGCCTTCTTGTCCGCCTTGGCCAGGCCCTGCTTGCGCATGTGCTCGACCGCGGCCTCGATGTCGCCGCCGGTCTCCACCAGCGCCTTCTTGCACTCCATCATGCCGGCGCCGGTGCGCTCGCGGAG
>CAYPTW010000055.1:0-2304 GCA_964413755.1 uncultured Thioalkalivibrio sp. | reverse complement strand
TCTCCACCAGCGCCTTCTTGCACTCCATCATGCCGGCGCCGGTGCGCTCGCGGAGTTCCTTCACCAGGGATGCAGAAATCGTCATGCCTCAGTCCTCCTTGGCTGCGGGCGCCTCGGGCTCGGCGGCCGCCGGCTGCGCTGCGGCCGCGGGTGCTTCGGCAGCCGTCTCGGCGGCTGTCTCGGCAGCTGCCTCAGGAGCCTCGGCGGCCTGCGGGGCTGCCGCCGGCTTGGCGGCCGCGGGCTTCTTCGCCGCAGCCTGCGGCTTGCGGGCCGGCTTCTTCGTCTCCGGGCCGCCGTCGTCGACCTCGACGAAGTCGTCTTCACCCGCCGGCACTTCCGGCACCTGCGCCCTGCCCTCCAGCACGGCGTCGGCAATCCCGGCGCTGTACAGCTGGATGGCGCGCATGGCGTCGTCGTTGCCCGGGACGACGTAGTCGATGCCCTCGGGCGAGCAGTTGGTGTCGACCACCGCCACGATGGGGATGCCGAGCTTGTTGGCCTCGGCCACCGCGATGCGCTCGTGCTCGATGTCGATGATGAACAGGGCGTCCGGCAGGGAGCCCATGTTCTTGATGCCGCCCAGGCTGCGCTCGAGCTTCTCCATCTCGCGCTTCAGGCCCAGCACTTCCTTCTTCGACAGGCTCTCGAAGGTGCCGTCCTCGGACATGGCCTCGAGGTCGAACAGGCGCTTGATGGACTGCTTGACGGTCTTGTAGTTGGTGAGCATGCCGCCCAGCCAGCGATAGCTGACGAAGGGCATGCCGCAACGCTCGGCCTCGCGCTGCAGCGACTCGCGCGCGGAGCGCTTGGTGCCGACGAACAGCACGCTGCCGCCGTCGGTGGCCAGCTTGCGGATGAAGTCCTGCGCCTTGATGTACAGGGGCAGGGTCTTCTCGAGATTGATGATGTGGATCTTGTTACGTTCGCCAAAGATGTAGGGTGACATCTTCGGGTTCCAGAAGCGGGTCTGGTGGCCGAAATGAACGCCGGCCTCCAGCATCTGGCGCATGGAGATAGAAGCCATGTTGTACTCCTTCGGGTTGAGCCTCCACGCACCCCACCCGGCAACCTCTGTCCACTCGGGAAAGAAGGCACCCAGCCGGGCGTGACGGTGCGTGTGTGGGATTAATTGCGATTAAGGCGCGCGCTTTATACCATAGGCGCCGCTTGCGGACAATCACCCGAAAACCTTGGCAACATGGCCTAAGTGGTTGAACCGCTGAGAAGTTACCCCCCTTTCACCGACCCAGAGGACGCGGCTCGGGAGGCCGCCAACGCCATGGCCGTGACCATCAAGACGACCGAGGCCGAGCGCGAGGGCATGCGCCGCGCCGGCCGCCTGGCCGCCGAGGTGCTCGACATGATCGGCGCGCACGTCCAGCCGGGCGTGTCCACCGAGGCGCTGGACGCCATCTGCCACGAGTACATCACCGGCAAGCAGGACGCCGTACCGGCGCCGCTCAATTACCGCGGCTTTCCCAAGTCGATCTGCACTTCCGTGAATCACGTGGTGTGCCACGGCATCCCCGGCGAGCGCGTGCTGAAAAAGGGCGACATCGTCAATATCGACATCACCGTGATCAAGGACGGCTGGCACGGCGACACCAGCCGCATGTTCTTCGTCGGCGAACCCACGGTGAGCGGGCGACGCGTCAGCGAGGTGTCGCACGAGGCCATGCGCCGCGGCATCGAGATGGTGCGGCCGGGCGTGCGCCTGGGCGACATCGGCTATGCCATCCAGCAGTACGTCGAGGCGCAGCACTGCTCGGTGGTGCGCGAATACTGCGGCCACGGCATCGGCCGCGAGTTCCACGAGGACCCGCAGGTGCTGCACTACGGCAAGCCGGGCACCGGCATGGCGCTGGTGCCGGGCATGACCTTCACCATCGAGCCCATGGTCAACGCCGGCAAGCGCCAGGTGCGCCTGCTGCCCGACGGCTGGACCGTGGTCACCAAGGACCACTCTCTCTCCGCACAATGGGAGCACACCATCCTGGTCACCGAGGATGGTCACGAGGTGCTCACGCTGGGCGCCTCGGGCCAGGTCTGAACCCCATGGAAACCGCCGCCCGGACCGCCGCGCCCGACGCACCGCAGCTGCCGGAGCTCGACGCGCCGCCCGGCCCCGACGCCATCCGGCGCTTCCGCCAGGTGCTGGAGCACGGCGACCAGGCGCTGCAGGCGCGCTTCAGCGCCGACGAGCCGGTCGAGGTGCTGGTGCGCGAGCGGGCGCGGCTGATCGACGTGGCGCTGGTGCGCGCCTGGCGCATGCACCTCGGCGACGCGCATGACGAACTGGCGCTG
>CAYPTW010000054.1:2922-17688 GCA_964413755.1 uncultured Thioalkalivibrio sp. | reverse complement strand
ACCGGTGGATTCATCTGGCTCGTGCTGGCCGGAGACCAGGCCTCCGACCAGTGGTTCGAAGACAATGTCCCGGTCGCATATGAGATAGCCAGTTTCATCGTTCACCACCTCGGCGATGCGGGCATGATCGCGCTCTATCCGGCCTTCCTCGCCGCAGCCCTACGGACCCGCCTCACCCGCCCTTTCGGACGCCGGAACCTGCGCATCACGATCGCGGTCGTGGCCGTCTTCATGGCCGCCGGCACGGTGGTCACCATGGCGGGCTGGAGTTCGTATTTCGGCAGTGCGGTGCTGTACGCCACCGTCATGGCGCTGTTTTTGTTCGCCCTGGTGGCGTCGATCCATGCCTGGTGGATAGCGGAGCCCGGCATTGCGCGCACGCGCGCCCGGGTCTTTGCCATCGCCTTCGGCATCCGGGATGTCTGCTGGGGCGCGAGCTATGCCATCGCGTTCTGGGGCATCCAGGCCGGCGGGTATACGGAGGAGACGCCCTTCTTCCTTACCGGGAAGGCAGTCTACGCCCTCGGCACGCTGCTGGCGGTTCCGCTCATCGCCTACGGCATCCTCAAGGCGAAGCTGTTCGACATCGACCTCAAGATTCGCTGGACGCTGAAGCAGTCGACCTTTGCCGCGGCCGTCCTGGCGATCACCTTCGCCATTTCCGAGGGCGCGGAAATGCTGGTTTCCGCTGAACTCGGAGACATGTGGGGGCTGGTTGCCGCCGGCGTGGCGGTGTTGTTCTTGAAGCCGCTGCAGACTTTCGCGGAGAAAGTAGTCTCCCTGGTGATGCCCAATACGCAGAACACACCGGAGTACCAGCGTTCGCACAAGCTGCGGGTCTACGAAGAAGCCCTTGCCGAGGCCCTGGACGAAGGCGGCATTTCGCCGAAGGAGCGGGCGCTGCTGGCGCGGTTGAGCGATTCGCTCGAGATCCCCGCGGCCGAGGCCGATGCCATAGAGGCAGAAGTGAAGATGCGCATCGGAAACCGCCAGGCTGCAGCCGCATGAGCTCATGTTCCAGGTAACGGCGTGGGGCATGTTCGGGCTAGCGGCGGTCAGCCTGTGCTGGGCGCTCGCATTCGTGCTCATGCGCGTCGGCATGCCTGGCAGCGTGGCCCGCAAGCTGGCGCTCCTGCTCACGGTCGAAGGCTTCGCGCTGCTGACCACCGGGATCTGGTACGACTTCCTCGCGCCCGAGTTCCATGATCGCGCAGCCACGTCCGTCGTCGGCGCGATCAGCTTTCATGCCCATACCTTTTTCGACTGCATGATGCTGGCGCTGTATCCACCGTTCCTGGCAGCGTCGCTGGGGACGAAACTGACGGCACCGTTTTCCACCAGGAGAGGCCGAATAATCCTGGGGCTTGTTGCGGCCGCGCTGTTCGTCACGGTCGTGTCCGCGCCCTACCAGGTCGGCATGACGCTGCTTTACGCGATGATGGCGTCGGTTTTCCTGTATGCGCTCGTGGTCTCGATCCATGCCTGGGCCGTATCGAAGCCGGGCATCGCGCGCACGCGCGCCGGCGTCTTCGCTCTCGCCTTCGGCTTCAGGGACGTCTGCTGGTTCTCCGTTTATGCCGCGGCAACCTGGATGGTTTGGGGCGGCACAATCCTGGCTGATGACGGGGGCGCCTACGTGCGCTATCTCGACCTTGTCTATCGCCTTGGCACCCTGCTTTACGTCCCGATCATCGCCTACGGAATCCTGCGCACGCACCTGTTCGACCTGGACCTGAAGCTGCGCTGGACCATCAAGCAATCGACCCTGGCCGGCATCATCGTGGCGATTCTCTACCTCGTCTCCGAGGGCGCCGATCGCTTCTTCTCGACGGAGCTCGGCGACTGGGGCGGCCTGCTGGCGGCCGCCGTCGTGGTGTTTTTCCTCGCGCCGCTGCAGCGCTTCGCCGAGAGCGTCGCGGGTGCCGCCATGCCGCACACCCAGAACACCCCGGAGTACGCGATCTACCGCAAGTTGCAGGTGTATGAGTCAGCGGTGGGCGACGCCATGCGGGACGGCGACATCACGGAGAAGGAACGCCTGCTGCTGGGCCACCTGCGCGATTCGCTGGGCATCTCCGCGGCCGATGCCGCGGCGATCGAGACCGACGTGAAGGCGCGCGTCAGTCGGACCTAGCCCCCCGGTTCGACCGGTCCCAGCCAGCGGTCGAGCCAGGCCAGCGACTCACGAATGACGGCGTTCATGTCGCTCGGCAGGTGCCCGCCGTCGAAGCTGGCGAGCTGCTTCTGTTCATCGGGAACCCCGAGCAGGTTCAGCAGCGGCACCTGGTGCGTCTCGACCGGACGGACGAAGTCGTCGCGACCGGTGAGCATCAGCGTCGGCATGCGCACTCGCGGCGCGTAGTTGAGCGGGTCCGCCTCGGGCGGCAACGCACCCGGGTTGACGCCGCCGCCGAGCATCAGGGCGGCGGCGAGGCGCGGCTCGAGCGCAGTGAGCACCGTGCCGTACACGGCGCCCAGGCTGAGGCCATAATAGGCGGTCCGGTCGCTGTCGAGATCCTCGCGCGACGCGATGTAGTCGATCGAGCGGCCAAGGTCCTTGCGCCACTGGATGAGGACATCGCGCCGCCCCGCCGGCGACCACTCCCAGCCCGGGATCTTGCGCTCGAACATGTTCTTGTAGACCGGGAAGAGCACCGCGCGTCCGCTGCGCAGGATGAACTCGTAGAACGGCAGCTCGTGGAAATCCAGGCTCGAGTCGAATATCTCGGCCTCGGAGCCGGGGAAGTAAATGACCACCTGGTAGGGAGGCGACGCGTTCTTCGGCAACAGCAGGTTGGCGAGCACCCGCTCGCCGCCGTAGGCGGCATCGTAGCTGACCCGCTCCCAGCGGAAGTGCGTCGCCGCGTCGTCGACGAAGTGGATGGTGGCGTCGAGCGGCCGCTGGTCATAGGCATAGAAGCTCTCGAACGCGGCGAACATTTCGTCGCCCACCGGCTTGCGATCGGCGAAGGCGGGTCGTCCCAGCTCGAGGGGTTGCCGCACGGCTTCGGGCACCGCGCCTTCATAGCGCGCGAGGCGAAAGCCGCGGTTGGCGCCGCGGTCGTGCGGGTCGAGCGCGGCAGGCGACAAGAAAGTGTACTTGGGCTCGTCCCAGGCGCCCCCCGCGGCATAACGCCGCCCTTTGGGGTCGGCGCTCGCCGTCCACTCGAAGGCGTTGCCCGCCATGTCGTGGGCGCCGAACGGGCCGATGGCGTGTGCACTCCCGACCGGGACGGTACCCTCGCCGCCGAATCTCGCGCGTTGCAGGATCTCCGAGAAACTGGAGGACGGCACGACGGCGCGGAACCAGTGATGCAGCGTCGGCAGCTCGGCCTTCGCCCAGCGCGCATACGCCGCGGCCTCGTACCAGCTCACGCCAGTGACCGGGTGCTCCCCCCGTCCGTCGGGGAAGGCGCCGAGCTGCCAGGTGGAGGGCCCGGGACGCCCTGTCAGGTCGACGAAATCGGCGATCGCCTCGGCCCACTCCAGCGTCCGCCCGTCGCGCTCGAACGGCTCGCGCCAGTACGCGGGATCGCGGTAGCCGCCGGCGTCGACGAAAGCCTGGAATTCACGGTTGGTCACCTCGTGACGGCCGAGCCAGAAGGGCGGCAGCTCGACTTGCGCGCGGTCGGCCAGGTTGAACGCGTTCAGCTCGGCCTCGCCGGCGGGAATGCGCAGGAATGCCTCGAAGCCCTCCTCCGCTCGCCACAGGGTGAAGGTGAGCACAGGTGACGTCGCAGAACGACTGGCAGGCGGCACCCCCTCGAACACGACGTAGCCGGGCGCACTGGCGCGAAGAAGCTCGGCCTGCGCCGGCAGACGGATGTCGTCAATCGGCGTCTTGCCGATGGGATGCCAGACCTCCGGATCATCCAGGTAGCCGCGGAACTCGATCTCGGCGCCGGGCGGCTCGCTGCGGAAGCTCACCGGCCAGGTCGCGGCCAGCCGCAGCCGCTCGAGTTCGCGGTCTTCGCCCAGCACCGGCTCGAGTTTCCTCGCGAGGAGCCAGGCGCCCACCAGGTCGCGCTCGGCGACCATCTCCTCCAGCTTTACCAGCTCGGCCCGGGCCTGCGTCCGCTCGCGGGCCTCGAGCGCCCACCAGCCGAGGCCCGCGAGGGCAGCGGCGAGGGCGACCGCGACAGGCACGGCGACGGCGGGCCGACGGACTGCCGGTAGGTGCGTCGTGGGCGGCGTTGCCGGTGTCCGTACGCCGGCCGCGGCCAGCGCTTCCAGCAGCGCCGTCACGCAGGGCGCGGAAGGATCCTGGTTCCAGGCGCCGAAATCGAGGGTCTGGAACTGGCGAAAACCGATCCGAGGCGCCACCGGATCGATGGAGATCGGCACCAGCTTGCCCCGTTCCTGCCCGGCGCTCGCCTCGTCCGCCACCCAGTTGGACTCGATAGAGTGCCGCGACCAGACGACGAGCACGGCGCCTGCAGCCTCGAGCTGGGCTTCGATTTCCCGCGTGTATTCCGTACCGCCGCGGATCCGCGAATCCCACCACACGTCGAGACCCCGCGCCTCCAGTGCCCGGACCAGCGGCGCGATGCGATCGCGGTCCTGCCGCGAATAGGAGACGAATACGTCGGTCAACTGGACTTCCGGGCCATCCTCTCGGTTCGGCGCAGTATATGACATCGGGTCATGGGCCCGGCGCGGGCTCGGCGAGCACCTCGTCGATGGCCTCGAAGAGCTTCCGAATGCCGGAGTCGGAGTGACCATAGCGAACCATCGCCACCCTGCCCGACTTGTCGATCAGGTAGGTCCGCGGTACCGAGTTCACGCCGTAGGCTGCCGAGATCGCGCCGGTGTCATCATGAGTCCAGGTGACCGGAGACTTACGCTTTTTCCGCAGGATGTCCCGATAAACGCCCGGGTGCTCCTTGAAATTGACCAGGACCACGCGCAGCCGGTCGGGGTCCACATTCTGTTGCAGCAGGTCCATGAACGGGAACTGCTCGTGACATTGCGGACACCAGGAAGCCCAGAAGCTGACCACCATGACTTTGCCCCGATGGTCGCTGATGCGGATCACTTCCCCTTTGGGCGTCTCCCCAAGCAGGTCCGGCGGTATATCGCCGACATCGATGTCCGCTCGCGCGGCCACCGGGGACAGCGCCAGCGACAAAAGGAACAGCGTTACAAAGAAGCGATTGGCCGGGTTCATCCTGGCATGCACCGATCCATGTGGGCCCGGCTCGGGAGTATAGGGCGGATCACGCGAGGAACCGCCTCACCACGAACGCCCAGATCAATATGGAGACGAGGAACCAGGTGCTCAGGACACGGTGAAAAGCCGGCGACTTTATGAAGTACCCGGCGCCTGACAGCACAATGTAGTGCGCGACGAAGGGCAAGTAGTACCAGGGCTCCAACAGGTTTCCTCGCATGGCGGTCTGCAGTATGTCGAAGAAACCCGTCACGACGAACGCCAGCAGGAACAGGTGCATTTCGAACCGGCTGTCTGATCTCTCGTCATCGGGTCGATACAAGGTAATCGCCACGGCGTAGTGAGATATGGCCCAGAGCACCAGCACCAGGAAAATCTCGAAGCTCCAGACCTCGTTGTTCCGCCAGCTGAAAAACACCCACCAGTTCAGGACGAGAACGACGACGAAGAACCCGGCATACGCCAGGCGGAGATCCAGGGCCTTGGTACGGAAGATCTGGCTGACGGAGCCTCTCAGGATATGAGTGAGCCCGAAACCGAAGATGATCGAGACCAGGACGGATAAGAACTCGAACTCGCTCATGGTTTGATGCGGCACGCCCCGGCGCTAATCGCCGTTGCCCTCCACGTCCGGCGCCATCTCCATCGGCAGGGATTCGTCCGCCGTCCATTCCTGCAGCGAAGCGGCGTAGACCGCGACGTCCTTGTACCCCAGCCGTGTCATGATGAAGGCATTGGCAGACGCCGCAATCCCGCCCCCGCAATAAGTGATCGAGCGGGTGGCACGGTCGCCGGAGAGCAGCGCCTCCAGCTCGTTCCGAGGCCGGAAACGCCCGGTCTCGTCGACGAGTGATGTCATCGGCACGTTGGTGGCCGTGGGGATATGACCCGGCCGTGCGTACATCACCATCTCGCCGCGGTAGTGCGCCGCGGGCATGGCGTCCACGATCTGCACCGCGTCATCACCGACCGCCGCGAGCACCTCGGCCTTGTCAGCAATCAGCTCCGGCCGCAGCGCGATCGTCAAGGTGCCGGCCGGCCGGGCGACAGGTTCGTCCGACAACGCGTAACCCTGCGCGGTCCACGCCGGCAGCCCGCCGTCGAGCAACGCGGCCCGGTCGAACCCGATCCAGCGCAGCATCCACCACACCCTGGCCGCCCAGACGGATCGACCGCCGTCGTAGAGCACGACGCGGGAATCGTCGCTTATTCCGAGCGCGCGCATGGCGGCGGCAAATTGCTCCGGCGGAGGAACCGCGAACTGCAGCGGGCTCTCGGCGTCGGACAGGTCACCAAATAAGTCAGCGAAACCGGCCGACGGAATATGGCCTGCCGCGTAGGTGTCCCGGCCGCTGAGGACGCTCACTCCCCCCTTTTCATCGGGCTGCACGACCACCGTGCAGTCGATCACCACCAGGTCCGGGTCGTCGAGATGTGCCGCCAGCCATTCGGCCGTGACGAGAGAATCGATCGCCGTGTCGTCCGTATCGCGGCTCTTGTCCGGCGTCGTCGAGCACGCCGTGATGAGCCCGAGCACCAGGCTCAGGACGAGCAATCTCGTGGACCAGTTGGGAATCAGCATCGGAATCTCCTCGCGTTGAGCCGGCCCGGCATTCATTCCTCGAACGCCAGGCCGAGCGACAGGGGCATCCGGGACAACTCGACCTCGGTCCCGGCAGCACGCCATTTCCTGGCGCGCGGAATGACCAGGCGGCCGTCGCTGTCCGCCTCGATGGTCGCGACCTCCTCGCCACGCACGGTTGCCGTGGCGGGATCCCCTTGTGGGAAACGCACCTCGAGCCCGACCGGTTTCGGCGCAGCCATACGCGCCATGAGACCCTGCAACTTGACGAAGCGATCGTACTCGTCGGTGATCTCTTCCAGCAGCGCGTAGGGAAAGCGTTGTGCCGGCGGGGCCGCGATGTCGAGGTTCATGGTGATCGACAGCTGCCCCTGCGGCGCGTTGACCCGCACCGGCGGGTTCTCCTCCAGCAGGTCGTCACTCAGGGGAAAGTCCAGGCCGCCATCGGGCGTGATCGGCACTTCGATGTCGCCCGACGCCGCCGCGACGACCATTCTCAGGTCCGCAAGCTGCATCACCGCTTCGGGCACCGCGATGCGCTGGCTGAACTGCACGTAGCGCGCAACCGGCAGCGGCTTCACTGACGTCAGTGCAGCATGAATCCGTTCATATGGCACATCACGCCAGGCCTCGGCCCAGGCCGTACCGGCGAGGCAGCATGCCAGCGCCGCCACGAGTGCTCCGGATAGTTTCGATCGGCTCATGGCGCGGAGTATACGCACTCGGCGCGATGCCTTGGATCGAGCATGGCTGCGGCGCTCCGCTTGGCGTGAGGCCCGGATGATGGTATCCATGAACGCTGGTCATTGCACCCACACAAGGCTTCAGGCCGCATGTACAAGAGAACCTCGGCATTAGCCCTGGCGAGCCACAGCCACCAGCGCTTCGGCGCGCGGTCACGCATCGTGGCGATGTTCGCGGACATGCGTGGCTTTTCCAACTGGAGCGAGACGCAACCGCTCGACCACGTGGCGGACCTCGTCAAGCTGCAGTTCGGCTATGTCATGCAGCTTTGCGACGACTACCAGCAACCCTTCCAGAAGTTTCTCGGCGACGGCTTCGTGTTGCTCTGGGAACTGGAGAGCGATGAAGACCTGCCGCGCTGCCTCGCCAGCGCGCTGGATGCGACCTTCGCCCTGCACAAGGGCTACGCCGCCCTTGCGCAATCACTGCCCTACGCCGCACCGACCGGCTACGGCGTGGGGATTTCCATTGGCGAAGCGATCCGTATCCAGCTCGAGCCTCACCTGAGCGCCTCCAGCGAGGTGGATTTCGTTGGCTACCCGCTGAACTGCGCCGCACGGATGCAGACGCTCGCTGCCAGCTTCGGTACCGCCTTGTGCGCGAGCACGGTCGTCGCCCTGCAGGCGGATTCAGAGCGCTACCTGCGCACGCTGCTGCCGGGTTTCGGCCGCCGCCTGCTCCCTCCACCGCAGGACATGCTGGATCGCGCCGCGGTCACCAAGGGACTGAAGCCGGCTGACCGGGAAGGGTTCCGGCACCTGTCTTTCGTGGACGGGGAAGACTGGCTCTGGCGGACGCCTGACGTTCAGCAATAGGCCTGGAGAGCCCCCGCAGAGAGTCCTTTCGTTATGTCTTCGAAGTATCTTCCTGGCGCCTGTGTGCTGTGCACATTCCTTCTTCCCGGCAGTACGGCCGCTGCCGACGTGGTCCACATGAAAAACGGTGATCGCCTTACCGGCGACATCAAGCGCGTGTGGGACAACGAGCTCTTCCTGGAGACGGAGTACGCCGACGAATTCCCGATCTCGCTGGATGCTATCGCCCGGCTCGAATCCGACGAGGACCTCGAAATCGAGTTACGCGATCACAGCGAGATCACCGGTCGCTTCGCTACCGATGCCGCCGGCAACATGATCCTTGTCACCGATACGGGCAGCCGCCCCTTCTCACCGATGGACATCGAGGAACTCACGGAACCGGAAGACGAGTTCGACTGGGATGTCCGCTCCGATTTCTCCTACAGAGCGACTGAAGGGAACACTGACACCAGCAATTTTCTCTGGCAGGCCGCGGGCGGCGTGAAGATCGGTGACCACCGCCAACGCGTGGATTTACGCTTCGATCGCATCGACCAGGACGGGCTCACGACGAAGGAGCAGTACAGAGCCACCTACGTGTACAGCTGGTTCTTCTCCGACACATGGTTCCTGGCCTCCGGTCTCGGCTATGAACGCGACCCCTTGCGCGAGCTAAGCTATCGCTACACGCCCGGCGTCGGCCTCGGTTACCAGTTCTTCGAGGATGCCTATCGGCAGTTCGAGGTCGTGCTCTCGGCCGTCGGCGTCCGGGAGAAACTGGGCGGCATCACGGAAGACTCGTCCGCCGCGCGCTGGGATTTACGCTATCGCCGCGACCTGCTCGGCGGCGACCTGGAGTTCTACCATGACCACCGCCTGTGGACTTATGTCACCGGCCGCACGAACAACGTCGTCGAAAGCACGACCGGCATTCGCTGGGACGTCTGGGGCGATGTCTACATGAACGTACAGGTCGACTGGGACTGGGAGTCTGACCCGGCTGCCGGCAACGAGAAGGAGGACATCACCTACGCCATCGGCATCGGCGTGGAACTCGATTAGTCCCGCTAGAAGTCATCCGGCGTCTGCAGCGGGTCCCGATCGCGTGCCGCGGGAACTTCGACCGGGCAGCCTGTTCCAACTGCTTGAATTAACGGCAGTCGCTACCGATGCTGCCATCATCAAACATACGCCGGGGATGTCTACCATGCCGAAAACCACGCTCGTGTTCGCTGCGCTACTTGTCATCCTCGGGGTCGGAGCATTTCTCTCGTCCGACAGCCGGACTGCCTTGCTGCCGGCCTATGTCGGCCTCGTACTGGCGGTCCTGGCGGGCCTGGCACTCGCTTTCGAGGGCGGGCGGCGGCACCTGATGCATGTCGCAGCTGTCGTGGCGCTGCTCGGGGCGCTGGCGCCAGCGGCGACACTCGGCATCCGGGCGGCGCAGATGAGCCCGCTCGCGCTGACGGTCAACATCGGCATGCTCGTGCTTTGCGGCGGGGTGCTCGTACTCATGGTACGGTCGTTCATTGCTGCGCGCCGGGCGACTTGACGCTCGGCGACCCTGGTCAAAACCGGCGGCGAGGTCGAGATGAGAATCACTGTACTGGGCGCAGGCGCCGGCGGGACGGCCGCCGCTTTCGATTGCGCGAGCCACGGGCACGAGGTCCGGCTGTTCGATTTCGAGCAGTTCCCGGGCAACATCGCGGCGATCGCCGCGCAGGGCGGCATCCATGCCGCGGGCGATATCTCCGGTTTCGCCTCGATCGCCTATTCGGGTCATGACATCGACGCGGCGCTGGCCGGCGCGGAACTGGTTTACGTGGTCGGCCCGGCTTACAGCACCGAACCGTTCGGAAAAGCGGTGGCCGGCAAGCTGGCCGCCGGACAGACAATCATCGTGAGCCCGAGTTCCTGCGGCGGCGCCCTGGCCTTCAAGCGCGCGGCCGGGCTCGCCCTGGACGACGACTCCGTCCGCGTCGCCGAGACCTCGACGCTGCACTACGCCGTGCGGCTGACCGAGCCGGGCAAGATCCGGGTGTTCCTCAAGCTCAGGGCAGGCAACCTGCTGGCCGCACTGCCGGGCAAGCACACGGGCGAAATCCTGGCGCTCATCGCTGATGTTTATCCGGGCATGGAGCCGGCGCAGAGTGTCCTGCAGACCAGCCTGCAGAACGCCAACCCGATCATTCATCCGGCAGTGACCCTGAGCAACGCCGCCCGCATCGAGATGACGGGCGGGGACTTCCTGTTCTACGAAGACGGCGTCAGCGACTCGGTCGGCCGCCTCATCGCAGCGCTCGACAAGGAGCGCATCGCGATCGGCAGGAAGCTGGGCATTACCGTACTGCCGGATCCCGAGATGGGCATGCGCCAGGGCTACATGCTGGAAGCCAACTACGGCTCCGCCTACCGCAACGCGCCCGGGTTCCGCGGCATCGGCGCCCAGCCGCAACTCGATCATCGCTACCTCAACGAGGATGTCGGCTACGGCCTGGTGTTCATGTCGGAACTGGGGAAGCAGGTCGGTGTGGCGACGCCCGGCATCGACGCGGTCATCCAGGTCGCATCGATCGTGATGGCACGGGACTACCGCGGCGAGGCCCTGCGCACGCCGGCAACCCTGGGCATCGCGGGGCGCTCAGCCGACGAACTGGCAACGCTGTAGCAAGCCGTCTGATTTCGCCCCGCGCGGGCCCTGACCCTACCTCTTGATGATGATGTAGGGGTCGAGCACCGGCCGTTCGGGCTCCCCTTCGTTGACGATGTCGAACTTGCAGCCGGGAGCCTCGAAACACTTGTGCTCCTCATCCTCGCGGATGAACAGGCGGGTCGCACCGGGCGACTTCAAATGCACTTCGGTGATCGGCTTGCCGTTGGGTCCGGGTCGGTCGACGAAGGGCGTGTAGGGCTCCCCCGGCTCCCCGGCCTCAGCCTTGCGAAAGACCAGCTTCGTCGCTGCCTTGTCGGGCTTGCCCCGTCGGTCGCTCACCATTGCCAGCATGGCGGCGCCACGAATGGCGATGATCGTCGTCTGGCCGTCAGGAATCCCCGGGGCCTTGGCAGCATCCGCAGGCAGCTCGATATCCATCCCGCAACTCGGCGGACACTCCTGTTCCGCCAGCGCGGGCGATGCCGCCGCGCCTGCAATGGAGAGCAGGCCTGCGGCCAGCCAAATTTTTCTGCTTGCTTTGCTGCGCATAGTGGTCTTCCTCTGGTGGTCTAGGGTCATGGTGTATTTTCGTCGAGCAGTGCCTGGAACTCGGGCAGGTCCGCGAGCGGCTCGAGCCGCTTGTCTGCGGTCAGCAGCCATGCAGGCAACCCGGCTGCCTTGGCAGCTGACAAATGCTGCACCGCGCGCGCACGGTCGCCGAGGAACAGGTAGGCCATGCCGATTTCCCGCAGCGCCTCCAGCGGCAGGTCCTCGACTTGCAGGAGGCTCTCGAGCATCTCGCGGGCCTCCCCTTCCCGGCCAAGTCGCGCCAGGTAGCCGACGGCACGGGAGCGCGCCACGTCATCGCCGACGTTGACGCGCAGCCATTCCTGCACCAGCCGGAGCGCTTCTTCGTAGAAAGGGGTCGCGTCACCCGGGTCGCGCGCCGCCTGCATCAATATCGCCTCGGCAACATAGCCCTGGAACCGATCATCCGCGGGGCTGAGCCTGGCGGCCTGCAGGAACATCTCCTCGGCCTGGACAAACTCGTCCGTGTAGAAATACATGGTGCCGGCGTTCGAATACGCGAACATCTGCTCGGGGTCACGGCGGATGGATTCGCGGAACGCGTCTCCGGCCTGCAGGAACTCGCCCTGCAGCCAATACACGCCGCCGAGGCTGTAATAAGGCGCAGGAGTATCGGGGCTCAAGCGGATGGCGCGCCTGAACTGGTCGGCAGCCGGCTCGAGTTCGCCCTGCTCGACCAGGGTCCCGCCCAGGTCCCAGTAGTAGCGCCAGAATGCCGGGTCCAGCTCGATGGCCCGGCGCTGCAATCGTGCCGCCTCCTCGAGGTCTCCCATGGCGCGCAAGGTGTTGGCGAGTCCCGAGTTCACCTCGGCGTCGTTCGGGCTGAGCTCCAGGGCTTCCTCGAACAGGGACCGGGAGTACTCGTTGTCACCGATGCCACGGTACAGGTTACCCAGCGCGACGATGAGCTCGACCGGGGCATCCGCACCAGCCTGGGCATAGGCGTTGACACAGGCCGCGATGGCCTCGTCGGCAAGCGCCCGCTCGCGGCTGAGAGAATATTTTTCCCACTGCGCGGTGCAGATCCCGGCGAATGCCACGCTCATCTGCGGGTCACGCGCCAGGGCCTTTTCGAAATAACTGATCGCCTGCTCGAGGTTGGCGGCAGTTCCCCCGCGACGTAACAGGTCCCGCCCGCGCAGGTAGTCCTCGTAAGCCACCTCGTCGCGCGTCGGGATCGGCACGAGCGTCTCGCTGCCCATCAACTGGATCTTGAGCGCATCGGCAATCTTGACGGAGATCGCCTCCTGCACCGCGAACACGTCCTGCATGCTGGCGTCGAAAGTCTCGCTCCAGAGCTGGCGCCCGGAACTGCCATCGAGCAATCGCGCGCTGATCTTCAGCTGGTCACCTGCCTTGCGCACGCTGCCTTCGAGCAGGTTCGTCACCTGCAAGGCGCTGGCGACCTCCGGCACGCTCGGCCCCGCCTCCCGGAAAGCGAATGAGGCCGTGCGGGAGGCCACGGTCAGGCCCGGAATCCTGGCCAGGATGTCCATCAGGGCTTCGGAAAGGCCATCGCTGAAGTACGCGTTGTCGCCCTCGGGGCTGAGGTCGACGAACGGCATGACTGCGATCGACGGGTCGGCGGAGACGGCCGTCTCGGCGGCAGGTGCTGCGGCGCCGTTGGCGGGCATCGGTGCAGGGACGGCGTCGGATTGCGGCCCGTAGGTCTGCACCAGTATCGCGCCGACACTGAGCGCGAGCAGCGCGCCCACCAGCATGCCGGCCCGACGCTTCAGCGCGGTCCGTGCCGCAGTATCTGTCCGGCGCGATGGTTGGATGACCGTTCGGGGGCCCGCAGACTCCGGCGCAGCACCCAGCTTGGCTGCCAGCACGCGGCGGATACTCTGGAAGCTGTCACTGCCGGCATCTTCGCCCCAGTCGTCCAGGTCGATGGTGTGCACGGCGCGGAAGTCGATCGGCAGCTTGGCCTGGTCGAAGCGCACCGGGACCAGTACGCCCCGGTCCGCCGCATCCCGCGCTTCGCCGCGCACCCAGCGGGAGCCCACGGAATTGGGCGTCCAGACCACGACCACGGCGCGCGCGCTCTCCAGGGCATCCGAGATCAGCGTGTCGAATTCCTCGCCGGGCGAGATCTCCGGGTCCCACCAGACCGACCAGCCCTCCGCCTCGAGCGCTGCGACCAGCGGGGCAACTCGGGCGTAGTCAAGGCGAGCATATGAGACGAACACGTCAACCAAGCCAACCCCTCCTCCCGGGACCGGACTCATCCTGTCGTCCCGGAACGACCACGACTGCGCACACTAGCATATGCGCCCTTGACCGGGGCGGCGCGCCTAGAGCCGGTAAACGCGAAAATTCCGCCCCTTGATGCGGCCCCGGCGCAGCGCAGCCAGCGCGCGCTCGGCCTGGTCGCGCCGCACCGCAACATAGGCACGCCGGGGGAAGACGTCGATCTTGCCGATCGTGTCCGCCTCGAGACCGGCCTCGCCGGTGAGTGCGCCGAGGATGTCGCCGGGCCGCAACTTGTCGCTGCGCCCGGCGTCGATGCGCAGGGTGTTCATCGCCGCCCGCGGCACGTCCTTGCTGTCCACGTGCACCGGCTTCGCCACGCGCCATTGCAATTGCATGCCATGGTGGCCTTCCAGCTGCAGTGCGCGGTGCATTTCGCGCGGCGTCACCAGGCTCAGCGCCAGGCCGGTGCTCCCGGCGCGTGCCGTGCGGCCGATGCGATGCAGGTACACGTCCGGGTCGGCGGGCACCTCGTAGTTCACCACGCAGGCCAGCTCCTTCACGTCGAGACCGCGCGCGGCCACGTCGCTCGCCACCAGCACCCGCAGGCTGCGGTTGGCGAAGCGCACCAGCACTTCGTCACGTTCCCGCTGGTCGAGATCACCATGCAATGCTGCGCAGCTGAACCCCATGGCCTGCAGCGCCGCGGTGACGGCATCGACGTCGCGCTTGGTGTTGCAGAACACCACCGTGGATTCCGGTCGGTGCTGCAACAGCAGCCCGGCGAGCACGGCGGGCTTGTCCGTCAGCGCCGCCTCGTGGAACCACTGTTCGATATCCGGCTGGCTGGCCGCGCTTTCCACTGCGACTTCCAGCGGATCCTGCAACGCGCTGCGCCCGATGGCGCGGATAGTGTCAGGCCAGGTGGCCGAGAACAGCAGCGTCTGTCGCTGGCGCGGCAGCTGCCCGAGGATCTCCTGCAGGGCCTGCTCGAAGCCCATGTCGAGCATGCGGTCGGCCTCGTCCAGCACCAGCGCCG
>CAYPTW010000054.1:0-2822 GCA_964413755.1 uncultured Thioalkalivibrio sp. | reverse complement strand
GCCTGCTCGAAGCCCATGTCGAGCATGCGGTCGGCCTCGTCCAGCACCAGCGCCGAGATGCCGCGCGGGTTCAGTGCACGCCGGCGCAGCATGTCCTGTACCCGCCCGGGGGTGCCGATCACGACGTGCGGCGCATGCGTCAGCGACGCCAGCTGCGGGCCCAGAGGCACACCGCCCGTAAGCAAGGTGATCTTCACGTTAGGGATCCCCATCGCCAGGCGCCGCAACTCTTTCGCTACCTGGTCGGCCAGCTCGCGCGTCGGGCACAGCACCAGCGACTGGGTGGAAATGCGGGCCGGGTCGAGCCGTTGCAGCAGGCCGAGCCCGAAGGCTGCTGTCTTGCCGCTACCGGTGGGCGCCTTGGCGATGAGATCCCGCCCGGACAGGATCGCGGGCAGGGTCTGTGCCTGGATCGGCGTCGGTTCGGTATAGCCGATCGCATCGACGGCCTGCTGCAGGGCGGGAATCAGGGGCAGTGCGCTGAAGGAATCCATGCGCCATGATCGCATGGCGGCAGAGCGTCAACGAGATGCACAAGACGCGGATGCCGCCGCCGGTAGGGAGCGCCGGACCAATGGGGTATCCTTGCCGCTTCAAGGCTGCGGGGCCTGCATTAGAAGGGTTCGACCGGCATGGCTGATGTGTTCGTCTCTTATGCTCGCGCCGACCGCGACCGGGTAGCGCCGCTGGTTGCGGCGATCGTGGCCAAGGGCTGGTCGGTCTGGTGGGACCCGGAGATTACGCCGGGCCAGGAATTCGACGACCAGATCGACGCCGAGATCGATGCCGCCAAGGCAGTCATGGTGGTGTGGACCCCGAACTCCGTCGGGTCGCGGTGGGTGCGTGGCGAAGCCCGTGAGGCGGCGGACCGTGGCATCCTGGTGCCGGTGCGCTTCGACAATGCCCGGCTCCCGATGGACGTGCGCGCCATACACACCACGGACCTGGACGACTGGGCCGAAGATCCCTCGAGCCCCCCGGCCCGGGAGTTCCTGCATGCGCTCGGCGCGATGATCGCGCGCGCGCCGACCAAGGCAGTCAGCACGGCGCCCGGGGTAACCCCGACCGCGGACAAGCCCACCGCCCTGTTCTCGATCTGCGTGTTGCCGTTCACCAACATGAGCGGCGACTCCGAGCAGGAGTACTTCAGCGACGGCATCACCGAGGACGTCATCACCGACCTGAGCAAGGTCTCGGCGCTGGCGATCATCTCGCGCAACAGCGCCTTCCGCTACAAGGGCACGCACGTCGACATCCCCAAGGTCGCCCGTGAGCTCAAGGTCACTCACGTGCTCGAGGGCAGCGTGCGCAAGGCGGGCGGCCGCGTGCGTATCAGTGCGCAGCTGGTGGATGCCAAGACCAACAACCATATCTGGGCCGAGCGCTACGACCGCGACTCGAGCGACATCTTCGCGCTGCAGGACGAGATTTCGGAGGCCATCGTCAAGGCCCTCCGGCTCACGCTGCTGCCAAAGGAAAAGAAGGCCATCGAGCGGCGCGGCACAGACAACGCCGAGGCCCACAACCTCTACCTGATGGCACGGCAGACACATATCACCGGCCAGGAGGCCGATGCCCGGTCGGCGGAAGCCATCGTCCGCCTGTGTAAACGCACCGTGGAGATCGATCCCAATTACGCCCAGGCCTGGGCGCTGATGGCCATCGGTCACTTGCAACTGCGCGACGCCCGTGAGGGTTACGCTGACGAAGGCATGGTGGCGGCCGAACGGGCGCTGGCGCTCGATCCCGGCCTCGCCGAGGCACATGCCGTGAAGGCACAGCTGCTGCTGTCCGATGGCGATCCAGACGCAGCCGCCAAGGAGGTCGAGATCGCCTACAAGCTGAATCCCGAATCGTACGAGGTGAACCGCTCGGCCGGGCGGCTCAACTACCAGCTGCGCCGTTACGAAGAAGCCGTCGGCTTCTTCGAGAAAGCCGCAGGGCTAATGGAAGCGGACCTGAACTCGGCGTCCATGCTGGTGAGCGCCTACACGGCGCTGGGGGATGAGGCGGGCATGAGGCGCGCGGCCGAACTCGCGCTAAAGCGCGCGGAGAAGGTCCTGGCGCATGACCAGAACAACTCCATGGTGGCGGGTTACAGCGCCTACGCCCTGGCTGCGCTCGGCCAGGGGGAGCGGGCCAAGGCGCGCATGGAACGCGCGCTCCTGATCGACCCGGAGAATTTCAACATGCGCTACAACTTCGGTTGCGCGTTGTGCACCTACCTCGCCGACAAGGACGCGGCGCTGGACATGCTGGCCCCGGTGTTCGCGTGCATCACGGACAGTTTCCTGCCGTACGCCAAGGCCGATCCGGATCTCGAGCTGCTGCGTGATGAGCCGCGTTTTCAAGCCATGATCGCGGACGCGGAGGCGCGCCTGGCAAGGGAAGGCGAATCGCCGGCGGCCTGAGAAAGTCCCGGGCTATGCCTCGGGCAGGAGCGCGTTGTCCAGTTCCTGGGCCCGCCGGTAGCCGTCCCGGTCGCTGATCCTGTCCCAGTACGCCGCGAATGCCGGGCGCTTCTCCAGGGTGCCGAACTGCAGCCCCCAGCCGACCTGCGAGCCGCAGTACACGTCCGCCGCGCTGAAGGTGTCTCCGGCGATGTAGTCACTGGCCGTCACCGCCTGCTCCACCACGTCCATCATCGTCTCGAAGTCGCCGTAGCCAGCCATCCGCTCCTTACCCGGCGGGACCTCGAAGCCGAGCGCGCGGTTGATGATCACGGCTTCGAGAGGACCGGAGAACAGGAACAGCCAGCGGTAGTAGGCGGCGCGCTGCGCCGGCGGCGGCGCCAGGCCGGCGTCGGGGAAGGCGTCGGCGAG
>CAYPTW010000053.1:0-18745 GCA_964413755.1 uncultured Thioalkalivibrio sp. | reverse complement strand
TCGCGTCGAAGCGTCGGATAAAATAACACGCCACCGCCCCGGCCGGGGCCGCAACCGGATGTCATCCCCATGAGCGATCACACACCGCTGACGTACAAGGACGCCGGCGTGGACATTGACGCGGGCAACGCCCTCGTCGAGCGCATCAAGCCCGCCGTGCGGGCCACCCACCGTCCCGGCGTACTGTCCGGAATCGGCGGTTTCGGCGGCCTGTTCGAGGTCCCGGCCGGCTACACGCGCCCGGTGCTGGTCGCCGGGACCGACGGCGTGGGCACCAAGCTGAAACTGGCCATCGAGACCGGCAAGCACGACACGGTCGGCATCGACCTGGTCGCCATGTGCGTCAACGACGTCATCGTCCAGGGCGCGGAGCCGTTGTTTTTTCTTGACTACTACGCCACCGGGCGCCTCGACGTCGACGTCGCCGCCAGCGTGATCGCCGGCATCGCGGCAGGCTGTCGCCAGGCCGGCGCGGCCCTGCTCGGCGGCGAAACGGCGGAGCTGCCCGGGTTCTACGAGGGCGGGGAATACGACCTGGCCGGTTTCTGCGTCGGCGTGGTGGAACACGACCGCATCATCGACGGCTCCCGGGTCGCGCCCGGCGACGCCATCGTCGGCATTGCCTCTTCCGGCCTGCACTCGAACGGTTACTCGCTGGCGCGCAAGGTGCTGGAGCGCAGCGGCGCCGGCCCCGGCACCCTGCTGGCAGGCCGGTCCCTGGTCGACCAGCTGCTCGCGCCGACGCGCATCTACGTCAAGCCGCTGTTGGCCCTGCTCGATGTGGTGGAAGTGCATGCCATGGCGCACATCACCGGCGGCGGCCTGCCGGAAAACCTGCCGCGCGTGCTGCCCGAGAATGCGACCGCCACGATCGACACGCGCAGCTGGCAACGCCCGGCGGTGTTCGACTGGCTGCAGTCCGAGGGCGACATCGCCGACGCCGAGCTCTACCGCACCTTCAACTGCGGCCTCGGCATGGCCGTGGTGTTGCCGGCCGCACAGGCGCAGCAGGCGATCGAACTCCTCCAGGCGCACGGCGAGCAGGCCTGGCTGGCCGGCCGGGTCGAGGCAGGCGAGCGCAAGGTGGTGCTGGCCTGATGCCACGGCCCGCGCTGCCCGTCGCCGTCCTCGTTTCCGGCTACGGCAGCAACCTGCAGGCCTTGCTCGACGCCCGCGCCGCCGGGCGCCTGCCGGTGGACTTCCGGCTCGTGGCCTCGGACCGGACTGACGCCTGGGGGCTGGAGCGCGCACGGCGTGCCGGCATCCGCGCGGCGGCCGTGCCGCCCGGAGCGAGTGCCGACCGTGCCGCCTGGAACACCGCGATGGGTGAAATGCTGGCGGAATCCGGCGCGGAACTGGTGGTGCTGGCGGGCTTCATGCGCGTGCTGGCGCCGCAGCTGGTGCGCGCCTGGGAAGGGCGCATGCTGAACATCCATCCCTCGCTGCTGCCGCTGCATCGCGGCCTGCACACCCACCGCCGCGCCCTCGAGGCCGGCGACCGCATGCACGGCACCAGCATCCATTTCGTCACCGAGGAACTCGACGGCGGCCCGGTCGTGCTGCAGGCGCGCCTGCCCGTCCTGCCGGGCGACGACGCAGAGAGCCTGGCGCGGCGCGTGCAGGCGCGGGAGCACGAGGTGTATCCGCGCGTGGTGCGCTGGGTGGCGGAAGGCTGGCTGCAGTGGCGCGCGGGCGGGCCATGGCTCTACGGCCGCCCGCTGCACCGCCCCGTCCTGGTCTGAGCGGCGCCGGTCCTCAGGCCTTCGGCAGCGTGACGCCGCGCTGGCCCTGGTACTTGCCCCCGCGGTCCGCGTAGGAGGTCTCGCAGACCTCGTCCGACTCCAGGAACAGCATCTGCGCCACGCCCTCGTTGGCGTAAATCTTGGCCGGCAGCGGCGTGGTGTTGGAGAACTCCAGCGTCACGTGCCCTTCCCACTCGGGCTCCAGCGGCGTGACGTTGACGATGATGCCGCAGCGCGCATAGGTGCTCTTGCCGAGGCAGATCGTCAGCACGCTGCGCGGAATGCGGAAATACTCGACGGTGCGCGCCAGGGCGAAGGAATTCGGCGGGATGATGCAGACGTCCGCGCTGACGTCGACGAAACTGGAAGCGTCGAAGCCCTTCGGGTCGACCACCGCCGAGTTGATGTTGGTGAAGATCTTGAAGTCCGGCGCGCAGCGCACGTCATAGCCGTAGCTGGAGGTGCCGAAGCTCACCACCTTGCGGCCGTCAACCGTCCGCACCTGGCCCGGCTCGAAAGGCTCGATCATGCCGTGCGACTCCGCCATGCGGCGGATCCAGCGGTCGGACTTGATGCTCATCAGTCGTCCTCGAAGCTGATGGTCGGGAACTTGGCGCCGGGCAGTTCGCCGCCGGCAGCCAGCCGGGCGCACATGCGCCGCGCGATGTCGAGGTAGGCGCGCGCCGCCGGGCCGTCGGGGTCGGCTACCACCGAAGGCTGGCCCGCATCGGCTTCTTCGCGGATATGGATATCCAGCGGCAGGTTGCCCAGCAGCGGCACGCCGTATTGCTCGGCCATGCGCTCGCCGCCGCCGGTGCCGAAGATCGGCTCCTGGTGGCCGCAGTTGGAGCAGATATGGAGGCTCATGTTCTCCACGATGCCGAGCACCGGCACCTTCACCTTCTCGTACATGCGCAGGCCCTTGCGGGCGTCGAGCAGGGCGATGTCCTGCGGCGTGGTGACGATGACGGCGCCGCTCACCGGCACGCGCTGCGACAGCGTCAGCTGGATGTCGCCGGTGCCCGGCGGCATATCCACCATGAGGTAGTCGATCTCGCCCCAGTCCGTGTCACCGAGCAACTGCTGCAGGGCCTGCGTGACCATCGGGCCGCGCCAGATCATCGGCTGGTCCTCGTCGATGAGGAAGCCGATCGACATGCATTTCACGCCGAACGCATCCAGCGGGCGGATGCGCTTGCCGTCCTCGCTGGTGGGACGCCGGCCGGAAAGGCCGAGCATGCGCGGCTGGCTGGGGCCGTAGATGTCGGCGTCCAGGATGCCCACCTTGGCGCCTTCCGCCGCCAGGGCGAGCGCCAGGTTGACCGTGGTGGTGGACTTGCCCACGCCGCCCTTGCCGGACGACACGGCGATGATGTTGCGAATCCCCGGCAGCGGCGACAGGCCCGGCTGCACGGAGCGCGTCTCCACGCCCCACTCCGCCGTGACCTTGACCCGCGACACGCCCGGCAGCCCGCCGAGCAGTTCGCCGAACTCGCGCTCCAGCTCACGCGCATAACGATCGGCGGGAAATCCGAGGCGCAGGCGCACGCGCAACTCGCCGTCCGCCAGGCCGAGGTCGGCCACGGCGCCCGCCGAGACCAGGTCCTGCTCGAGAACGGGATCCTTGCGCTCCGCCAGCAGGGCGCGCGCGCGGTCGATAGTTTCCTGGGTCATTTGAATCCCCGCAGATTGCCTGATTGCCGTTGAGAGGCGCGCATTGTAGCCGACCGCGGGAGCCCCGGCAGCATCGCTTGGACGGCTGCCGGCCGCCGGTGTACTGTACGGAGTTCGCAGGTTCCGGAGCACGGTGTGGCGCCGAGGCTCCATGGGGGCCTGCGAGGACATAGAATACTGGTTATGGAAGCCGGAAAGACTGCTTGATCAACCTCAGGTTCATAGCCCCGAGCCCGCTGTCGCGCCACCAATGCGTGTGCGGCGCGCCGCTATCGGGTCGCGGCAGGAGTGCGTCGTGAACCCGTTCGGCGGCATGTTCGCCGAGCGGCTGCTGGCGCGCATACGCACCCCGGCGGACCTCGACAGCGACGCGGGACGCAAGGCCGCCGCCCGCCTGCGCAAGATCGGCACGCCCGCCCTGCGCAAGACGGTGGAGGAAATGGAGACGGCGGATGGGCCGCGCGTCCAGGCCCTGTGCCGCGTGCTCGGCATCCTCGTCTCGCACCGCACGCTGCCCGACGCCGTCGAAATGATGTCGGCCAGCAATTCGAAGGCGTTGCAGGGCCTGGTGTGGGCCCTCAGCAACAGCCGCGACTACGACCCCAACAAGCTGCTCGATCACCTCGGCGATGAACGCGCGCCGCGTGCCGCCCTGCTGGAGATCCTCAACGCCCAGCACGAACGCCTCGAGACCCGCGCCTTGCTCAACCGCGCCTACCAGGCCGACCCGACGGAGAAGGCGGCCCTGTTCAAGCTGGTCGCCAGCGCGGCCGACGAGAACCTGGTGCCGGAACTGGTCAGCCGGCTGACGGGCAAGGACATCGGCGCCAAGGCGCACATCATCGAGATCCTGTCGGGCTTCGATCGCCCGGACGTCCAGCACGCGCTGGAGCGCGAACTGCAGAGCGACAACAAGGTCATCCGCCAGGCCGCCCTGTCGGCGCTGGAGAAGATGAGCGGCGAGCCGAACATCGGCCTGCTCTGCGCCCTCCTGCGGGATCCCGACCTCGCGGTGCAGAACCGCGCGGTGGAAGTCATCATCACCAAGCGCCATCCGGACACGCTCAAGCACCTGGTGGAAGTGCTGAAAGACGAGTCCGACTTCGCGCGCCGCGCCGCCGTCGAGGTGCTCAACGAGATCGGCGACCAGGACTCCATCAAGGACCTGCTCAGCGCCCTCGGCGACGACGACTGGTGGGTGCGGGCGCGTGCCACCGACGCGCTGGCGCGCATCGGCGGACCCCGGGTGATCGACGCCGTGCTCGGCCTGATCGGCGACAAGGACGAGTCCGTGCGCCGCGCCGCGGTCGAGATCCTGAACACCACCAAGGACGAGCGGGCGGTCAAGCATCTGATCGCGGCCACGCGCGACGAGGACTGGTGGGTGCGCGAGCGGGCTGCAGACGCCTTGGGCGAAATCGGCGACGAGCGCGCCGTGCCGGCCCTGGTGAAAATGCTCGGCTCCGAGGCCCGGTCGATCCCCGCCGCCGCGCGCGCGCTCGGCAAGCTGGCCGGCGCGGACGCGGTGCCGCACCTGAAGCGCCTGCTCGACCACAAGGACAAGGAAGTCAGGATCGAGGCCATCAAGGCGCTCGCCGAAGCCGCCGACCCGGCCGCCGCCGACGACCTGATCACCCGTATCGCGCGCGAGACCAGTTCGCGCGACCCGGCCGTCAGTGAAGCCGCAAGCGCCGCCGTGCAGCGACTCCACGAGCGCACCGGCAGCAGCACCGGGACCCTGTCGAGCTCGGGCAGCCGCGGCAGCGGCGGCGGCGGCGGCGGGGAAGAACTCACGCCGGGCGAGGCCAAGGACTGGCGCGAACTGCTCAAGGCCGCCTCGCAGCATGTGCAGACGCTGGATATCACCAAGCTCGAGGCCGGCGACGTGATCGACGGCCGCTACAAGTTCATCCGCCAGATCGGCAAGGGCGCCTTCGGCACCGTGCTGCTGGTGGAGGACCAGGTGGTCGACGAGCAACTGGTGCTGAAGTTCCTCAACCCGGGCGTGGCCCAGGACGAGGAGATGATGAAACGCTTCATCCACGAGCTGCGCTACTCGCGCAAGATCACCCACCGCAACATCATCCGGATTTACGACTTCGTCTCGCTGGGCGGCCTGTACGCCATCTCGATGGAGTATTTCGCCTCGCATCCCCTGTCCAGCGAGCTGAAGGAAGAGGAACCGCTGCCCTTCGACCGCGCCATGCGCTACGGCGCGGACATCGCCACGGGCATGTTCGTGGCGCACCAGGCCGGGGTGATCCACCGCGACCTGAAGCCCGCCAACGTGCTCATCGACAAGACCGGGCTGGTCAAGGTGGTGGACTTCGGCGTGGCTGCCGCGCGCGCCAGCGGGGACACCCAGCTCACCCGCACGGGCTATGTGATAGGCTCGCCCAAGTACATGGCCCCGGAACAGATCCTGGGCAAGAAAGTGGATGAAAAGGCGGACATTTACAGCCTCGGCGTCATTCTCTACGAGATGCTGACCGGCTTCGCCCCCTACACGCGTGGAGACCACATGTCGGTGATGTACCAGCACGTCCAGGGCAAGGCCAAGCCCGCGCGCGAGCTGAACCCGAACATACCCCAGGAGCTGTCGGACGTCGTCTCGCGCTGCATGGCGGTGGACAAGAGCAAGCGCTTCAGCACCATGGAGGAGTTGCGCGGCGTCATCGCCCCCTTCCTGGGGACGGAGGGCTAGGCCCTGGCGAGGATCGACGCCTTCCTGCAGCTCGCCATGGCGCAGGGCTGCTCCGACATCCACCTGGCGGTGGGCGTCCCCCCGATGCTGCGGCTGCGCGGCGACCTGCTGCCGATCAAGTTCCGCGAGCTGTCGGCCGCGGAGCTGGAAAGCTACATCATGGAGATCCTGCTGCCGGCGCAGAAGGACTCGTTCCGCCAGGGCCACGACCTGGACTTTTCCTACGTCAGCGGCGAGGGCGGCCGCTTTCGCGTCAACCTGTTCCGCAAGGACACGGGGCCGGGCGCGGTGTTCCGCTTCATCCCGGCAGAAGTGCCGACGCTGGAATCCCTCGGGCTGCCGCCGATCATCCGCAAGCTGTGCGACTACCACCAGGGCATGGTGCTGGTGACCGGCGCCACCGGCACCGGCAAGTCGACCACGCTGGCGGCGATGATCGATTTCCTCAACTCGACGCGCAAGATGAACATCATCAGCCTCGAGGACCCGATCGAGTTCGTGCACAAGTGCAAGAGCTCGCAGATCATCCAGCGCGAACTGAACACGCACCTGCGCAGCTTTGCCGACGGCGTGCGCGCCTCGCTGCGCGAGGACCCCGACGTGATCCTGGTGGGCGAGATGCGCGATGCGGCAACCATCAACATGGCGATGACGGCGGCGGAGACCGGCCACCTGGTGCTGGGCACGCTGCACACCACCGGCGCGGTGAAGACCATCGACCGCATCATCGACGCCCTGCCGGCGAACCAGCGCGAGCAGACCAAGAGCTTCCTTTCCCAGAGCCTGGTGGCGGTGGTGACCCAGGTGCTGGTGAAGACCGCGGACGGGCGCAGCCGCAAGGCCATTCACGAGATCATGATCCGCAACAAGGCCATCGCCCGGCTGATCATGAGCGACCAGACACACCTGATCCCCTCGCAGCTGCAGACGGGCAAGGAGCTGGGCATGCAGCTCATGGACCAGGCGCTGCTCGAGGCGATCCAGCGGCGCGAGATCGACCCGGACGACGCCTACCGCTTCACCACCGAGAAGAAGCAGTTCGCCCGCTACGTCACCGACACCGGCGTCATGCCGAAGCTGGACCTGGCGGAATGAGCACCGGCGCCACCTCCGTGTCGAGCCGCCGCGCCGACCTCGTCAACCGCCTGCTGCGCCTCACGGTGGAACGCGGCGGATCCGACCTGCACCTCATCGCGCACTCGCCGCCGCGCTTCCGGCTGCATGGCGACCTGCAGGTACTGGAACCGGAGCTGCTGGACGAGAAGGAGCTGACCGGCAACCTGCAGGCGATCGCAACCCCGGTCGCGGCCGCGACCTTCGATCGCGAGGACCAGGCCGACTTCGCCTACGCCATCGAAGGCCTGTCCCGTTTCCGCGTCAACGTGTTCCGCCACCTCGGCGGCATGGGCGCGGTGATGCGCGCCATCCCCTCGGAGGCGGTCACCCTGGAATCGCTCAAGTTGCCGGAGGTGGTGCGCAGCCTGTGCCAGCATCGCCAGGGCATGATCCTGGTTACCGGCAAGACCGGCTCAGGCAAGTCCACCACGCTGGCGGCGATGATCAACGAGATCAACCGCAGCCGCAAAGGGCACATCATCACCATCGAGGACCCGATCGAGTTCGTGCACCAGCGCATCGGTTGCCTCATCAGCCAGCGCGAGGTCGGCGACCACACGCCGAGCTTTGCCGAGGCACTGCATTCCGCCCTGCGCGAGGACCCCGACGTGGTGCTGGTGGGCGAGCTGCGCGACCTGGAAACCATGGCCACCGCCATCACCGCGGCGGAAATGGGCATCCTGGTGATGGGGACGCTGCATACCAACGGCGCGGCGCCCACGGTCGACCGCATCGTGCATGCCTTCCCGCCGGAAAAGCAGCCGCACGTGCGCACCATGCTCTCGACCTCGCTGCGCGGCGTGATCTCCCAGCAGCTGTGCAAACGCAAGACCGGCGACGGCCGTATCCCGGCCCTCGAGATCCTGGTGAACACGCCGGCGATATCCAACCTGCTGCGCCAGGGCAAGCTGGACCAGCTCGAGACGGCGATGCAGTCGGGCGCCGGGGTGGGCATGCGCACCATGGACGCGGCGCTGCAGGAACTGCTCGACCGCCGTTTCATCACGGCGCGCGAAGCCTACGAGAAGGCCATCGCCAAGGAGCGCTTCCGCAAGCGCGTCGAGGACTCGGAACCTCCGCCGAGCCGTCCCGGGGCCTGAGCCCCGGATATGGCATAATTTCCGGCTTATCGTCCCCGGCGGCAGGGACCGCGGCAGATGCGCGGCCGGCCGCCGAGCTCCAGCCTCATTGACTCCGCGACCCTGCGGGAAGAGACCATGAGCGACAGCCGCGAAATCCTCGTCACCAGCGCCCTGCCCTACGCCAACGGGCCGTTGCACCTCGGCCACCTGGTCGAGTACATCCAGACCGACATCTGGGTCCGCTTCCAGCGCATGCGCGGTCATCGCTGCATCTACGTCTGCGCCAGCGACGCGCACGGCACCCCGATCATGCTCAAGGCACGCCAGGACGGCATCACGCCGGAAGCCCTGATCCGCGAGATCCACGCCGGCCAGGTCGAGGACTTCGCCGGCTTCCACGTCAGCTTCGACAACTACCACAGCACGCACTCCGACGAGAACCGCGCGCTGGTGGAGGAGATCTTCACGGCGCTGGAGGCCAGGGGCCACATCGAGGCCCGCACCATCCGCCAGTCCTACGACGAAAAGGAACAGATGTTCCTGCCGGACCGCTTCGTGCGCGGCACCTGCCCGCGCTGCGGGGCGGCGGACCAGTACGGCGACAGCTGCGAGGTGTGCGGCGCCACCTACCGCCCGTCCGAGCTGGTGGATCCCGTCTCGGTGCTGTCCGGCACGCCGCCGGTGGAGCGCGAGTCCGAGCACCTGTTCTTCAAGCTGGGGAACTTCGAGGCCCTGCTCAAGTCCTGGATGGCTGAGGGTCGCCTGCACGAGAGCATGCGCAACAAGCTGGAGGAGTGGTTCGAGGTCGGCCTGCAGGACTGGGACATCAGCCGCGACGCGCCCTACTTCGGCTTCGAAATCCCCGGACGGCCGGGCAAGTACTTCTACGTCTGGCTGGATGCGCCGATCGGCTACATCGCCAGCTTCCGCCACTTGTGCGACCGGCGCGACGACCTGGATTTCGACGCCTGGTGGCGCCCGGGCAGCGACAAGGAGCTGTATCACTTCATCGGCAAGGACATCGTGTATTTCCACTCGCTCTTCTGGCCGGCCGTGCTGCACGGCGCGGGATTCAGGATGCCGACGGCGGTGTTCGCGCACGGCTTCCTTACCGTGAACGGCGAAAAGATGTCCAAGTCGCGCGGCACCTTCATCCGCGCCAGCACCTGGCTGCAGCATCTCGACCCGGAGGCCCTGCGCTACTACTACGCCACCAAGCTCGGCGCCGGGCCGGAAGACCTCGACCTCAACCTCGACGACTTCGTGCAAAGGGTCAATTCCGACCTGGTCGGCAAGCTGGTGAACATCGCCAGCCGCTGCGCCGGTTTCATCCATCGCGTCGCCGGCGGGCGGCTCGCGGCGGAACTGCCCGAGCCCGGGCTGCAGGCCGAGCTGGCGGCAGCCGGCCCGGAGATCGCCGCGAGCTTCGAGCAACGCCGCTACGGCCAGGCCATGCGCCAGGTGATGGCGCTGGCAGACCGCGTCAACCAGTACATCGACCGCGAAAAGCCCTGGATCGTGGCCAAGGAATCCGGGCGCGAGCGGGAGGTGCAGGCGGCCTGCACCCAGGGCCTGAACGGCTTCCGCACCCTGGTGGCCTACCTGAAGCCGGTGCTGCCGCGCCTCGCGGCCGCCTCCGAGGAGTTCCTGCGCTGCCCGCCCATGAACTGGGACGACGCCGGCCAGCCGTTGCTGGACCACGAGATCGGCCCCTTCCAGCCGCTCATGCAGCGCGTCGACCCGAAGGCGGTGCAGGCCCTGCTCGACGCCTCGCGCGACAGCCTGGAGAAGAAGCCGGCGCCGCAGCGCGCCGGCGCCGCCCCGCCGGCCGCAGAAGAAGGCCCGGCGGAGATCGGCATCGACGACTTCATGAAGGTCGACCTGCGCGTGGCGCGGATCCTCGAGGCCGACTATGTGGACGGCGCCGACAAGCTGCTGAAGCTCACGCTCGACCTCGGCGACAGCCGCCGCCAGGTGTTCTCCGGCATCCGCTCGGCCTATCGCGCCGAAGACCTGCCAGGAAGGCTGACGGTGGTGGTGGCCAACCTGAAGCCGAGGAAAATGCGTTTCGGCCTCTCCGAGGGCATGGTGCTGGCGGCCTCGGGCGGCGACGGCATTTTCCTGCTCGCACCCGACAGCGGGGCTGAGCCCGGCATGCGGGTCACCTGAGACGTTGACGGATCCGGACCCGACGGCGATGCAAGAACTGGCGCTCATACTCGTGGCCACCGTGCTGGTGAACAACTTCGTGCTGGTGAAGTTTCTCGGCCTGTGTCCCTTCATGGGGGTGTCGCGCAAGCTCGAAACGGCTGCCGGCATGGCGCTGGCTACGACCTTCGTCCTCACCCTGTCGTCCGTCTGCAGCTACCTGGTGCAGGAGTTCCTGCTCGCGCCGCTGGACCTGGAGTACCTGCGCACCATCTCTTTCATCCTGGTGATCGCGGGCGTGGTGCAGTTCACCGAGATGGTGGTGCGCAAGACCAGCCCCCTTCTGTACCAGGTGCTGGGCATCTACCTGCCGCTGATCACCACCAACTGCGCGGTGCTGGGCGTGGCCCTGCTCAACGTGCAGGAGAGCCACGGTTTCCTCGAGTCCTTCGTGTACGGCTTCGGCGCCGCGGTCGGCTTCTCCCTGGTGCTGGTGCTGTTCGCCGGGGTGCGCGAGCGCGTGGCGGCGGCGGACGTGCCGCTGCCGTTTCGCGGCGCCTCCATCGCCCTGGTCACGGCCGGCCTGATGTCGCTGGCGTTCATGGGCTTCGCCGGCCTGGTGCGCGGCTGAGATGATCGCCGCAGTCGCCGTCATCGCGGGCATCGCCCTCCTGTTCGGCCTCGCGCTGGGCTTCGCCGCGGTGCGCTTCCGCACCGAGGGCGACCCGGTCGCGGACCGCATCGACGCCCTGCTGCCGCAGACCCAGTGCGGCCAGTGCAGCTTCGCCGGCTGCCGCCCCTACGCCGAGGCCATCGCGGCCGGCGAGGCCGACATCAACCGCTGTCCGCCGGGCGGCGAAGCCACCATCCGCGCGCTCGCCGACCTGCTCGAGCGCGACCCCAAGCCGCTCGACCCGGAGAGTGGCGAGATCAAGCCGCGCACGGTGGCCGTCATCGATGAACCGCTGTGCATCGGCTGCACGCTGTGTATCCAGGCCTGCCCGGTGGATGCCATCCTCGGCGCCGGCAAGCAGATGCATACCGTCATCGCCAGCGAGTGCACCGGCTGCGAACTCTGCGTCGCCCCGTGCCCGGTGGACTGCATCGCCATGGTCGAGGAGCCGGTAACGCTGAAGACCTGGAAATGGCCGCGGCCCGCGGAACCGGCGGCGACGGCGGCGGAACAGCGGTGAACCCGACGCGACTCTGGCATTTCCACGGCGGGCTGAAACTGGACGCGCGCACCGCGCGCGCCACGACCACGCCGATCGGTGTCGTGCCGGTGCCGCGCCGCCTGGTGCTGCCGCTGTCGCAGCACGTCGGGCAGCCGGCCGAGCCCGTGGTGAGCCCCGGCGAACGCGTGCTGAAAGGACAGCCCATCGCGCGGCCGAACGGTTACGTGGGGGCCAAGGTTCACGCCTCGAGCTCCGGCACCGTGGTCGAGATCAGCGACTATCCGGTGCCCCATCCGAGCGGCCTGTCGGCGCCCTGCATCGTCATCGAGACCGATGGCCTGGATGAGCCCTGGACGGGCTACGAGCCGATCACCGACTTCTCCGCGCTCACCGGGCCGGAGCTGCGCGCCCGGGTCCGGGCGGCCGGCGTGGTCGGGCTCGGCGGCGCCGCCTTTCCCACCGCGGTGAAACTCGGCGCCGGCTCGGGACTGAAGCTGCTGATCCTCAACGGCGCCGAATGCGAGCCTTACATCTGCTGCGACGAACTGTTGCTGCGCGAGCGCGCCGCGGAGGTGCTGACCGGCGCCCAGGTCCTGCTGCAGGCGCTGGACATCGCGCGCTGCGTGGTGGCCATTGAAGACGACAAGCCCGCGGCCCGCGCGGCGCTGGAAGCCGCCCTGGACACCGCCGGCGACACGCGCATCGAGGTCGTCTCGGTGCCGGCGATCTATCCCGAGGGCGGCGAGCGTCAGCTCATCAAGGTCCTCACCGGCGAGGAAGTGCCGGCGCGCGGCGTGCCGCCGGACATCGGCTACCTGTGCCACAACGTCGGCACGGCCGCGGCGGTGGCCCGTGCGGTCACGCAGGGTGAGCCGCTGATCTCGCGCATCGTCACCGTCACCGGCGACGGCGTCGCCGCACCGCGCAACCTGGAAGCCCGCCTCGGCACGCCCGTGGCGGACCTGGTGCAGGCCTGTGGCGGCTACACCGGCCAGGCGGCCCACCTGCTCATGGGCGGCGCCATGATGGGCTTTCCGCTGGCCGACGACAGCCTGCCGGTCATCAAGGCGATGAACTGCGTCGTGGTGGCCTCGAAAGAGGAAATCCGGCCACGCGCGCCGGTCATGCCCTGCATCCGCTGTGGCGAGTGCGCCGAGGTCTGCCCGGCGCAGCTGTTGCCGCAGCAACTTTACTGGCATGCGCGCAGCGACGATCTCGAGCCGCTCGACGATTACCACCTGTTCGATTGCATCGAGTGCGGTTGCTGCGACCTGGCGTGTCCCAGCCAGATCCCCCTCACCCAGTACTTCCGCTACGCCAAGACGGAACTCTGGACGCGCCAGCGCGACCGCGTCCGCTCGGACGCCGCGCGCGAGCGCTTCGAGGCCCGCCGCGAGCGTCTCGAGGCAGAGCAGGCCGCGCGCAAGAAGCGCCTCGAGGAAAAGACGCGCGCTGCCGACCAGGCACGCGGCGATGACAAGGCGCGCAAGGCCATGATCGATGCCGCGCTGGAAAGGGTCCAGGCGCGGCGCGGGGCGGACGACGACGATAAGCCGGGATCCGGCAAATGAAGTTCGCCGTCACGCGGCCGCCCCATCTCCGTCCCGCCCGCACGGTAACGTGGGTGATGGGGGACGTGCTGCTCGCGCTGGTGCCCGCCACCATCGCCTGGGCCTGGTTTTTCGGCCCGGGCATTCTCTACAACATGGCCGTGGCGACGGCGACCGCCGTGGCCTGCGAAGCAGCCGTGCTGGCGCTGCGCGGACGCGCGGTGGGACCGCAACTGGCCGACCTGAGCGCCGTGGTCACGGCCGTCCTGCTGGCGTTCTGCATCCCGCCGCTGACGCCCTGGTGGATCACCGCGACCGGCGCCGCCTTCGCCATCCTGTTCGCCAAGCAGTTGTACGGCGGCCTCGGTTACAACCCCTTCAACCCGGCGATGGCGGGCTACGTGGTCCTGCTGATCTCTTTCCCTGAGCAGATGACGCGCTGGCTGCCGCCGCTGGTGGAGCTTGCCGGCACCATGCCGCCAGCCCTGGACGCCTGGCAGACGCTGACCTTCACGCTCACCGGCGCCCTGCCCACCGGCACCGGCTGGGACGTGCTCAGCGGCGCCACGCCGCTGGACGACCTGCGCACACAGTTGCAGCTCGGCGTGCCTGTCGAACAGGTGCGCGCCGCGCCGCTGTACGGTGTGCTCGGCGCCCGGGGCTGGGAGTGGACCGCAGCGTGGATCGGGCTCGGCGGCCTGTACCTGTTGTGGCGCCGGGTGATCCGCTGGCACATCCCCGCCGGGGTCATCCTCGGCCTGTGCCTGCCGGCGACGCTGGCCTGGCTGCTCGCCCCCGGCGCCTATCCGCCGCCGACCTTTCAACTTGTCAGCGGCGCCACCCTGTTGTGCGCCTTCTTCATCGCCACCGACCCGGTGTCCGCCGCCACCAGCCCGCGCGGCCGCCTGGTGTACGGCTTCGGCATCGGCCTGCTGATCTTCGTCATCCGCAGCTGGGGCGGCTACCCGGACGGCGTCGCTTTCGCCGTGCTGCTGATGAACATGGCGGTGCCGGCCATCGACCACTTCACCCGCCCGCGCACCTACGGCCATGCCGGCTGAGATCGTGCGCAACATGTGGCGCGCCGCCGGCGTGCTGTCCGGCTTCGCCGTGCTGGGCGCGCTGCTGGTTGCGGTCACCTGGGACTCGACGGAGGAACGCATTGCCGCGAACGAGCGCGCATTCCTGCTGCGTACTCTCGCCGAGGTCCTGCCCGCGGGCGAATACGACAACGCCGTGCATGAAGACGCGATCACCGTGCGGGATCCGGAGCTTCTCGGCACCAGCGAAGCGGTGACGGTGTACCGCGCGCGCGACGGCCAGGCGCCGGTCGCCGCAGTGCTCACCCCCACGGCCCCGGCGGGCTACAGCGGACCCATGCGCCTGCTGGTCGGCATCCGCGCCGACGGACGGCTGTCCGGCGTGCGCGTGGTCTCGCACCGGGAGACGCCGGGCCTCGGCGACAAAGTGGAGGTGGAGCGCAGCGACTGGATTCTCGACTTCGCCGGACGCTCGCTGCGCAATCCGCTGCCGGAGGACTGGGCGGTGCAGCGCGACGGCGGGGTGTTCGACCAGTTCACCGGCGCCACCATCACGCCGCGCGCCGTGGTCTCGGCGGTGCGGGACGCGCTGATATACTTCCGCCAGCACCGCGACGCCCTGTTTGCCGCGCCGGCCGGCGCCGACGGGCTGCCGGCGCCGACCACCGGGAACGAGGAACAGCAATGAGCGCACGCGCCGCTGAAGTCATCCGCACCGGCCTGTGGACCAACAACGCGGGGCTGGTGCAGCTGCTCGGCCTGTGCCCGCTGCTGGCGGTGAGCACGAGTTTCGTCAACGGCCTGGGGCTGGGCATCGCCACCACGCTGGTGCTGCTCGCCTCCAACCTGACCGTCTCCCTGATCCGCAACATGGTGCGGCCGGAGATCCGTATTCCGGTGTTCGTGCTGGTGATCGCCTCCTTCGTCACCGCGGTGGAACTGGCCATGAACGCCTGGTTCCACGAACTGTTCCGCGTGCTGGGCATCTTCATCCCGCTGATCGTCACCAACTGCGCCATCATCGGCCGCGCCGAGGCCTTCGCTTCGCGCGAGAGTCCCGGGCTGGCCGCCCTGGACGGCATCGCCATGGGCCTGGGCTTCACCGGGGTACTGGTCACGCTCGGGGCCGCGCGCGAGCTGATCGGCCAGGGCACGCTGTTCGCAGGGGCGCACATGATGTTCGGCGAGGCCGCCCGCGGCATCGAGCTGCAGCTGGCCGACGGCGGCTTCCTGCTGGCGCTGCTGCCGCCGGGCGCCTTCATCGGCCTCGGCCTGCTGGTCGCCGCCAAGAACCTGATCGACGCCGGCCTGCAACGCCGGCGCGCAGTGGACGCCGCAGCGCCGCTCGCGGCGCGCGGCGAGGCAGCCTGAGGCGGGAGCATATGAACAACGAAAAGCGCTACGAGCTGTATCGCCGGCTGCGGGATGCCAACCCGAAGCCCACCACGGAACTCAACTACCACACGCCCTTCGAGCTGCTGGTGGCGGTGGTGCTGTCCGCCCAGGCCACCGACAAGGGCGTCAACAAGGCCACTGCCCGGCTGTTCCCCGTCGCCCGGACGCCGGCCGCCATCCTCGCCCTCGGCGAAGCGCGGCTGAAGCGCCACATCAGCACCATCGGGCTCTACAACTCCAAGGCGAAGAACATCATCGCCCTGTGCCGGATCCTGCTGGAGCAGCACGGCGGCGAGGTGCCGCGCGATCGGGCCGCGCTCGAAGCGCTGCCCGGCGTGGGGCGCAAGACCGCCAACGTGGTACTGAACACCGCCTTCGGCGAGCCGACCATCGCGGTAGACACGCACATCTTCCGCGTCGCCAACCGCACCGGCCTGGCGCCCGGCAAGACGGTGCGCGCGGTCGAGGACCGGCTGGAGCGGGTGACGCCGGCGGAGTTCAAGCGCGACGCGCACCACTGGCTCATCCTGCACGGCCGCTATGTGTGCAAGGCGCGCAAGCCGGACTGCCCCGTCTGCATCATCGCGGACCTGTGCGACTACAAGCGGAAGACGCCGGGCGATCCGCCGCCCCGCCCGCTGCGCCCGCCCGTCCGCCGCAAGGCAACGCGTCGTGCTGCTGCCGAATGATCGCGAAGGCCTGCGGGCTTTTTACCTGGAAGCCTGGCGCAAGCGGCGCGAGCGCCTGCCCGCCGAGCCGCTCGAGGTCCAGGTAGCCGACGTCGTCGCCCAGCACCCCGAATACCATGCCCTGCTGGAGGATCCCGACGGGGCGCTGGCGCGTGACTGGACGCCCGAATCGGGCGAGAGCAACCCTTTCCTGCACATGGGACTGCACCTCGCCTTGCGCGAGCAGGTCGGCACCGACCGTCCTGCCGGCATCGCCGCCCTGCACCACGCCCTCGCGGCGCGCCTGGGCCGCCACGAAGCCGAGCATATGATGTGCGAGTGCCTGGCCGAGGCGCTGTGGCATGCGCAACGAAATAATTCCCTGCCCGACGAGGTCTCCTACATGCAGGCATTGCGGGCGCTCGAGCGCGCGCAGCGCTGAAAGCCACGAGCAAGGACCGACACACAGGCATCGATGATGGAAAACCACCCCGTAAGCGGCGTCGGCCTCGGCCTCAGGCGCAGCATGATGAACGAGCTCATGGCCGACCCGCCCTGGGACGTCGACTTCATGGAGGTGGCGCCCGAGAACTGGATCGGGGTCGGCGGCGCGCTGGGCCGCAAGTTCTGCTGGTTCGCGGACCGTTTCCCCTTCGTCATGCACGGCCTGTCGCTCTCCCTCGGCGGGCAGGCGCCGCTGGACGTGGAGTTTCTCCAGCGCGCGCGCCAGTTCATGGACCTGCACGGCATCCGCTACTACACCGAGCATCTCTCCTACACCGGGGACGACGGCCAGCTGTACGACCTCATGCCGATCCCCTTCACCGAGGAGGCGGTGCGGCACGTCGCCGGGCGCATCCGCCAGGCCAGCGAGATTCTCGAGCGTCCCATCGCCGTGGAGAACGTCTCCTACTACGCCGCACCGGGCAGGGAGATGCAGGAGATCCAGTTCCTCAACGCGGTGCTGGAAGAAGCCGACTGCGGCCTGCTGCTGGACGTCAACAACGTCTACGTCAATGCCGTCAACCACGACTACCCGCCGGAGGAGTTCCTCGCCGCCATCCCCGGCGAGCGCGTCGTGTACCTGCATGTCGCGGGCCACTACGTCGAGGCGGAGGACCTGCGCGTGGACACGCACGGCGCGCCGGTAGCGGACCCGGTGTGGGCGCTGCTGGACGAGACCTACCGCCGCTTCGGGGTCATCCCCACGCTGCTGGAACGCGACTTCAACATCCCGCCCATGTCGGTGCTGCGCTGCGAACTGGAGATCATCCGCAAGCTGCAGGCCAGGCACGAGCCGCCGCAAGATGACTGAGCGCGACACCCTGCGGCGCCTGCAGTTCGAGTTCGCGGCCCACATCCGCGATCCCGAGCACGCGGCGGCGCCGGCGGGCATTGAAGACCGCCGCATGAAGATCTACCGCGAGCTGTTCTACAACAACCTGCGCGACCTCCTCGGGCGCAGCTTCCCGGTGCTCAAGGAGATCCTCGGCGAAGAGACCTGGAGCGAAATGGTGCGCGACTGGTTGCGCCGCCACCGCGCGCAGACGCCGCTGTTCCTGGAGCTGCCGCAAGAGTTCCTCGCCTACCTCGAACACGAGCGCGAGCCCGCGGCGGGTGACCCGCCCTTCATGCTCGAGCTCGCGCACTACGAATGGGTCGAACTCGCCCTGGACATCGATGAGCGCGAGATCGACGACGCCGCGCTGGAGGCTTCCGGCGACCTGCTCGAGGGCTGCCCGGTGCTGTCGCCGCTCGCGTCGTCCCTGGCTTACACTTGGCCGGTGCACAGGATCTCGCCCGATTACCAGCCTGCCGAGCCTCCCGCCGAGCCGACCAGGCTGCTGGTCTACCGCGACCGTCGTGACGCGGTCGGGTTCATCGAGATCAACCTCGTCACCGCCCGCCTGCTCGAACTGCTCGACGTGCCGCCCGGCGAACGGCGCAGCGGCCGGGACTGCCTGTTGCAGATTGCCGCCGAGCTGGCGCACCCGGATCCGGAAGCCGTGGTCAGCGGCGGGCTGGAAATCCTCTCCGGGCTGCGCGAGCGCGACGTGATCATCGGTGTTGCGCCCTGCCCCGACCCGGCCGGCGGGAAGATGCCGTGACCCGCGCCCAGCACCAGGCCGGCACCGGAGCGCTGCGGCAGAAGCTGTTCAGCGTGATCTTCCGCTCGGACACGCGCGCCGGCATGGCGTTCGACGTGCTGCTGATCGCCGCCATCCTGGTGAGCGTCACGGTGGTGGTGCTGACCACGGTGCAGCAGGTGAATGCGCGCTACGGGCGCCTGCTCTACTTCATCGAGTGGGGCTTCACCATCGCCTTCACGGTGGAATACTTCCTGCGCCTGTACTGCGTGCGCAGGCCGCTGCGCTACGCCACCAGTTTCTACGGCATCGTCGACCTGCTCTCCATCCTGCCGACTTACCTCGGGCTGCTGATCACGGGCGC
>CAYPTW010000052.1:14255-19486 GCA_964413755.1 uncultured Thioalkalivibrio sp. | reverse complement strand
CGCTGCTGCGTGGACGGCGTCGCCTACGCGCCGCACCGCGCCCTCGCGCCTGCGGAGCTGGGCATCGACTGGTACGCCTTCAGCCTCTACAAGGTGTTCGGCCCGCACTGTGCGTTGCTGTCCTGCTCCGCGGACGGTGCCGCGACACTGGCCAACCTGAACCACGCATGGATGTCGGCGCCCGCCCCCGCCACGCGGCTGGAGCCGGGCGCCTGGCCCTATGAGCTCGCCTGGGGCGCCACCGCGGTACCGGAGTACCTGGACGCGATCGAGACCCGCCATGGCCGGCCGGCGTTCGAGCTCATCAGTGCGCACGAGCATGCGCTGACCGCGCGCGTGCTCGACTGGCTGGCGACGCGCAGCGACGTGCGCGTCATCGGCGCCGCGGAGGCCGGGCCGGACCGGCTGCCGACGATTTCTTTCGTCTCCCCGGGTCGACGCCCGGAGGACATCGTCACTGCGGTGGACACGGCGCGCATCGGCATCCGCCACGGCCACTTCTATGCGCCCCGCCTGGTCGAGGCGCTCGGCCTGCCGCGCGACGAAGGCGTGGTACGCATTTCCATGGCGCACTACAACACCCTGGGCGAGGTCGAGCAGCTGCTGCAGGCGCTCGAGGCCGCGCTGTGAGCGAGCGCGAGGGGCCCAGCAAGAGCCGGCGCAAGCGCGACGCCGAGGCGCTGCAGGCCCTGGGCGAGGCGCTGGCCGCCTTGCCGCCCGCCGATCTCGCGCCGCTGCAGCTGCCCGAACGCCTGCTGCAGGCGTTCGCCGAGCTCGGAGACATCAGCTCGCACGAGGCGCGGCGCCGGCACTGCCAGTTCATCGGCCGCCTCATGCGCGATGTCGATCCGGCCCCGTTGCGGGCTTTCCTGGAGGCGCGCAGTCGGCCCAGCCGCATCGAGGCGCGCCTGTTCAAGCTGACCGAGAAGTGGCGCGACCGCATGCTCGACGGCGGGGATGCCGTGCTGCAGGAGTTCGCGGCAACGCATGCCTCCGTCACGGCCGCCGAAAGGCAGCAGCTGGAACAGACGCTGGCCGCCGCCCGCGAGGGACGCAGCGGCGCCTCGCGGCGCCTGTTCCGCGAGCTCAAGGTGCTGGTCGAGCGCGAGCACGACAATGGCGCACCAGCCGGCGCGGCGCTGCTAGAATAGCGCGATGAAAACGCTGGTCGGCATCATCATGGGCTCGCGCTCCGACTGGAGCACGATGCAGCACGCAGCCCAGACGCTGGAGGCGCTCGGCGTGCCGCACGAGACCCGCGTGGTCTCGGCGCACCGCACGCCCGACCTCCTGTTCGAGTACTGCGAGGGCGCGCGCGAACGCGGTCTCGAGGTGATCATCGCCGGCGCCGGCGGCGCCGCGCACCTGCCCGGCATGGCCGCCGCCAAGACCAGCCTGCCGGTGCTCGGGGTGCCGGTGCAGTCGAAGGCGCTCAACGGCCTGGACTCCCTGCTCTCCATCGCGCAGATGCCCGCGGGTGTGCCGGTCGGCACGCTGGCCATCGGCACTGCCGGGGCGGTCAACGCCGCGCTGCTCGCCACCGCGATCGTCGCCGGCGGGCGGCCGGAAATCCTCGCCGCGCTGGAAAGTTACCGTGCGGCACAGACCCGCAAGGTACTGGCGGCACCGGACCCCGCCGTCCCGGAATGAACATCGGCATCATCGGCGCCGGCCAGCTGGGACGCATGCTGGCGCTCGCGGGCTATCCGCTGGGCCAGCGTTTCGTCTTCGTCGACCTCGATGCCGACGCGCCCGGAGCGCAGGTGGGGCGCATCATCCCCGGTCATTTCGACGACCCTGCTGCCCTCGCCGCACTGGCCGAGGCGGTGGACATCGTCACTTTCGACGTCGAAAACGTGCCGCAGGACGCGGCCGAAACCGTGGCAGCCCGCGTGCCCTTCTATCCGCCACCCGCGGCGCTCGGGGCGGGCCAGGACCGGATGACGGAAAAGCGCCTGTTCGGCGAGCTCGGCATCCCGACGGCGCCGCATGCGGCAGTGGACTCGCAGGCCGGACTGGAAGCCGCGGCGGCCGAGGTCGGGCTGCCGGCCATCCTCAAGACCCGGCGCCTCGGCTACGACGGCCGCGGCCAGCTCAGGCTCGAGACCGCGGCCGACCTCGAGGGCGCCTTTGCCGCGCTGGGCGGCGTGCCGGCCATCCTCGAGGGGTTCGTGCCCTTCGAGCGCGAACTCTCGCTGATCGGCGTGCGCAGCCGCAACGGTGAGACCGCGTTCTGGCCCCTGGCCGAGAACACCCACGCGCACGGCATCCTGCGCCAGACGCGCGCGCCATGGGACGACGCCGGCCTGCAGGTGCTGGCGGAGCGCCACCTGCGCGCCCTGCTCGAGCGCTTCGACTATGTCGGGGTGCTGACTGTGGAGTTTTTCCTGCTGGATGGCGTGCTGCTGGCCAACGAGATGGCGCCGCGCGTGCACAACTCGGGACACTGGACCATCGAGGGCGCCGTGACCAGCCAGTTCGAGAACCACGTGCGCGCCATCCTCGGCCTGCCGCTGGGCTCGACCCGGGCCACCGGTCACGCCGCCATGGTCAACTTCATCGGGCGCATGCCGCCGCTGGCGGAGGTGCTGGCGATCGAGGGCGCCCACTGCCATGACTACGGCAAGACGCCGCGCCCCGAGCGCAAGCTGGGGCACTGTACCGTGGTGCGTTCCAGCGCCGCGGAACGCGACGAGGCGCTGGCGCAGCTCGCCGCGCTGGCGTGAAACATGAACCCGGTCGCTTGCGTCGCGGCGTGCGCTGCATATAGTGGTACTTCGGTCGCGCAACACGGACGTGTCACCCGGTCCTCACATGTATCTTGAATCCTTCGGCCTAAAGGAACACCCGTTCCGTCTCAGCCCAGACCCGCGCTTCCTGTTTCTCAGCAAGCAGCACGCGCGGGCGCGCGCCTATATGGAATCGACCGTCTGGTTCAGCGACGGGTTCGTGGTCGTCACGGGCGAGATCGGCGCCGGCAAGACCACGCTGCTGGAAAAGTTCCTCTCCGAGCTGGACGACACCGTCACCGTCGCCCGCATCCACCAGACCCAGGTCACCGCGGTGCAGTTCCTGCAAAGCCTGCTGATGCAGTTCGGCATCCGCGCCTTCAACATGCGCAAGGCCGAGCTGCTGGACGCCCTCGACAGCCACCTCACGGGCCTGCTGGCCGAGGGCCGGCGCGTGGTCATCGTGGTCGACGAGGCACAGAACCTCGATACCACGGTGCTGGAAGAGATCCGCATGCTGTCGGATGTCGGGCCCGGCGCCGGCCGCGTGGTGAGCATCATCCTGGCCGGGCAGCCCGAGCTCAACTCGACCCTGGACTCGCCGGAGCTGGAACAGCTGGCGCAGCGCACCCGCCTGCGCTTCCACCTCAAGGCCCTGACCGAGGAAGAGGCGCAGGATTACATCAAGCACCGGCTCAGCGTGGCCGGCGCCGAACGCGAGATCTTCGCGCCCGAGGTCTATCCCATCATTTACCGCTATTCCGGCGGCGTACCGCGGCTGATCAACACGCTGTGCGACACGTCGATGCTGGTGGCCTTCGGCGAGGAAAAGGATGTCGTGGGCGAGGAAGAGGTGCAGGAAGCGATCAACGAGCTGCAATGGACCGACTACGCCAGCCGCACCAATCGCTTCCGTGCCATCGACACCCAGGGCAATTCCGTCGGCCGGCTGCTGATCACCGGCGCCGGGGACGACCCGCAGGAATACCCGCTGATGCGCGGCCGCTACGTCATCGGGCGCACGGCCGACAACGACATCCAGCTGGACAGCCGCTTCGTCAGCCGGCACCACGCGCAGCTCACGGTGAGCGCGGGCTCGGCCACCATCCAGGACCTGAAGAGCACCAACGGCATCTACTTCGACGGCCGGCGCGTACGGCGCAAGACGCTGAAGAACGGCGAGGCCTTCATGATCGGCGAGCATGAACTGCTGTTCCGTCTCGCCGACCATCGCGGCGGCTCCGCGGATGAGCAGGTCGACGCCGTGCTGGAAGAAGAGCAGGAAGACGAAGACTGAAGCAGGCCGCTCCCCCAGCCCGCCGACGCCTGCGCCTGCCGCGCCGCCGCACGACCGCAGAGGGGCGGGAACGCCGGGTCGGGGTGGAGCTGGAGCTCATCGGCCTTGAACTGAACGACATCGCCGAGCTCGTCGCCAGCCGGCTGGACCTTTCGATTACCGTGGACGGCCGCTACCGGCGCGTGCTCGGCGGCGACCCCGCCGGCGACTGGGCGGTCGAGCTCGACTTCGATTTCCTGCAGCGGCTCGGCCAGCAGGAGCGCGGCACCGACGATTTGCTGGACGAGCTGCGCGACTCCGCCGAAGACCTCCTCAAGACCCTCGCCGAGCTGGTGGTACCCAAGGAGCTGGTCAGCCCGCCGCTGCCGCTGCACCGGCTGGGCGAGATCGAGGTGCTGATCGGCATGCTGCGCGCGGCCGGCGCCAAGGGGACCTCGGACAGCGTCGGCTATGCCTTCGCCATGCAGTTCAACCCGGAGGTCCCGGGCGAATCGGCGCGCGACATCACGCCCTACCTCAAGGCTTTCCTCTGTCTCTATCCCTGGCTGTTCCTGCGCGCCAAGGTCGACCTCACCCGGCGCATCACCAGCTACATCGACCCGTTTCCGCTGGACTACGTGCGCAAGGTCGTGGCGCCGGACTACGCGCCGGATCTCGACACGCTCATCGACGACTACCTGGCCTTCAATCCCACCCGCAACCGGGCGCTGGACTTCCTGCCGCTGTTCCTGCACCTGGACGAGGAGCGCGTGCGCAAAGTCACCGCCGACCCCCTGGTCAAGCCGCGTCCTGCCTTTCACTACCGCCTGCCCAACTGCGACATCCATCGCCCGGAGTGGGGCTTCCACGTGGCCTGGAACGAATGGCTCGAAGTGGAGGAGCTGGCATCGCGTCCGCGCCGCCTCGCGCGCTGCTGCGAGGCTTACGGCAAGTTCCTCGCCAACCCGTTGCAACGCTGGATGGGCGACTGGGCGAAAGAGGTGGAGCGCGAGTGGCTGCGCCGCTGATCGTGGTCACCGGCCCGACCCGCGGCGCCTTCGGGCCGCGGCTGCTGGTCAGCCTGGCCCTGCGTCGCTATGGCGCGCGCGTCGCGCAACTCCGCCCCGGCCAGGAAGCGGCCTTGCCCGAATTCGACGGCGTGGTTATTACCGGCGGGCACGATGTCGATCCCGTGCTGTATGCCGCAGAACCGGAGGTCGAGCCCC
>CAYPTW010000052.1:0-14245 GCA_964413755.1 uncultured Thioalkalivibrio sp. | reverse complement strand
ACCGGGCCCTCGCCGCGCGCATTCCCCTGCTCGGCATCTGCCGCGGGGCGCAGCTGTTGAATGTGCGCCGCGGCGGCAGCCTGTTCCAGGAGCTCGCCTCCCGCCGCAGCAAGACCTCCAACCGCTGGACCGTGCTGCCGCTGAAGACGCTGCACATCGAGCCCGATACGCAGCTGACCCGCTTGCTCGGCCCGGGCCCGCGCCAGGTGAACAGCCTGCACAACCAGGCCATCGACCGCGTCGGCGCCGGGCTCAGGGTGTCCGGCCGCGACCTCGACGGCATCGTCCAGGCGGTCGAGGACCCGGCGCTACCCTTCCTGCTCGGCGTGCAGTGGCACCCGGAGTTCCTGCTCTATCTCAGGGGCCAGAGGCACCTTTTCCGGGCGCTGGTGGACGAGGCCGCCCGGTACCGTCGGGAACGCGGCGGGGCCTCCGGGGGCGATTTGTGACGGCAGTCGTGTCGGGAGAATTTACACCCAGCCCCCACTCGCACCCATGGGTATCTCCTAATTGATTGTTTTTATTACATATCGCCATGTTGGCACGAAGCCTGCATCTCTTCTGGCAGGTAAGAATTGAATCTCCGCGAGAGGAAGTCGCAATGAAGATGCTCAAGAACAAGACCACGATGCTCCTGGCCGGCCTGGCGGCACTGATGCTGTCGGTGGCGGCACATGCCTCCCCGATCGGGATCGAGTTGACCCGCACCGGCAATGGATCGACCGGCTGGACCAACGGTTTCGAGTCGGTCTATGTCGACGGGACGGGAAATGTTTATGCGGGCGAGTTCAGGTTCACCGATGGCGCAGGTAATGAGTACGGCCTGTTTTGCATCGACCTTGACAGGACCCTAGATAACGGCACAACCACTTATCATGTTGCCGACGCAGCCGGCTATCTCGGAGATAACCTCGGACTGGTTGCAGCGCTTTACGACACTTACTACGCAGGTATTTCCAATGCCTCTGGCAGCGCCTCCTTCCAAAAGGCGCTGTGGGATATCGTTGAAGGCACGAGCCTCACTGATTTAGATAGCGGCCTGTCACCGATTGCCGAATCAAGCCTGTACAACATTTTCGTATTCACTCCGGCAGGTCAGACCGACACTTTCGGTCAGGTCCTCATCGGTGTGACCCCGGTCCCCGAGCCCGGCACCCTCGCCCTTCTCGGCCTCGGCCTGCTGGGCGCCGGCGCGATGCGTCGCCGTCGCAGCTAAGCGACAGAGAGACTAGACAGAAACGCCCGCGGAGAAATCCGCGGGCGTTTTCTTTTGCGCGCGGCCCAGGCGTGTGCCGGCGGGATGCCGCGGTGCGAAAACAGGGCGTTGGACTATGCTCAGGACACCCCCCAACAAAGGAGTCCTGAGCATGACTTCTCTCAAGCCAATCACCACGGTCATCGCGGCGTGCTTGCTGCTGACCAACGTCGCGCTGGCGCAGCAGTTCGAGCTGGAGCCGCTGCCTTATCCGTCCGACGCACTGGAGCCTGCGATCGACCAGCAGACCATGGAGATTCACCACGGGCGCCATCACCGCGCCTACGTGAACAACCTCAACGCCCAGATCGAGACCTTCCCGCAGCTGGCGGGTATGCCGCTCGAGGCCATGATGGCCCGGATCTCGAGCTTCAACATGGCCGTGCGCAACAACGGCGGCGGGCACTACAACCACGCCCTGTTCTGGCGGGTCATGGCGCCTCCCGGGACGGGCGGAGAGCCCTCCGCCGCGCTGGCGGCCGCCATCGAGCGCGACTTCGGGTCCTTCACAGCCATGCAGGAACAGTTCGCCCGTGCTGCGGCGACGCGCTTCGGCTCAGGCTGGGCCTGGGTCTACGTCAAGGATGACAAGACGCTGGGCATCAGCTCCACGGCCAACCAGGACAACCCGCTCATGGATGTCGTCGAAGAGCGCGGGACGCCGATCCTGGGCCTGGATGTCTGGGAGCACGCCTATTACCTGAGCTACCAGAACCGGCGCGGCGCCTACCTGAAGCACTGGTGGACCGTGGTCAACTGGAACGAGGTGAACAGCCGCTTCGAGGCAGCCGCCAAGTAACGGCGTCTTCCTCGACGGGCGCCGGTCCGTGGCAGCAGGGGGATGCCGCGGATCGGCTAGGCGGTTCCGCCCACCGTCAGCGCATCGATCTTCAGCGTCGGCTGGCCGACGCCGACCGGGACGCTCTGGCCTTCCTTGCCGCAGACGCCGATGCCGGCGTCGAGCCTGAGGTCGTTGCCCACCATGGAGACCCGCGTCAGCACGTCCGGCCCGTTGCCGATCAGGGTGGCGCCCTTCACCGGCGTGGTGATGCGGCCCTTCTCGACCAGGTAGGCCTCGCTGGCGGAGAACACGAACTTGCCCGAGGTGATGTCCACCTGGCCGCCGCCGAAGTTCACGGCGTACAGGCCGCGGTCGATGCTGGCGATGATCTCGGCCGGGTCGTGCGGGCCGGCGAGCATGTAGGTGTTGGTCATGCGCGGCATCGGCAGGTGGGCGAAGCTTTCGCGCCGGCCGTTGCCGGTGGAATGCGTGCCCATCAGGCGGGCGTTCAGCTTGTCCTGCAGGTAACCCTTGAGCACGCCGTTCTCGATCAGCGTGGTGCAGTTGGTCGGGGTGCCCTCGTCGTCGATGGTGAGCGAACCGCGGCGCGCGGGCAGCGTGCCGTCGTCCACGATGGTGCACAGCGGCGACGCCACCTTCTCGCCGATGCGGCCGGTGAAGGCCGACGTGCCGCGGCGGTTGAAGTCGCCCTCCAGCCCGTGGCCGATGGCCTCGTGCAGCAGCACGCCCGGCCAGCCCGGGCCGAGCACCACGGGCATGGTGCCGGCCGGCGCCGGCACGGCTTCCAGGTTCACCAGCGCCTGGCGTGCGGCCTCGCGCGCGAACTCCTCCGCCCGTGCGTCTTCCAGCAGCCAGCCGTAACCGAAACGTCCGCCGCCACCGGCGTAGCCCTGTTCGCGCCGCCCGTCCTGCTCCGCGATCGCCATCACGTTGGCCCGCACCAGCGGCCGCACATCCGTCGCCAGCGTGCCGTCGCTCGACGCCACCAGGATGAGTTCGTGCACGCCCACCAGGCTGACCACCACTTCCTTGATACGCGGATCGACCGCGCGGGTGACGGCGTCGAGCCGTTCCAGGAACGCGATCTTGGCCTCGTCGGCCAGCGTACCCAGCGGGTCCAGGTCCGGATACAGCGGTGCCGGGCGCGGCGAATGCCAGGCCTGCACCGCGCCGTTGCCGCCCTGGCGGGTGATGGCGCGCGCGGCCTCGGTCGCGGCGCTAAGCGCCGGCATGACCAGCTCGTCGGAATAGGCGAAACCGGTCTTCTCGCCGCTGATGGCGCGGATGCCGGCGCCCTGCTCGATGGTATGGCTGGCATCCTTGACCTTGCCGTCTTCCAGCGTCCAGGCCTCCTGGCGCAGCGACTGGATGTAGATGTCGGCGGCATCGACCGCGCGGCCCATGATGCGGCCGAGCAGGCGGTCGAGGTCCTGTTGCTGCAGTCCCGCGGGGGCCAGCAGGCGGTCGACCGTGGCCTGCATCGTCAAGTCGTTCATTCTTTCGTCTCCGTTCGCAGGCGCAGGACACCCTGCGCGCGCCTGTGTTCCAGCACCGGGAATTTCTCTCGCGCTGCGCGTTGCGCGGCGAGGTCCAGGTCCGCCACGACCACGCCCTCGCCTTCACGGCGACGCGCCAGCACTTCGCCCCAGTGATTGACGATCATCGAGTCGCCCCAGGTCCGTCGCCCGCCCGGATGCTCGCCCCACTGCGCGGCGGCCAGCACGCAGGCCAGGTTGTCGACGGCCCGCGCCCGTACCAGCAATTCCCAGTGGGCGCGGCCGGTGGTCTCGGTGAAGGCCGCGGGCAATGCCACGGCATCCATGCCGGAGGCCGACATGACCTGGAACAACCCGGGAAAGCGCATATCGTAGCAGACGGCGAGACCCAGCCGGCCCCAGGGCACAGCGGCCACCACCGCTTCCGCGCCCGGCGCAATACCGTCGGACTCGCGGTAGCCTTCGCTGCTCCCGGGCAGGTTGACGTCGAACAGGTGCACCTTGTCGTAGCGCGCGGCAAGCCGGCCATGGTCGTCATACAACAGGCAGGCGGCACGCGGCCGGGACTCGCCCGGCTCGAGCACCGGCAGGGTGCCGCCGACGATCCAGATACCGAGCTGGCGCGCCTGCGCGGCGAGGAAGTCCTGCATCGGGCCGGCGCCGGGGGGCTCGGCCACGGCGATGCGGTCGGATTCACTGTGACCAAGGAAAGCGAAGTTCTCGGGCAACACCACCAGCCCGGCACCCTGGCGTGCGGCGGACTCGAGCAGCCTGGCCGCGGATGCGAGATTGGCCTCGCGGTCCTGGCCCGATGTCATCTGCACTACGGCGACACGTGCGCTCATCGCGGATCCTCCCGGGGTTGCGGCGGCGCCTCGGGGGCCTGCTGCGCGCCGACGCGCTCGATCACGGGATCCTCCCACGGACCCGTGATGCGGTAAGTCAGCTGCGCCTCGAAGGGCTTGCGCAGCAGCTCCGAGAGAATAAACAAGGCGGCGCCCACGACCGGGCCGCCGACGACCGTGCCGGCTACGGGCAGGGTGCGCCCGAGGTCGGCAGCGATCACCGCCGTCTGGTCGTAGTCCCGCGCCACCAGGCCGGCGCGCCCGACCACGCCCATGTCCGCCGCGGGGCCACGCATGACCAGGTTCTCGGTGTACGCATCGCCGCCCTCGATCCTGAAATCCCCGGTGATGCGATCGAAGGCCGTGCCCTCGCCGAAGACGTCCTTGAAATCCAGCGCCAGCCGGCGCGGCAGCGCCTGGATACTGAGCAGCCCGAACACGCGCCCGGCGCCCGGCTCGACGCCCACCAGCGTGCCGTCCCGGATATCGATGCGCGCCGTCCCTTCGATAGCGGCCAGCCAGTCGCTGCGCAGGCCGCCCTGCCATTCGACGCTGGCCTCGAAGCGCCCCTCGCGCGCATCCATGCTTGGCCTGAAGGCCATGAAGTCCAGCGCTTGGCCGACGTCGTCGCTCTCCAGCTGAAGCGAGAGACTCGATGCGTCGACGGTGTCGGAAAGGCGCGACCGGCCCTGTGCCTTGAGCAGGAAGCCGTCGCCCATCCCTTCCAGGCCGACCAGTTCGAAGCCGTCACCCTCATGCAGCACCAGGGCCGACACGCTGCCGGCGCGGATGTTGCCCAGGCGCAGGTCGTCCACCTGCAGGTCCAGCCCCGGCACCAGCGACGGCGCGACCCGGCCCGGCGCAGTATCCGGCTCCGCTGCAGCCTCGTCGCGCGCGGCCGGCTCGAACCACAGCCGGTCCATCCGGGCCGTCAATGGATCGTCGCCGTAGAGTGCATGCGGGATGCGCAGCTGGCCCGCGGCACGCTCCGCATCCACGGCCAAGCGCCAGTGTGACTCTTCGTGCACGGCCTCGACCAGCAGGTCCTCGAAATGCGACCATGGCGTGACCAGCCGGCCGACCAGCAAGCGTCCTCCGGCGATCGCCTGCCCCAGGCCGCTGCCCGCCTGCTCCGGCCACTCGAGTGCCAGCCAGCCGCCCAGGTCGATCTCAGTGACAGCGCCGCTGAGGACGGCGCCCGGCACACCACCCTCGACGCCGTCCGGCACGACACCGAGCCGCGTATCCGGCCCCGCGTGCTCCACACGGAGCGTCGCGCGCAGGGCCTCGTCCCATTCCAGCACCGCGTCGTAGTAAGCCGAATCGCCGAACTCGGCCTGCGCCCGCAATCTGCGCGTGTCGCCGGAGGCCTTGCGGAAGGGCTGCGGCAGGTTCACTACCATGCCCTCGAGCCCCGACACGACTTCCATCCGCAGCGGCTCTTCGGTGTCCGGAGCAGGGAAAGCGATATGCCCCTGCCAAGGCGTTTCACCGGACATCCATTGCTGCAGCGGCAGGCGCAGCACGCGGGCCAGCTGGGCATCCGTCATGCGCCCGCCGCCGGCCACGCGGACGGATCCGTCGGACTGTACCGAAACCGTGGCCGTAACTGCGGCGCCTGCCACCGTGGCCCTGACGCTTTCCGCAGTCACGCGCGCGTTGTCGATGCTCAGCCGGGCGTTGATGTCCTGCAGGGGCGCACCGAGGAAGCCGTACGCAATCGCACCGTCGCGCACCTCCAGCTCGACACGGGCGCGACTCTGCGCCAGTGCAAGCAAGGGCAACTCCAGGTCCACCTCGGCCTCGGCCGACCCGCCCTGGACCTGCGCCGGATCCAGCCCGGGCCCGATAATGCGCTCGAGCAGGTCGGCCGCAAGCACGAACTCGCGCATCGTGGCGAGACTGCCGGCAGCCCGTCCCCGCACTCGCAGCTCGCCGCGCGCAAGGTCGGGGATGGCGGCCTCCACGGGACCGGCCTGCACTCCGGCAAGCTCGCCGCGCGCCACCTCCGCGTACAGGCCCTCGTTCTCGAAGCGCACTGCGGCATCGATGCCGCTGGCCGCCGGCCAGCCGGGGCTGTAGTCGAGCACGCCGTCCTCCAGGTCGAAGTCGACGCGAAACACCCCCGTCTCGTCGCGGAACGGGAAGGCACGCGTCGGACCGCGGAACTCGAAGCGGGCCTCCGGCACGCGACCCGCCTGCAAGGCGCGGTCGAGCCAGGCCACGACCTGCTCCGGCATGATCCCGACGGGCAAGTAGCGCGGTGCAGCCGCCAGCGACACCTGGCGCGCGACGGCATCCAGGTCGAGCTCCGGTGACGCTTCGCCCGCAGGGATTTTCAACAACCCACGGGCGCTCACCACGGCGTCCGCGTTCTCGGCATCCAGTTGCGGCAGGCGCAGCACGAACGCGCCCGGTTCCCGGCGCCACTCGAAAGCCGCATCCAGCGTATCGAACGACAGTGGCGCGCGAAAAAGCTCCGGCAGTGACAGGCGGCTCGTACGGCTCGTGATCTCTCCCGAGCCACCGTCGAGGTCGCCGGCGATCTTTCCGGACAAGTTGCTGACGCCGGGCCAGCGCCCGAAGGGCTCCAGTCCCAGCGCCTCGAAGCTCGCCTCGATGCCGAGTTCCTGCAGGCCGCCGGCATCGGCCGCCCACGCCGCCCGCCCCTCCAGGCCGTTGACCTGCCCCGCCGGCGCAAGGGCCAGCATCGGCGCACGCCATTCCTCTGGCAACCAGCGCGCCACAGGCAACAGGTCCTCCAGTTGCAGGCGGTCGGCCGACCACAACAGGCGCTGGTTGCCACCGTCCTCTCCCAGCGCCAGGGTCACTGACGGGCTGCGCCAGCTGCGTCCCTCGCGCTCGACCTCCAGCTCGTTCAGCAGCAAGGTCCAGTCGCCGCCCGACCGCGTCCAGTCGAAACTGGAGCCGATGCGCCGATAGCTCGGCGCGGCAAGCCCGGGCGCCTCTGCCGCCAGGCTCTCCGCAACGGGCAGCTGCAGGTCACGCGCCCGCAGGTCGCCGGCGATGCGGGTCGGGACACCGTCTGCGACGACTGCCGAGATGCTCGCGTCCACGATGCCGGTCTCCGGCCAGTCCTCTCCGAGGTCCATGGCCTGCCGCAGCACAGCCAGCTCGAGCGCGGTGGCGGAAACGCCGCCTTCCCAGTGGCGCGGCCAGCCGCGCTCGTCCTGTGTCGTGATTGCCAGTGAGACATCCAGGGCGTTGCCGAGCTGGGCCGGCAGGCGCCCGACAGCGTCCAGCGCCAGGCGCCCGGGCTGCAGGTCGACATCGAACTCCGCCAGGAACAGCGTCCAGGGCCCCCTGTCGCGCTGCAGGTCCTCGAACTCAAGCGTCACGTCGGCCAGCTGCAGCTTCCCTTCGGGCAGGTTCTCCAGCCGGGGGAGCGGCCCGCGTCCCTGTGCAGCGACGCCGTGCGACAGCAGCGGCTCTCCCTCGCTGTACAGCTGCCAGTTCCCGCCGGCATCGCGCTCCACGCGCAAGGCAATGCCTGACAGGCCGACGAACTCCGGGCTCAGCCGCAGACGCAGCAAAGACCACGGGTCGAACTGGATCGCGCCGCGCTCGGCGAGGAACAGCGTGCGCGCCCCGTCCTGGGTGAGGACCCTGATGCGCTCGAAGCGAAACTCGGGACCGCTCAAACCGAGCCGCGCATCCATGGCGCCGATCTCGACCGGGAAACCCAGCAACGCCTCCGCGCGCGTTTCCACCTGCGCACGGTATTCAGGCACCTGCACCAGCAGCAGGCGCAGCAGCCCGAGCAACACCGCGGCGACGATCACCAGCACGGCGACGGTGACGCCGAGGACGCGCCAGAGCTTGCGGATCACGCCGTGCATCGCTGCCCGCCGCCTGTGAGCCGCGCCCGGCCGGCGCTAGATGGGCACGACATCGTACTGGTCGTGGGAATAACTGGATTCCGCCTGCAGGCGGATGGGCTTGCCGGTGAGCGACTCCAACTCGGCCAGGCCGGCGGCCTCCTCGTCCACCAGCAGGTCGAGCACCTCCGCGTGCGCCAGGATCAGCAGTTCCTGGAAGTCGAACTGGCGCGACTGGCGCAGGATGTCGCGGAAGATCTCGTAGCACACGGTCTCGGGCGTCTTTACGGAGCCGCGACCGCGACAGGTCGGGCAGGCGTGACAGAGCACGTGCTCGAGGCTCTCGCGCGTGCGCTTGCGCGTCATCTCCACCAGCCCCAGGCGCGACACCTCGGTAATCTGGTTGCGTGCGTGATCACCCTGCAGCGCACGTTCCAGCGCAGCGAGCACCTGCTGGCGGTGTTCCTCTTCCTCCATGTCAATGAAGTCGACAATGATGATGCCGCCGAGGTTCCTGAGGCGCACCTGGCGCGCGATGGCCTGCGCCGCCTCGAGGTTGGTGCGAAAAATGGTCTCTTCGAGGTTGCGGTGGCCCACGTAGGCCCCGGTGTTCACGTCGATGGTGGTCATGGCCTCGGTCTGGTCCAGGACCAGGTAGCCACCGGATTTCAGCGGCACCTTGCGCTCCAGCGCCCGCACGATCTCGTCCTCGACGCCATGCAGGTCGAAGATCGGCCGCGCCTCCGCGTAGACCTCGATTTTCGGCGCCATCTCCGGGATGAAGGTGGTGGCGAATTGCTTCATGCGGGCATAGGCGCCGGCATCATCGACCCGGACCCGCTCCACGCGCGGCGCCAGCAGGTCGCGCAACAGGCGCAGTGACAGGTCGAGATCCGCATGCACCAGCGTGCCGGGCGTCGCCGTAAGGCCCTGCCGGGACACGGCTTCCCACAGCTTGCGCAGGAACATCATGTCGGCGCGCAGGGCGTCCCGCGGCGCGCCCTCGGCGGCGGTGCGCACGATCCAGCCACCCGGCCCGTCGACGATGTCTTCCATGATGTCGCGCAACCTGGCGCGCTCGACTTCGTCGTCGATGCGTGCCGACACGCCGACGCCGGAACCGAAGGGCAGGTAGACGAGGTAGCGCGATGGAATGGTGACGAAGGTAGTCAGGCGCGCGCCCTTGCTGCCGAGCGGATCCTTGACCACCTGCACCAGGATTTCCTGGCCCTCGGCAAGCAGCTCGCGGATGCCGACGTCGTCCGCCGGCCCGACGCTTCCGGCGACCGCTTCCTCCACGCGCAGGATGTCCGAGGCATGCAGGAAGGCCGTGCGCTCCAGCCCGATGTCGATGAACGCGGCCTGCATGCCGGGCAGCACGCGACGCACGCGACCCTTGTAGACGTTTCCGGTCAGGCCGCGGCGACTGTCACGCTCGATGAACACTTCCTGCACCACGCCGTTCTCGAGCAACGCGGCGCGGGTTTCACGCGGGTTGACGTTGACCAGGATCTCTTCGCTCAACTCGCACCCCCGGCACAGCGCAGCACGTCGATGCCGAAATCACGCAACAGTTCCGCAGTGTCGTGCAGCGGCATGCCGACGACCCCGCTGTAGCTGCCGCACAGGCGCGAGACGAAGACTGCGGCCACGCCCTGGATGCCATAGGCGCCTGCCTTGTCCAGCGGCTCACCCGTGCCGACGTAAGTCTCGATCTCCGCCGGTTCGAGGGCGCGGAAGTCGACTTCGCTGCGCGACAGCCGGGAGCCGGCCTGAAGGTCCCGGCGCGCCGCGACCGCCGTGAACACCTCATGCCGCTTGCCGGACAGTTGCCGCAGCATCACTGCCGCCTCGGCCGGGTCCGCCGGCTTGCCCAGCGTTGCACCGCCCAGCGCCACCACCGTGTCGGCGGCCACGACCACCCGGCCGGGATGGCGCCCTGCTGCCACCGCGGCCTTGGCCTCGGCCAGGCGCAGCGCCAGCACGGCAGGATCTTCCCCGCGACCGGGCGTCTCGTCGATGTCCACGGGAGAGACCTCGAGCTGCAGCCCGAGAGACGACAGGAGTTGGAGGCGCCGCGGCGAAGCCGAGGCGAGCACCAGCGCGCAGGAATTCATGGCGCCAGTTTCCCCGCTGCGGCGCGCGGTTACAAGCGCGATTGCGCCGTTTTCAGGCGCGATGGTAGGGATGACCCGACAACACGGTCCAGGCGCGATACAGCTGTTCGGCCACCATCACGCGCACCAGGCCGTGCGGCAGCGTCAGGGGCGTGAGGGACCAGCGCCAGTCGGCCCCGTTGAGGCACGCCGGGGCCAGGCCGTCGGGGCCACCCACCAGCAGGGCCACGTCACGGCCCGACTGCAGCCATGCCGCGAGCCGGCGTGCCAGTCCCGGGGTGTCTACAGCCCGCCCGCGCACGTCGAGGCAGACCCGCATACAGCCCTCCGCGGCGGCCAGCAGCCGGCGGCCCTCGTCGGCTATCGCCTGCGTCGGGTCCGATTGCTTGCTGCGCTTGCCGAGCGGCAGCTCACGCAGCTCGAGGCGGCATTCGCGCGGCATGCGCCCGGCGTACTCGGTGAACCCCTGCTGCACCCACGCGGGCATGCGCGTGCCGACAGCGACCAGCTGCAGGCGCAAGGCCTCAAGCCTCGATCTTGACCCGGTTGGCGCCTGCCGGGACGGCCCAGAGCTTCTCCAGGTTGTAGAAGTCGCGGGTGCGCGGGAGCATCACGTGCACCACGATGTCGTGCAGGTCGACCAGCACCCATTCGCCATCCTTCAGGCCTTCGACCCCGAACGGTCGATGCCCGCTTTCCTTGCATTTCTCGATCACGTTCTCCGCCAGCGAGCGCACGTGCCGGTCGGAAGTGCCGCTGGCGATGATCATGCTGTCGGCAATACTCGTCAGTCCGCGCACGTCGAGCACCTTCAGGTCGCGCGCCTTGAGGTCCTCCAGCGCCCCGACCACCGTGTCCTGCAAGGATTCTTCTGTCATCAATGCCTCTCTGCGGCTGCCATGTAACATCCCGATGCGGCCAGCAGCCGGCAGACCGGATCGGGTACGAGGTAACGCGGCGTCCGCCCCGCCCTCACGAGTTCGCGGATCGCGCTGGAGGAGATCTCCAGCTGCGTCACCGCACAGATACCTATGCGCCCGGCGGGCGCCGCCTGCAGCGCGGGCCCGGTCTCGACGCGCCGCTCGCGCAGCAGCTGCCCGAGGACGCCCTCAGCGGGCGCTGCCCAGCCGGGGCGGTGCGCCACGAGGAGGTGGGCAAGCTCCAGGATCTCCTCCCAGCGGTGCCACGAGGTCAGGCCGATGAACGCGTCCATGCCGACCACCAGGCACAGCGGCCTCGACCCGAGCTCGGCGCGCAGCTCACGCAGAGTGTGCACCGTCCAGGACGGCCCGTCGCGCCGCAATTCGCGGTCGTCCACGCGGAAGCGCGGCTCGCCCTCGATGGCCGCCTGTACCAGGGCGAGACGGGTGCGCGCGTCCGCATGCGGCGTGTCGCGATGCGGCGGCGTCCCCGCCGGGATGAAGCGCATCTCCTCGAGCCCGGCGTATTCGAGCAGTTCCAGCGCGGTGCGCAAGTGGCCGTAATGCACGGGGTCGAACGTACCACCGAACACGCCCACGGCGCCGGCGCCTTGCACGCTGCTCACGCGGCCCGCCGCGCCGGCCCGGCGAGCTGGATCACCAGCTCGGACAGTTCGAGCCAGCCGTCCGCCAGCGCCGTAGTGCGCACGCCGCCCAGCTCGGCCGGCAGCCGCAGCGCGTTGCCGGGCACGTCCCCCTTTGCCACCCGGTCCACCAGGGCCGCCTTGCGCGCCAGTGCCCGCAGGTGCGCGGCATCGTGCCGGGCCAGCGCCCGCTGCACCATGCCGGCGCGGTTGCGCCACACCCCGGCCCGCGCCATGGCCGCCTGCGGCGCCATGCCCTCGTCCAGCAGCCAGCGCACGCGCGCCAGGCCGCGAATCTCCCGCACCAGCGGCCACAGCACCTGCGGGATCGCCAGTCCCTCGGCCCGCAACCCGGCCAGCACGCGCAGGGCGCGCCCGAGATCCCCGGCGAGCGCCGCATCGGCGAGCTTGAAGATGTCGTAGCGCGCGCTGTCCGCCACCGCCGCACGCACGCGCTCGGCATCCAGGTCGCCCTTGTCATACAGCAGGCAGAGCTTCTCGATCTCCTGGTGCGCGGCGAGCAGGTTGCCCTCCACGCGCTCCGCCAGCAGCCGCACCGCCTCGGCATCGGCGCGCAGCCCTGCGCGACGCAGGCGGCCTTCAATCCAGGCCGGCAGCGCGGGCAACTCGACCGGCCGCACTTCCACCAGGGCGCCGTCGCCGCCGACGAAAGCCTGCACCCACGCACTCTGCTGCTGGCGACGATCCATCTTCGGCGCCATGCCCAGCAACACCACGTCGTCCGGCGGCGCGGCCGCCAGGCGTGCGAACAGGTCGGTGCCCCCTTCCCCGGCGGCAGGCGTGCGGAAACGCAACTCCACCAGGCGACGGGAGGCGAACAGCGACATGCTGGACAGGCTGCCGGACAACGCGTTCCAGTCGAAACCGCGCTCGACGTAATGCACTTCGCGCTCGGTGAAGCCGTCCTTTCGGGCACGGCGACGCACAGCGTCGGCGCACTCCTGCGTCAGCAGGGGCTCGTCTCCGGCGATCAGGTAGGCAGGCGCGAGGCGACGGGCGAGGCCGGCCTCAAGCTGTTCAGGCGAGAGTGACACGGGGTGGACGGATGTTCCCGGGGTTTTTCATCGCAGCCGCAGTGTAGCATGGGGAATCCGGGTGCAAGCCCGGCTTTATCCCGGCTTGGACGCAGTTGACAGCTGGGGTAGATTAGTCGTTTGGAGTCCCGCATGAACCCAGCCGTCCCGACAACAGCCCGCGGCATCAAGCGCCTCGCCTGCCTGGCGATGCTGGTGCTCGTGCTGCGTTTTGTCGGCGCCGAGCTGCATCATGTGCTCGATGTCCACGCGCCCGGCGAGAGCTGCGCGGCCTGCCTGGTGCTGGAGCGCGGCGGCCATGCCCTGCCCGAGGCCGGGCTGGCTGCGCTCAGCCCGACTCCCGCGGAGATCGACGCGACCCTTTCTCCCGTCCCGCCGGCCGCCGCGCCCGCGCTCACGCCGCTGCCGCGCGGCCCGCCCCTGCTCTCGAGCTGACCACGGCGGCGCCTTGCGCCGCACCGCGGGGCCACCCGGCTCCACAACAGGCAGCTCGCCACCTTCCGGCCGGACGACCGCGTATGCGGCCGCGCCCGGCGGCGGCAGGCTGGCTCACGAGAACCCGATTGATTCCAGAGGCAGAAACATGAACCGTATCCTCATCGGCGGCATTGCCGCCGCACTTGGCATGGCCGCGTTCCCGGCCGCAGCATCCGGCCCGCAGCAGGACCCGCTGGACCCCACCAACCTGCGTCCCGCCCCGCAGCCCCTGGGCAAGCAGGTGAGCGCGGGCTCGCGCTTCAACCCGTCGCTCTCGGTCATCGTCGACGGCGTCTATTACAACGATAACGTCAGCGGCGAAGCCTTCGAGATACTCTCCGAGGCCGACGGCTTTTCCGCCGGGCACGGTCACGAGGGCGAAGAGCATGAGGGCGAGGAGCACGACGAACATGGCGGCCATGGCGGTCACGGCGAGATGGAGCGCGGCTTCAACCTGAAGGAAGTCGAGTTTGCCGTCGCCGCGACGGTCGATCCCTACTTCGACGCCTTCGTGATGTTCGTCTTCGACGGCGACGAGGTCGAGCTGGAAGAAGCTTTCGTCACCACGCGCGCCCTGCCGGCAGGCCTGCAAGCCAAGTTCGGCAAGTTCCTCAGCGACGTGGGCTATATCAACAAGCAGCACCCGCACAGCTGGGACTTCTTCGACCGCCCGCTGGTCAACGAACTGCTGTTCGGCGACCACGGCATCCAGGAGACCGGCGTCCAGCTGAGCTGGCTGGCCCCGACTTCGCAGTACCTGCGCCTCGGCGTGGAGGCCCTGCAGGGCGAGACCGC
>CAYPTW010000051.1:17179-19787 GCA_964413755.1 uncultured Thioalkalivibrio sp. | reverse complement strand
AGCGGTGCAGCTCGCCCGTTTCCAGGTTCCAGGCCATGACGCCGCGGCAGGCGCCCTCCTCGTCCATGATCAGGTCGAGCGCGAAATACTCGATGAAGAACTGCGCCTGGTGCTTGAGCGACTGCTGGTACAGCGTGTGCAGCATGGCGTGGCCGGTACGGTCGGCCGCGGCGCAGGTGCGCTGTGCCGGCGGACCCTCGCCGAAGCGCGTGGTCATGCCGCCGAAGGGCCGCTGGTAGATCTTGCCCTCCTCGGTGCGCGAAAACGGCACGCCGTAATGCTCCAGCTCGATGACTGCGTCCGGCGCCTCCTTGCACATGTACTCGATGGCGTCCTGGTCGCCGAGCCAGTCCGAGCCCTTCACGGTGTCGTACATGTGCCAGCGCCAGTCGTCGTCGCCCATGTTGCCCAGCGCCGCGCTGATGCCGCCCTGCGCCGCCACCGTGTGGCTGCGGGTCGGGAACACCTTGGTGACGCAGGCGGTGCGCAGGCCCTGTTCGGCGAGGCCGAAAGTGGCGCGCAGGCCGGCGCCGCCGGCACCCACCACCACCACGTCGTAGCTGTGGTCAACGATCTTGTATGCGCTGCTCATGTTCAGCGACCTCCGATGGCGATCTGCAGCACCGCCACGACGCCCACCGCCGCCGCAATGGCATGAATGAACTGGAGCGCGACCAGCAGGGGGACCTTCAACGCGCCGTGCACGTAGTCTTCGGCGATGACGCGCGTGCCGAGCTGCGAGTGCCAGGCCGCGGTGAGCACCAGCAGCACCAGCAACGCGGCGTTGAACGGGCGCGCGATCCATGCCAGCAGCGCGCCCCGGTCACCGAGGTCGGCGCCCAGCAGCGAAAAGGCGAACCACAGGCCGAGCAGAGCCAGGGCCACGGCCGTCACCCGCTGCTGCCACCAGTGTGCGGTGCCGTCGCCGGCCGGACCGAGGCCGAGGGCGCGGCTCAAGGGCGTGCGCAGGCTCATGCCCCACCTCCGCTCAGCAACAGGCCCCAGGCGAGCAGCGTCAGCGCCGCCGCCGCGGCCAGCACGATCCAGCCCGAGCGGTTGACCTGGGCGATCTCGAAGCCGCGCCCGGTGTCCCACCACAGGTGCCGGATGCCGTTGCACAGGTGGTAGAAGAAAGCGAACACGCCGAGGAACAGCACGATCTTCACCGGCCAGCTGCCGAGCACGCCCAGCGCCGCCGAGTAAGCCGCTTCGCCGGCCGCCAGCGCCGCCAGCCAGTAGACCAGGAGCAGCAGCCCCGCGGCGAGCGCCGCGCCGGTGAAGCGATGGGAGATGGACAGCACCGAGGTGATCTGCGGACGGTAGATCTGCAGGTGCGGCGAAAGGGGCCTCTTGCCGGCAGTCATGGGCCAGGTCCTCCTTGGCAGGACGAGCGCTTGGTCATGCGAACCACGGAACGACGGACCGTCGAGGGACGAACGCGCCGTGAAGTATCAGAAATCTATGCAACGGCCGTTCTTTTCCCAGTCGCCGTATCGCACCGGCTCCGGGCCCTCGCGTCCCCCGATTTCTTTCGGCAGCGGCTGTGCCGCGGTTTCGGGCTCAGGCGCCGGGCCCGAGTCATCGGGCTTGGCGGCGGGACTGCCAGGGTTGTCTTTGGCCTGCTCGGACATGACCCGGGATTTTGCCATGCACCGCAACAACAGGCCAGCGCCGCGCCCATCCGCGGTAGAATTCCGGGCCCGCTGAAACCACCGGAGCCACGCCACTCATGACCCCGCCTGCCTTCGCCCTGCCGTCGCTGGGAAGCCTCGTCGTCCGCGGCGACGACGCCCGCAGCTTCCTGCAGAACCAGCTTTCCTCGGACCTCGCGCACGTGACGGGGACCAGCGGGCAGTTGTCCGGCTGGCATGACCCGAAGGGCCGCGTGCTGGCTTTCCTGCGCGTGCTGCCGCGCACGGAAGGCTTCCTGCTGGTGATGCATGCCGGGCTGGTGGCTACGGTCGAGAAGCGCCTGCGCATGTTCGTCCTGCGCGCCCGCGTCACTGTCGAGGCCGGGCCCGCCGTTTACGGCGTCTCCGCGGAGACGTTGGCGACCTTGTTGCCGTCGGGCGCGTCCCTGCCCGGACCCGATGCGCCCGGGCCCGCCGAATCCGCGTCCGGCGGCGCGCTTCCCGCGATCGTCAGCGACAGATTCAGCGCCCTGCGCATGCCCGGTGCTGCCGGCTGGCTGATCGCCGGCGAGCTGCCGCCGGAGCGGGTCGCGGTGGATGCGGCCGCGGTGGCCGCATGGGAGCGCGCCGAGCTCGAGGCCGGCATTCCCGAGGTCTACCCCGAGACCAGCGGCGAGTTCGTGGCGCAGATGCTCAACCTCGACCGCATCGGCGCAGTCAGCTTCACCAAGGGCTGCTACCCGGGCCAGGAAATCGTCGCCCGTGCGCACCATCTCGGTCGCGTCAAACGCCGTGCGCAAGTCTTCCGCCTGCCCGGCCCGCCGCCGGCGCCCGGCGCCGCGCTCGAAGAGCCGGCCGGCAAGGTCGTGCGCGCGGTGCCGCTGGATGGCGAGTCACTCGCGATGGTCGTGGTCGCGCAGCCTGAGGGCTGACGCGCCGCCGTCTGGCCGGCTGCCGGGGTCGGGCCGACGCTGCAT
>CAYPTW010000051.1:0-17079 GCA_964413755.1 uncultured Thioalkalivibrio sp. | reverse complement strand
TGAGGGCTGACGCGCCGCCGTCTGGCCGGCTGCCGGGGTCGGGCCGACGCTGCATCGCCTGACCGCCGGGGCCGGACCGTCATCGCCCTGTCTCCCTCGGAAATCTTTATCTCGCTCGACAGGACGATGACGTCCCAACCCCGCTGCCCCGCCACAGCCCCGGACAATCCGGGTGCAGCAACGGCGCGACAGCCCACCGGGCTCACCGACGACACCACGCTAGCGGCCATGCAGCCACACCGCACGCATCGGTCGTACCGACCGAGCCATAGCTGTAGCGGTGCGCCCCGGACCCTGACGATCCTCCGAGGCAGCGCGCCCGGAACGCACGATGCCCGTCGAGCGATATAAAGATTTCCTGAGCGAGAGGGGTATCGTGCGGTGCGGGCGCGCGGCCAGGGCGAGGCGTCGCGGCCAGGGCGAGGCGTCGCGCAGCCACGGCGGCCACGGCGAGGTCAGTCCGGATCGGCCTCCGGCCGCATGTGCGGGAACAGCAGCACGTCCCGAATCGACGGCTGATCCGCGAACAGCATCACCAGCCGGTCCACGCCGACGCCGAGGCCGCCGGCCGGCGGCATGCCGTACTCCAGCGCGCGCACGTAGTCGGCGTCGTAGAACATCGCTTCCTCGTCGCCCGCGGTCTTCTGCTCCACCTGGGCGCGGAAGCGCCGCGCCTGCTCCTCCGGGTCGTTCAGCTCGGAGAAGCCGTTGGCAAGCTCGCGCCCGCCGACGAACAGCTCGAAACGATCGGTGAGGAAGGGGTCTTCGTCGTTGCTGCGCGCCAGCGGGGAGACCTCGAGCGGGTAACCGGTGACGAAGGTCGGCTGCTGCAGGTCGGCCTCGACGGTGTGCTCGAACAGCTCGAGCAGCAGCTTGCCGGCGCCCCAGCCGGGCTCGGTGTGCGCATCGAACCGGCCGAGGTACTCGCGCAGGTAGTCGGCATCGCGCGCACGCGCGGGATCGAGTTCCGGGTTGGCCTCCGCCACCAGCGCTTCCAGGCCGACACGGCGGAACGCCGGCGCGAGGTCGATCGCGACGCCCTGCCAGCTGAGCTGCGTGGTGCCGAGCACGGCATCGGCCATGGTGCGCAACAGGTCCTCGGCAATGTCCATCATCGCCACCTGGTCTACCCAGGCCTGGTACAGCTCGAGCATGGTGAACTCGGGGTTGTGCCGCGTGGACAGCCCCTCGTTGCGGAAGTTGCGGTTGATCTCGTACACGCGCTCGAAGCCGCCCACCACCAGCCGCTTGAGGTACAACTCGGGCGCGATGCGCAGGTACATCTCGATATCGAGCGCATTGTGATGCGTGACGAAGGGACGTGCGTTGGCGCCGCCGGGAATCGGCTGCATCATCGGCGTCTCCACCTCGAGGAAACCGCGCGCGTCGAGATAGCTGCGCATGAAGCTCACCATCTGCGAGCGCAGGCGGAACACGCGGCGGCTGTCCGCGTTCATCACCAGGTCGAGGTAACGCTGGCGGTAGCGCGTCTCGGTGTCCGCCAGGCCGTGGTACTTCTCCGGCAGCGGGCGCAGGCATTTCGCCACCATGCGTGCATGGCTCACGCGCACCGTCAGCTCGCCGGTCCTGGTCTTGAACAGCGTGCCCTCTGCGCCCACCAGGTCACCCAGGTCCCAGGTCTTGAAGTCCTGGTACATGCCCTCGGGCAGCGCGTCGCGCTCGAAGAACAGCTGGATGGCGCCGCTCATGTCCTCCAGGCGCGCGAAGCTGGCCTTGCCCATGACGCGCTTGGCCATCATCCGCCCGGCGACAGCGACCGTTATCCCCTCGGCTTCGAGCTTTTCGTTGTCGAGCTCGGCGAAAGCAGCCTGCAGGTCGCCGGCGCAACTGTTGCGGCGGTAGTCGTTGGCATAGGCCTCGCCCGCGCGGCGCTGCGTTTCGAGCTTGCGGCGACGCTCGGCGATCAGGGCGTGCTCTGGCTGTTCGGACATGTCGCGATTCCCCGTGCGGTCAGAGGCCCTGCTTCAGGCTCGCCTCGATGAACTGGTCCAGGTCGCCGTTCAGCACGGCCTGGGTGTTGCCGACCTCGACCCCGGTACGCAGGTCCTTGATGCGGGACTGGTCGAGCACGTAGCTGCGGATCTGGTTGCCCCAGCCGATGTCGGCCTTGGTCTCTTCCAGTGCCTGCGCTTCGACGCGCCGCTGCTGCATTTCCATCTCGTAGAGCTTGGCCTTGAGCTGCTTCATGGCCGTGGCCTTGTTCTTGTGCTGGCTGCGGTCGTTCTGGCACTGCACGACGATACCGCTCGGCCCGTGCGTGATACGCACGGCCGACTCGGTGCGGTTGACGTGCTGGCCGCCGGCGCCGCTGGCACGATACACGTCGATACGCAGGTCGGCCGGGTTGATCTCGATGTCGACCTCGTCGTCCACCTCGGGCGAGACGAACACGCCGGCGAAGCTGGTGTGGCGGCGGTTGCCGGAATCGAAGGGCGACTTGCGCACCAGGCGATGAATGCCGGTCTCGGTGCGCAGCCAGCCGTAGGCATAGGGACCGGTGACGTGCACCGTGGCGCTCTTGATGCCGGCCACTTCGCCCTCGGAGGCTTCGATGATCTCCGCCTGGAAGCCGTGCGCCTCGATCCAGCGCAGGTACATGCGCAGCAGCATTTCCGCCCAGTCCTGGGCCTCGGTGCCGCCCTGTCCGGCATTGATGTCGACGAAGGCGTTGTGCTCGTCCATGGCCCCGGAGAACATGCGGCGGAACTCCAGCTCGCCGACCTTCTTCTCCAGCCCCTCCGCGTCCGCGGCAATGCCGGCCACCGTGTCTTCGTCGCCCTCCTCGACCGCCATCTCGAGCAGGTCGCGCCCGTCGTTCACGCCGCGCGAGATCTGGTCGAGCACTTCGACTACGTCCTCGAGCTGGGCGCGTTCCCGGCCTAGGGCCTGGGCCTGTTCCGGCTTGCTCCAGACTTCGGGGTTCTCCAGTTCGCGCATGACTTCCTCGAGCCGTTCTTTCTTGCCCGGGTAGTCAAAGGTACCCCCTCAGGGCATCAGCCCTCTCGGCGAGGTCGTTGAGTTGCTGGCGAAGCTGCGCGGTTTCCATGGCGGCGGTCGGTGTCACTGCTCTGGGCAAACGGAAATTCTACCACGCGGCCCGCGCCTGCCGATGGCCGCAAACGGGCACGCCCGCTCAGGCAGGCTCGAGGTATTCGACCACCAGCTGCGCCGATCTCAGGCCGTTGTACTCGTTGACGTCGAGGCGATAAGCCAGGCGCAGGCGCGCCGGCCGCGCATTGCCCAGCCGGTCCGCCTGGCGGAACGCGATCGCGTCCATGATGCGCCGCCCGCCCGCCGGGCGCACCCGCATCTTGAGATGGTCCAGGCCCACCGTGCGCGCATCCAGCAACTCGAAACAGCCGTCGAACAGCGGCTCGGGAAAGCCCTGGCCCCAGGGCGCGGCATCGCGCAGCAGCTCCGCCGTGGCGAGGCCCAGCGCTTCCTCCGGCAACTCGCCGTCGGAGACGATCTCCCCGTCCAGCACGCCGGGCTCGAGTCGCGCGGCGACCGCCGCGGCCAGTGCGGCGCGAAACTCGCCCAGGTGCGCCGCGGCCAGGCTCAGCCCGGCTGCCATGGCATGGCCGCCGAAACGCTCGATCAGTCCCGGATGCAGGGCATCGACATCGGCCAGCGCATCGCGGATGTGCAGCCCGGGCACCGAGCGCGCGGAACCCTTGAGCAGGCCGCTGTCGTCCGCGGCGAACGCGACCACGGGCCGGTGATAACGCTCCTTGAGCCGCGCGGCGACCAGGCCGACCACGCCGCTGTGCCAGCCGGACCGGTGCACGCACAACACGGGCGGCAGCCGCCCCGCGTCGGGCTCGAGGCCGGCCACGGCACGCAGTGCCTCCTCCTGCATCTGCGCCTCGATCTGCTTGCGCTCCTCGTTCAGGCTCGACAGCAGCATGGCCAGTTCCTCGGCGCGGCCGGGATCGTCGCTGAGCAGGCACTCGATCCCCACCGACATGTCGTCCAGGCGTCCCGCCGCGTTCAGGCGCGGTCCCGCCGCGAAGGCCAGGTCGGTAGTCACGACCGTGCGTGGGTCGCGCTTGCCGGCGCGCAGCAGCGCGGTCACGCCGGGACTGCAGGCACCGGCGCGAATCCGCCGCAGCCCGTGCTCGACGAGAATGCGGTTGTTGCGATCGAGCGGGACCAGGTCGGCCACCGTGCCCAGCGCGACCAGATCCAGCAGCCCCGGCACCAGCCCCTTGTCGGCTCCGAGCCGGCGCGCCAGCGCCGCAGCCAGGTAGAACGCCACGCCCACGCCCGCCAGGCAACGACTCGGGAAAGCCTGACCGGGCAGCGCGGGGTTCACGATCGCCGTAGCCGGCGGCAGCGTCTCACCCGGCAGGTGGTGATCGGTGACCAGCACCTGCATGCCGAGCTCGCGCGCCAGCGCCACGCCGGGGTGGCAATTGATGCCGCTGTCGACAGTGACCAGCAACGCGGGCGTGCGCTTTGCGGCATCGCGCACCAGCGCCGGACTCAGGCCGTAGCCGTGCACGAAACGATCGGGAACCAGGTAGGACACGTCGGCGCCGAGGGCGCGCAGCACGCGCATGAGCAGGGCCGTGCTGGTGGCGCCGTCGGCATCGAAATCGCCGATCACCAGGATCCGGGCACCGCGCTCGAGATGGTCCGCAAGCAGCACGGCGGCGGCTTCCACGCCCTCCAGGCTGCCGACCGGCGCCAGCCCGCCGAGCCCGAGGTCGAGTTCCTCCGGGTTGCGCACGCCGCGCGCGGCATACAGGCGCGCCAGCACCGGTGGCGTCCCGGCGAGCGCAGCCAGCGCGTCCGCGTCGACCTCGCGGCGGCGTATCGGCCGGGTCAGCATGCCGCCGCCCAGTGGCGCGGACGCCGCCAGAACTTCAGCAGGTCGGCCGCGCCGAGTTCGTGCACCGCACGCCCGGTGGCCAGCTGCAGGGGCGCACCGGGACTGCGCCGGGCACGTGCCAGCATCGTTTTGACGGCGACGCGATCGATGTCATCCAACGCCTCGACCCGGAATGCCTCGGGAGCCAGCGGCCACACCACCGACTCCACCGGCCCCGCGCCACGCGCCGGCAATGCGCCCAGGCGGCGCAGCCCGGCCAGGTAAGGCTCGCCGTCTCCCGCCGTGTCGAATCCATTCGCGGCAGGCGCCTCGACAGCAGCTGGGACGGACGGATCCAGTCGCCCGCCGCCCCAGGGATGCAGCCCCGCGACCAGCGGCAGGCCGCGTTCACTGCGGGCCGCGTTTACGGGATGCGCGAAAAACAGCATTTCCGTCTCCGACAACAGCCTGCGCAATTCGGGCTCCGGGGGCGCCGGCCGTCGCGCCGGGTCGAGCAGCAGGGGCGGCACGTCGAATCCCTGCCATGGACTGGCCGACTCCGTCTGCCAGAGGTACCAGCGCGTCGGCGTGGCCACTTCCAGGCGCACGCCGTCGTCCGCAAAAGCCGCGTTGAACGCTGCCGCGAGGGCCTGGGCTTCATCCACGGCGAGGTCCAGCGACGGTGCGCGCAGCCGGAACGCGCCGCGCTGTTCCGCATCCATGCCCAACGGCTCTACCCGCAGGCAGGCCGACGGCGCATGCCCGAGGTCGGCCAGGGCGCTCACCGGCCCCACCGGCCAGCGCCCGAGGTCACCCCCCGCCTGCGCTGCCAGCATCGCCCAGCAGTCGTCACCGGCGCGCACCCGGGCGCGCGCCAGCAACAGCTCGAGCGCCGGCAGGCGCGGCGCCTCGGCATGCGCGAGCGTCTCCAGGCCGGGGAGGAACAGGGTGGGCACGGTGGGTGGCAGTACGTCTTGAGATGCGGGACAGATGCATTATCGTAACCGCATGCGACTGACACTCGACAACCGGCCGGGCGCCAACCTCGTCACCCGCGTGGGTCCGGAAGGGATCCAGGTGGGTGAAGACCTGCTGCGTGCCAGTTTCATCGTCAGTGCCGGCGACCTCCTGCGCGACTGGCCGATTGCGGACCCCGTCGCCCTGGACCTGGCCGCACTGGCGCCGGCGCTGGCACTCGAACCGGAGATCCTGGTGCTCGGCACCGGGTCGCGCATCCGGTTCCCGGCCGGCGCGCTGTTCGCGCAACTCGCCGCAAAAGGCATCGGCCTGGAGGTCATGGACACCGCCGCAGCCTGTCGTACCTACAACGTGCTGGCCGGTGAAGAACGGGCGGTGGTGGCGGCGATCATACTGCCCTGAGCGCGTCACGGCGCGCCGCGCAGCCTGCCGCGGTCAATCCAGCAGCGTGTCCAGGGACAGGCCGTGGCTTTCCATGATGCTGCGCAGCCGCGCCAGGGCATCGAGCTGGATCTGGCGCACGCGTTCGCGGGTCACGCCGATCTCCGTGCCCACCTGTTCCAGGGTGAGGCGCTCGCAACCGTGCAGGCCGAAGCGCCGCTCCACGACGGCGCGCTGCTTGTCGCTGAGCCGCTCCAGCCAGTGCTCGAGCACCATGTGCACGTCGTCCAGCTGCGCCTGGTTGGCGGGCTCCATGTCTTCCGCGCCGGGCAGCAGGTCGAGCAGGTTGCGCTCGCCGTCGCGGCCCTGCACGCTGGCGCTGGTGACCTGGCGCTCATTCAGGCCCAGGGCGCGCGATACCTCGGCGGGCTCGCACTCCAGCGCCACCGCGATCTCCTCGGCGGTAGGATCGCGGTCCAGTTCCTGCGTCAGGCGCCGCGCCGTGCGCAGGTAGACGTTGATCTCCTTGAGCACGTGAATGGGCAGGCGAATGGTGCGGGTCTGGTTCATCAGTGCGCGCTCGATGGACTGCCGGATCCACCAGGTCGCGTAGGTCGAAAAACGGAACCCCTTCTCCGGGTCGAACTTCTTCACCGCGTGAATGAGGCCGAGATTGCCCTCCTCCACCAGGTCCAAGAGCGGCAGCCCGCGGTTCATGTAACGCCGGCTGATCTTCACCACCAGGCGCAGGTTGCTCTCGATCATGCGCTTGCGCGCCGCCTCGTCGCCCTTGCGCGCCCGGCGCGCGAAGTAAACCTCTTCCTCGGCGGTCAGCAGGGGGGAGAAACCGATCTCGGAGAGGTACAGGCGGGTCGCGTCCGGCGCTTCCCCGTCCGCATGGCGCGCATGATGCGCGGCGGGCGCAACGTCGTCTGTATCGGCCTCGTCGGTCACAGCACCGGACCCGAAAGCCTGATCCTCGACTTCGGCGAGGTTCGGGTCGTCCGCGTCCAGGTCCGGCGTCTCGTCGACGTCGGTCGTGCGACCCTCTTCCTTGTCGCGCTCTTCCTTGTCGCGCTTCTTGCCCATATCGCCCCGGTTGGGTGGCAGGACCCTTTTCAGGGAGCCTGGCGGGCCGGCAAGTAGCCCATCGGATCGATCGGCTTGCCGTCACGCCTGATCTCGAAGTGCAGCAGGGGACGGTCACCGGGCCCTCGCCCCATCAGGGCGATGACCTGGCCTGATTTCACCTTGTCCCCCTCCGCAACTCTCAGCGACTGGTTGTAACCGTACGCGCTGAGATACGAATCGTTGTGCTTGAGGATGATAAGCTGGCCGTAACCGATGAGTCCACTACCGCTGTAGACCACTTCGCCGTCTGCTGCAGCATGAATTTCCAGGCGGTCGCGTCCCGCGATGCCGATGCCGGTCGGGTTACGACGACTCTCGCCAAAACCCCAGATCAGTGCGCCCTGCGCCGGCCAGCGCCACGGCGGTGCCGGCAAGTTGGCGCTGCGCGCCGGCGGCACGGCCGTCCCCCGCGACGGTGCAGCATTTCCCTCTCTTGGCGGGGGCGGCGGCGTCCTCGCCACGGCTGCCGCGCTGCCACGCACCGGCTTGAGTCGAATATGCTGGCCGGGATAGATGCGGTTGGGATCCGTGATGCCGTTCCAGCGCGCCACCTCGCGCCAGTCGAGCCGGTAGCGGAACGCAATCTGGAACAGTGAATCGCCAGCTTGCACGATGTGCACGTCGGGGCGGTTCGCGACCTGCGGCTGTGGCGGGTACGGGTCCCAGCGCGTGAGCTCGGCACAGCCGGCCACTGCGACCATCAGCACGGCTACGAGCAGCCAGCGCGCGATCACGCCTGCACGATGAACCAGGCCAGCAACAGCAGGGCGACGAGCAGCCATCCCAGGAGTTCGACGTTGTGGCGCAGCTTCTGTTCCATCGGCGCGCCGCCCCAGCGGATCAGCCCGGCGACGAGGAAAAAACGCCCGCCACGGCCGACGATCGACGCCAGCACGAAAGCAGGCAGGAACATGGCGAGGGCGCCGGCGGCGACGGTGAACACTTTGTACGGGATGGGCGAGAAACCCGCCGCCAGCACCGCCCAGAAGCCCCAGGTCTCGAACCAGGTCCGCGCCTGCATGTAGCCCTCCCAGTAGCCGGCGGACACCAGCCAGGGCTCGATGGCTTCCAGCGCGAAATAGCCGATGACATACCCCAGCACGCCCCCGGCCACCGAGGTGAGGGTCGTCAGCAGGGCGAGTCGCCAGGCGCGGTCGGGACGCGCCAGGGCCATCGGCGCCAGCATCACGTCCGGCGGGATGGGGAAGAAACTGGACTCGGCAAAACTCAGGCCGCCCAGGTACCACGGCGCCTTCGGATGCCGGGACCAGCGCAGCACGCGGTCATACAACGGCCCGAACAGGCGCATCAGGCGGTACCTCCGAGCAGCGGCACGAAGCTGACCAGGCCGAGGCTGCGGCGCTCGAACTCGTCACCATGGCGCGTGATTTCCATCAGTTCCTGGCGGCCGCGCGGGCCGACCGGGATCACCAGCCGCCCGCCCTCGTCGAGCTGGTCCAACAGCGCCTGCGGTATTTCGTCGGGTGCGGCGGTCACCAGGATGCCGCCGTAGGGCGCGTGCCGCTTCCAGCCCTCGAAGCCGTCACCATGGCGCAGCTGGACGTTGTACAGGTCGAGCGAGCGCAGCAGCGGCCGCGCCCGGCGCAGCAGCGGCCCGAGCCGCTCGACGCTGAACACCTGCGGCACGATGCCGGCCAGCACCGCCGTCTGGTAGCCGCAGCCGGTGCCGATCTCGAGCACTTTTTCCGGGGTCGGCTCGGCCACGATGGCCTCGGTCATGCGCGCCACCACCCAGGGCTGGGAGATGGTCTGCCCGAGGCCGATCGGCAGCGCCGTGTCCTCGTAGGCCCGGCTCGCCAGCGCCTCGTCCACGAACAGGTGGCGCGGCACGTTGCGGATCTGCTCCAGCACGCGATGATCGGAGATGCCCTGCTCCCTGAGCCGCTGTACCAGCCGGTCCCGGGTGCGCGCCGAGGTCATGCCGATGCCGTGGTGATCCAGGCGGTCGTTCACTTGCCTGCAACCCCGAGCCAGTCGGCGATACGTCCAACGTGCTCGTGATGGGTGAGGTCGACCTTGAGCGGCGTCACCGCCACGCGGCCGGATTCGATGGCGTGGAAGTCCGTGCCGGGTCCGGCGTCCTGGCCGGGGCCGGCGAAGCCGACCCAGTACAACGGCCGGCCGCGCGGGTCGGTGCTGCGGATCACCGGCTCCGCCTTGTGGCGGTAACCGAGCCGCGTCGCCTCGAAGCCGTCCAGCTCCTCCCAGGCGACGTCGGGCACGTTCACGTTGAGAATCGTCTGTGGCGGCAGTTCGCGCTCCAGCGCCTGCTCCACCAGCCGCCGCGCCACGCGCCCCGCGGTGTCGAAATGCCGCTTCTTGCCCCACACCAGCGAGATGGCGATGGTGGGCAGGCCGAGGAAGCGTCCCTCCATCGCCGCGGCCACGGTGCCGGAGTAGATCACGTCGTCGCCGAGGTTGGCGCCGTCGTTGATGCCCGAGATCACCATGTCCGGCTCTTCATCGAGCAGTCCGGTCAATGCCAGGTGCACGCAATCCGTCGGCGTGCCGTTGACGAAGTAGAAGTCAGGGCCGACCTCGGTGAGGCGCAAGGGCTGCTCCAGCGTCAGCGAATTGCTGGCGCCGCTGCAGTTGCGCTCCGGCGCGACGATGACGATGTCGGCGAGGTCACGCAGGTGCTCCGCGAGACAGCGCAAGCCCTCGGCGCGATAACCGTCGTCATTTGCAAGCAGGATTCTCAAGGGTGGACAACCGGCCCCGGAAGATGGCAGTTACTATACCGGCGAGCCACGGGTGGAACCAGCGGAGGAAGCAGCGATGAGCCCTTCAGACGACGACCGCGAGCTGTTCCGCAAGGCCGTCGAGGATGTCCGGCCCATCGAGAGCCGCGACGAGCCGCCGTCGCGCCCCACGCCTGCGCCGCGCGCGCGCTTCCGCCGCCGCGACGAGGCCGAGGTGCTGGCCGAGAGCCTGGCCGCCAACCCCGAAGCCGAGGGCGAGACCGGCGAGCACCTGGGCTTTCGCCGCCCGCAGGTCGGCCTGCCGCTGTTTCGCAAGCTGCGCCGTGGCGAGATCAGCGTGCGCGACGAGATCGACCTGCACGGCCTGACCGCTGTCGAGGCACGCGCCGCGCTGTACGAGTTCCTCGCCGAGGCCGGGCGACTCAACTTCCGTTGCGTGCGCGTCATCCACGGCAAGGGCAACCGCTCCGGCCATGGCGGACCGGTCATCAAGCGCAAGATCGGGCGCTGGCTGCAGATGCGCGACGACGTGCTGGCCTATTGCTCGGCGCGGCCGGTGGACGGCGGCACCGGGGCGGTATACGTGCTGCTGGGATGACGGCAGGCATGCGCCACGAATGACCACGCCCCGCACGATCGTCTGCATGAAATGGGGGACCAAGTACGGTCCCGGCTACGCCAACATCCTGTTGTCGATGCTGGAACGCTTCCTCGAGCCGCCGTTCCGCCTCCTGTGTTTCACCGACGACGCGGCCGGCCTCGACCCGCGCATCGAGGCCCGTCCGTTGCCGCACGTGCCTGTTGGCCAGGGCTGGCCGGAGCGCGGCTGGAACAAGCTCGGACTGTTTCACCCCGGCCTGGACCTGCCGGCGGAGCCGACGCTGTACCTCGACCTCGACGTGGTGATCACCGGCGACATGTCGGTGTTCTTCGACCTGCCCGGCCATTTCCTGATCTCGAACGACTGGGACTGGCGCAAGCCCGGCGTCGGCAACTCGTCCGTCTTTCGCTGGGTGCCGGGCAGCCAGGACCACATCTGGCAGCGTTTCGACGCGGCGCCCGGGCAGGTTCGCCAGGCGCATCGCAACGAGCAGGAATACGTCTCGGCCGAGGCGCGCGAGCTCGAGTTCTGGCCCGAGCCGCTGTGCCGCAGTTTCAAGCGGCACTGCCTGCCGCGCGGGATCCTGAAACCGTTTCTGGCACCGCGCCTCCCGCCCGGCGCCCGCGTGCTGATCTTCCACGGCGACCCCAAGCCGGAGGATGCAATCGCCGGCCGCTCCGGCAAGTGGTACCGGCGGTTCAGGCCGGCGCCGTGGCTGGCGGATTTCTACTGGGCTTAAATGGCTGCGGGCAGGTCTACCGGATTAGAGATCACGCTAAACGAAACCAGAAATAAATCGACGTGAGCCATCCGAATCCGATCAGGATGGCAGTGGCGATCCACATCCTCCGCCGGTATCCCTCGAAATCGACCGCGTGTTGGTCTGAAATGCTCCACTTTCTGACCGCAACGAACGGGATCATAGTCTTCATGGTTGTTAGAAACGGATAGCTACGCATTACGTCTTTTGGGGGCGCCGCATTGTCCATCCACCATCCTGCCGACCCCGCAGCGAGGATATAGATAGCCGCGACTACCCAATCAAGAAACAGCATGTGTGTCATCAATACCGCAGCGTCACATTACTAGTGACCCTGCGGTCGCACCGTATATCCCTGGCCCTCGATCACCGTGCCCCCGCTCGCCAGCTCGCCCGTCAACGTCCAAGCTTAGCTGATGGCTGCGCCGGGGTTGGTCGCGATGTTAGACCCCATCAGCCCTTAAGATTACAAAGCCCAAAAGAAACAAGTAGTAGACTTGCGGTGTCCCCACAAGAATGCCCCAGAAGACCCAGGTGCGAGTCCGGTATACGCGAAACTGCGCCAGATGCTCCTGCTTTATGCCCGCCTTCTCCTGGGAAAAAAATGGAGCCATTGCCCGAACTCGAGTGGACACCGCGTACTGGGAACGGATCCGATCAGGAGGTATGGCTTGCTGCTGCCGATAGCCGGCCCAAACAGTGCCGACTACGTATAGAACGCCCAGGCAGCTTATCGCGTACAAATTTAGCATGGCGACTATGGAGACAGAAGTCTTAGCGTTCTCGCCGATATTGCAGCACAAGTGACACCGACCACCAATGCTCGAGCCGCCCCGAGACCTACAGCAGCAATCTCTGATCCGATATCGTTCGTGCCAGCTTGAAACGTATCTCGAAGTTCCGCGACCTGCTCGGCGTGATTGTTGTCACACGGGTCTGCACCAGCGGACTGGTTCTGTAGCCGATCTACTGTATCGCTGCCTGTATCGGATACTTGGTTCAAGCTCCGCGCCGTCATTAGTCCATCGACAACGGAATATGTAGCGCAAGCAGCCGCAAACATAATAGGTACCCATGTCGCCAGTCCTGATGGATCAGTGTCGTAGACTGGATTCCCGCCAACATACGCATAAGTATTCAACCCCCCAGCCAACCCGATCGGATCGCTCTGCGTATAGCGACCCACCGACCCGTCGTACGTCCGGAACCAGTTCTGCCAGCTCGCCCCCTCGGCATCGTAATACTGCCCCGGGAACCCGAGGTTGTAATCCCCGATGCTGCTCGTCACCACCTTGCGATCAAACGCCAGGTTCTCTGCCCGCCACACGATCGCCTTGCTGCTGTTGGTCAGCATCTCTGGCCGGCCCAGGTGATCGGCATGCACCTGGTACACCTGCCCGCCACGCACCAGCCCGATCGGCTGGCCGTTCAGCCACAGGTAAATGCTGCTTAGCGTCGTGCCGCCGGGGCTGGTTTCCGCAAGGAGGCCGCCCTCGGCCCCGTGCAGGTATCGGGTCAGCACATTGCCCGGCGCCCGCTTGAACGTCCTTCTGCCGAGCCCGTCATGGCCATAACTCCAGGTGCCCGCCGGCAGCGCCACGGTAGCCCCGTGGCTCTGCTGGATGCTCATCGCCGGCTGGCTGCGGCTGGCCGGACGACCAAACCCGTCATAGACATGCGTGATGGTGTTGCCGGCGATAGTCTCCGCAGTGCGGTGCCCGGCAGCATCGTGCGCGTAGCTCCGGGCCCGGGTCCCAGACCCGAACACCATACTGAGCCGGTTGCCGGTCGAGCTCGGTACCCAGTAGTAATCCATCGCCCCGCCCCAGGTGTGGCTGCTGCGGTTGCCGTTCGCATCATAGGTGATCGCGTGGTTGCCCGAGGTCGAGGTCACCCCGGTCAGCCGCGACAGGGCATCGTAGTCGAACGTCTGGCTCAAGGCCGGATACGCATGGTTGGTGATCCCGGTGATCATATCGCCGGCGTTCCAGGCATAGCTCAGGCTCTGCGGCGACAATGATCCGCCAATACTCTCCACCCGGCCGTCCCAGTCATACCCTACGCTGCGGCCGATGCCGTTGCCGTGGGACAGGGCGGTCATGCGGCCCGCGGCATCGTACGTGACACCCGTGGCCACGTTGCGCCAGGTGCCGCCGACCTTCGCCTGCAGGGTGTTCACTCGGCTCGCCGTGTCATAGCCGTAGCTGACCTCCACGCCGCCCGGATACGTCGTCAGCGTGCGCCGCCCGTGCACGTCATAGCCATGCTGCACCGTATACCCCTGGCCCTCGATCACCGTGCCCTCGCTCGCCAGCTCGCCCGTCAATGTGTAGGTGTAGCTGATCGCCGCCCCGGGGTTGTTGACGCTGCACAACCGGCCCTGGCCGTAGGTGCAGGTGTCATACCCGTAGTACGCATACTGCCACGCGCCCTGGCCCGGATACCACGCCCGCACCTGGGTCGGGCGATCCAGCAGGTCGAAGGTCACCTCGCTGGTGCGCCCGTCCGCCGGGATCGTCTTCCAGCGCCGGCCAGCCGCGTCGTACTGGTAGGTCGTGGTGCCGCTGTCGGGGCTCTGCAGCGTCAGCAGGTCGCCGAAGCCGTTGTAGGTGTAGCTGGTGACCTTGTTACGCGGGTCCTGCACGCTGCCGAGGCGCCCGAGCACGTCGTAGCCGAACGCCGTCACCCCGCTCGCCGGGTCGGTGATCGACTGCAGGCGACCGTGGGTGTCGTAGGCGTAAGTCGTCGTGCGCGCGAGCGCATCCACCGTCTGCTCGACCTGGCCGTTCGCATCGTAGGTGTAAACCAGCTCCTGGCCATTGTTACCGTAGCTGCGGCGCAGGAAGCCGGCGGTGTCGTACTCAAAGTGCTCACGGTGCACAACGGTCGACGACCAGCCCGAGATCCAGTGGCTCACGGTCCGCGTGGTGACGTTCGATAGCAGGTCGTAGGCCAGCGTGGTGCGGTCGAACCCGGTCCCGGTCGCGCTCGGGGCGTCGATCCGCTCCAGCCGCCCCACACTGTCGTAGAACAGGCTGGTGGTCCGCCCCGTGGGGTCGGTGGCGCTGGCGAACTGGTCATCCGCCCGCCAGGCCTGGCCCCAGATGCGGTCGCCGCCGGTGGCCGCCACCCGGGTCTGGGTCAGCCGGCCCTTGCCGTCGTAGGTATACCAGGTGCTCAGCCCGTTGGGATCGACCATCCGTCCGGGCTGGCCGAGCCCGTTGTGCTGGCTGAAGCTGGTGACCTGGCTCAAGGCATTGGTCACCGACAACAGGTTGCCCTGGCTGCTGAACTGCTGCGTCGTGGTATCGGCCGTTCCCGTGAGCGGCCCGTCCACCGTCAACTGGTTGATCAACTTGTTGCTGTGGAACGTGTAGCTCCAGGTGGTGGTGCGCTTCTGGCCGCTGGCGCAGGTCGGGGCGCACTGTTCCACCGTGTGCAGCAGCCGCTTGCGGTTCCAGTCGCTGTCCGGATACCAGGTGTAGACGGTCTCGGCCTGGATGCTGCCGCTGGAGCCGTAGCGGCTGACCCGGGTCATCAGGTTGCGCGGCTCGTCCCACTGGTAGACCGTGCGCTGCTGGTGGGTGGTGCTCCCGCCGGGTGCCACGCCGGTGCGCTCCTCCAGCAGCTGCCCCCGGTCGTTGTAGGTGTAGAAGCTCTGGTTACCGGCGAAGTCCACCCGCCGCTCGACGTAGCCGCGGCTGTCGTAGTCGATGGTCACGGCCGCCGCCGGGCAGGCCGTGCTTTGGGCCCGGTCCACGCCGGTCAGCCGCTTGAGGCCGTTGATGGTCGTGAAGTTGTAGCGGGTGGTGTGCCCTCGAGCGTTGGTGACGTCGGTGTAGTTCGTCCCGTAGACGAAGGTGTCGCGCTCGATCCCGCCGGCCAGGCCCGAGTACTGGACCTTGCCGTTCGTGTAGTAGGCGTACTCGGTGCGCCGCACCCCGGCGATGGAATATCCCGTCAGCGCGTCCGGCTGGGCCGTGTTCTCGTAGTGGTAGGTGGTCACGCCGAGGCTGTCGGGCGCGGTCACGCTGGTCAGCCGGCCGCTGGTGTAGCCGTAGTTCCACACCTTGCCGTTGGGCGCCGTGATCGAACTGATCCGCCCGCCGCTCCAGCTCAGGGCAATGCTCCGCCCGGAGGTATGGCTGATGCTGTTCAGGGTGTTGCCGAGGTTGATGTAGCTGAAGGTGTAGCCGACGTTGCGCACGTCGCGCAGGGTCTTGATGCGGCCGTTCTCGGTATAGGTCTCTTTGCCGCCGTCCTCGCGCTGCAGGGTCCGCTGGCTGAACGCCGGATCGCTCCACAGTGACTCGGTGATCCAGCTCGTCGATTGCGGCCGCGAGTCCTCGTAGCGCTGGGTGCTCGCGTTCCAGGTGTACTCGTACTTGCGCCCGTCCGGACGCACCGCGGTAATGCTCAGGTACTTGCCGGGATACAGCGGGCATGGGACCGACGGTCCTTCGTAGGTCCCCGGCAGGCACACCGGCGACCAGCTGGGGTTCGTCACGAACGAGCCGAGATAGTAGTTGAAGCTCCAGGTCCAGTTGTTGCCGAAGCCGTTGAAAAACCCGCCCGCCTTCGAATACGTCCGCGACAGCACGAAATCCCCCGTCGCCGTCGCAAAGTCCACCTCGTCGAGGACCTTGTTGCCGGAGGCCAGGACTACGGGGTTGTCAGACTCCTCGCCACAGCGGTTCTCCGGATCCGTGGCACGGTCGTTGTCAGCCGGCTGCGCCGCCTGCGAGCGCGATCCTCCCCCTCGGGCATCTGGAATTTGGACCGCCCTGCGCAGATGCATCCGAAATTGCGCCGGCGTCAGACTCTTTATCCGGTCTCCCCACTTCGTAACGTTTGGAAGATCTGCTGGCTCCTCCTCTGCGCCGAGCGATGCCGTGGAACCAAAGACCAACCCGACCATCAACACCAATAGCCCAAGCAAAGTGGCGAAGCGCGGCCGATGGGGCGTAGTCAACAAAGGAGCCTTCGAGATTCGGGGCATGGGCGCATCCTCGCTCACAGATCCATATATGGGCTATCGCGCGCATATATACCCCCCCCCCGAGAGAATTTGGCAAGCGGTTTCGGCAATGGTGGCGTCGGCCGGGTCGGTGGCGGCCGAATTTCCGCGTTGCAGCGACAGCGGACGCGCACGCCTCACGCGCAGGCATCTGAGCCAAGCGGGAGGGGTGCGCGGTCGGTGCCGCGGCCAGGCACGGCGGCGATCAGTCGACCTCGACGACCTCCCGCAACACCGCCGTAGCGAACGCGCCGGCTGGCAACGTGAACGACAACTCGAGCACGCCGCCTTCGACGCGCCACGTGAGATCGGCTACGCGCAGGCGCAGTGGCCGCCGTTCCTGGTCCATTCGCTGCGCGGCGAGCCCCTCCGCGAACAACGGGAACCGTGTGGCAACGGCACGCTCCAGCTCGGCGCCAGGTCCGTTGCCGGGCGGCTCGCCCCGGCCCCACAGCGGGCCGGTCGGATGCACGTCCAGCGCCGCCAGCCGGCCGGGCAAGTCCTCGTCGCCGGCCTCGGCGATGAACCAGCTGCCGCTGCCGTCGAGCTGCACCGGGTCACCCGCGGCAGCGCTCTCCCAACTGCCGCTCGCGATCCGTTCGGCAAGCACCGCGTTGAAGATCAGCGAGCGCGCCGCCGACAGTGCGAAGCCGC